>NC_014408.1:0-317500 GCF_000145295.1 Methanothermobacter marburgensis str. Marburg
GGAAACCTCAAAAACCTGAAATGATTATCATTCCAGTTTTGAGGACTTCATAATAAATTCAAGCAGCAGTTTTCTCTAAAGCCTTATTTGAAGTGGTACTATGAACATTTTTGATGAGATAGGGGACAAAGAATCTGTTTTTAAGGATAAAAAATATCTTGACCACAGGTTTCTACCTGACAGGCTGCCTCACAGGGAGGAACAGATACGTTCAATAGCCAAGTACTGGGTTGAAGCACTGAATGGAGTCACACCACCGGACATCACAATATATGGAAAAACAGGGACAGGGAAAACTGCGGTTGCCAAATTCGCCATGAAACAGCTCAAGGAGGCATCAAGGGACTGTGATGTTAACATAAGGACGGAGTACATCCGCTGCACAGATTACACAACAGAGTACCAGGTCATAGCAAGGCTCTGCCAGCAGCTTGGTCGTGATGTCCCCTACCGTGGCTGGACAAAGGCCGAGATAGTCAACACATTCAGGAACATGTTCAAGAAAAATGCCTTTGGCCAGGACATGATACTCCTTGTTGTCCTTGACGAGATAGACATACTCCTGAGGAATGATGGTGACGGCCTGCTCTACACCCTCACAAGGACAGATAACGTCTCTATACTATCCATAAGTAACTATGTTGAATTTAAAAAGTTCATAAAACCACGCGTGAGGAGCAGTCTGAGGGACAGGGAGATAATCTTTCCACCCTACGGCGCCCAGCAACTTGTTGATATACTTGAGGAAAGATCCAGACTGTCCTTTAAGGAGGGTGCACTTGATGACGATGTAATACCCCTCTGCGCAGCACTTGCAGCCAAGGAGGAGGGTGACGCAAGGTATGCCCTTGACCTTCTCAGGACAGCAGGTGAAATTGCAGATGAAAGGGATTCTGATATGGTTAAGGGGGACTTTGTGAGGGAAGCCAAGGACTACATAGAGCACAACAAAATCACAGACATCATACTGACACTGCCCAGCCAGCAGCAGAGGGTCCTTGAGGCAATACTCTACCTCACAAAGAGAAAGGAGGAGATAACCTCAGGAAGGCTCTATGAGGTCTACAAGGAGATATCAAAGGGCGATTCAGTTTCATACAGAAGAATATTTGACTTCATAAATGAACTCGAAATGCTTGGACTCATATCAACCAACACCGTCTCCAGGGGAAGGGGAAAGGGACGCACCAATATCATAGACCTCCAGTGCGAAACTTCACTCCTGGAGGACTCACTCTGGGGAGTCTGATCTTTCTCTTATCAGCATCTTAAGAAGAGCCATTCTCACAGGCACACCGTAGAACGCCTGCCTGAAATACATCGCCTGTGGAAGCGAATCAACCTCAGGGGATATCTCATCTATCCTTGGAAGTGGGTGCATGACGATGAGATCCCTACCGGCGACCATGTCCCTGTCTATATGATAGGCCCCTCTGATCCTTGAATATTCCTCAGGGTCAGGAAAACGTTCCTTCTGTATTCTTGTAACATAGAGGACATCCACATCATCTATAACATCATCTAGCCTCTCGGTCTCTGTAACCTCGACACCACTACCTTCAAGGTCATGTATGACACTGTCGGGCATTCTGAGCTCGGGGGGCGATACAAAACTCATTTTCACACCGAAAACAGCAAGTGCATAGGCCAGTGAGTGCACTGTCCGGCCATACTTCAGGTCACCCACAAGTGCAACATTGAGGGATTCTATTTTACCAAAGAACCTCTTCATTGTGTAGAGGTCAAGGAGGGTCTGGGTGGGGTGCTGACCTGCCCCATCACCTGCGTTGATAACAGGGACATCCACAATGTCTGAGATGTAACGGGCAGCCCCCTCAAGGTTATGTCTTATAACAATTGCATCGGAGTAGCCTGCAAGCATCATTGCGGTGTCAGTTAGGCTTTCGCCCTTGGCAGCGGATGTCGCGCCTGTATCTGCAAATCCAACCACACTGCCACCCAGTCTCTTCATTGCAGTTTCAAATGAAAGTCGTGTCCTTGTTGATGGTTCATAGAACATCATCCCAAGTATCTTTCCTGTAAGAACGCTGGAGGGCCTTTCTCCAGAGGCAACTGGCTCCATATTTTCTGCTTCCCTCAGAATGAACTCTATATCATCCTTTCCAAAGTCCTTTATTGAGATAACATTTTCAAACATCAAATCCCTCTAGACCTTTCTCATGAATGTGAGGTATCCTGTGTGTCCAACCATTCTGGTCCTGGGGCGCGTACCCTGCCTCCTGACCTCAATTTCACGCTCAATTATTTCGGATGTCCTCATATCTGCAAATCCCAGCTTTGAGCCGACCCTGTGCAGAATTTTTACCTGTTCAATGTATGGGTTGTAGAAAACAGCCCACCCTCCTCTAATAAGGGATTCATGCAGATCCTCCATCAGCTCCCAGGGCTGGGGAAGATCAAGGAATACCAGGTCAAGGTCATCCTCATCTATACCCTCCTTTATGTCCCTGTTTTTTACCTCAATATTTTTAAATCCAAAGTCCCTGATGTTCCTTTCTGCAACCTCTGCAAAGTCCTGCCGTATCTCATAGGTTGTAACATGCCCTGATTCACCCACCACATTTGCCAGGTACATTGCAACTGTACCCGCACCGGTACCTGCATCAACAACCCTTGAGCCGTTCACTATTCCTGTGTATGCACAGATCATCCCTATGTCCTTGGGAAGGAGTATGGAGCACCTCCTCTCCATGAGTTCAAGGTAATCGGAGAGGCTGGGTTTAAGGACATAAACCTCCCTTCCAAGGTGGGTTCTGAGAACATCCCCTGGTCTGGCCTCCTCTATCATCCGGGACTGGATGATCCCCATGTCAGTCTGAAAGTCCTCCCCTGCCTTCAGGAGGTACTTTTTACCCCTTTCATCCATGATTATACGCAATTGATCACCCTCTCATTTTTTCTGAATCCCTGAATTCTGCTTCAATAACCTTTCTGATCTCGGATGCTATCCTTTTACCGATTCCCTCCACTTCCATGAGCTCCTTCTCTGATGCGTTCATAACAGCTTCAACAGAACCGAAACTTTCAAGGAGCCTTCTGGCATACTTGGATCCAATGTAAGGAAGTGATTCCACAATGAAGAGCTGCTTTTCCTGGAGGGTGAGGGGTTTCTTGTCTGTCCTGATACGCATGTCAGGTTTTCCCTCCCTCTGTTCCCTAAGGGCTATCCTCCTTATCATTGCAGCCGTATCTGCAGGGGACCTTGTGGGGATTATGGGTATTCCAAAGTCCACCGCAACTGATGCAAGGGCACCCCTCACAGCATCGGGGTTCATGAAGCCCGAGTAGAGGTCCTCACCCTCTATTATCATCACAGGGTGCTTGAAGTTTTCCACCATATTCCTGGCCTGCCGGTAAAGTCTCTTATCCATAATTGACCCCAGGAAATCCTGGGTGGTTTTTCTTTCAATCACAGTGTCATCGCTGACCTGATAATCACCCACAGAGAGTGTTCTGAGTTCAAAGTCCACCCCCATCTTCCTGAGCTCCCGGAGAACCCTTGAGTTAACCTCACGTGAATCCACGTAGATGAATGGTCTTTCACCGTCAGTTTCAGGAAACCCAAGGGGCGTCAGTTCAATTTTCATGGAACCCCCCCTGAGGCTTTCCTTCATGGTTTTTTCCTTCCTGATACTTGAGTAATAGTAGGCCTCGTCCCGTGTCTTTTCTGTCATGAGGACCACCATTCTTCCTGATCTTCTTCTTCCTGTCCTTCCCCTCCTCTGTATCATCCTTATCTCTGATGGGACAGGCTCGTACATGACCACAAGGTCAACTGAGGGTATATCTATTCCCTCCTCTGCCACACTGGTTGATATGAGAACATCGTGGTTTCCCATCCTGAATGACTTGATTATATCCCGTTGCTGTTTCTGGGTGAGGCCCTTTTCACCGCTTCTACTGTTCTGCCCATAAAATTTAACGGCGTTTATCCCCTCACGTACACAGCGCTGGTATATTTCCTCAAGGGTGTCACGGAACTGGGTGAAAACTATTATTCTTGAGTCTCCCCCTTCAAGTTCCTTTCTGAGTATTTCAATGAGCCTGTCAAGTTTTGGGTGTTCAACCCCTGAAACAGAGGCCTTTCGGGTGAGGTACATGGCCCTTGTGAAGTCAGGGTCCATAATGAGGCTTCTGGCAGCCTTTGTGTTCTTCTTTTTAAGTCGGGTGAAGTATTTGTGAAGTGGATGGATCCCCTGGGTTTCAAGGAGTTCAAGGGCGTGCTCAACATTTATTGAGGCTGCTATGAGTGATATGGCCCTGTAACATGATTTTGGCGGATTTGATGAGCGCGCGATCCTGTTCTGAACACGGCCCCTGGCCTTCAGGAGGTCCCTTTTACCCACACTCACAGTCTCTATAACTCCAAGGTTCTTGAGCATCTTCAGTCGCGTCTTTAAAACCTTCTTCAGGAGGTCCCTTATCTCCTCAAGTTCAGGCTTCATCTTAACCCTGACCCATTCTATCCTGATGGGCTTGAGGTAGGGCCTGACGTCCGGGTCCTTTTCTGTCTTCACAACCACCTCGTTGAGGAAGAGGTTACTGCAGACGGTTTTTATTTTGTCCTCATCTGCACCGGGGGAGGCTGTCAATCCAAGTATAAGGGGATTTTTCGCGGTCTGCATGTAACTGGATGCAAGGAAGACATAGGAGTATGAACCAACGGCACGGTGGCACTCATCGAATACAAGGAGTGAAACGTCGCCTAGGTCGTACCTCCCGGTCAGGATGTCTGATTCTATTGTCTGGGGTGTTGCAGATATGACTCTGGACTCATCCCAGCGCCTCACCCTTTCCTCAGGGTTTATACTCCCTGTGAGTGAGGTGCATGGTGCGAGGAGGAAGTCCCTGAAGCTCTCCTCATGCTGTATGGCCAGCGGTTTGCTGGGTGATAAAATGAGCACCCTGGACCCCCTGTATTTCTGCAGTCTCTCTGCAGCCACCAGAACGGCAACAATGGTTTTTCCAAGGGCCGTGGGAGCCACTATCATTGAGTTGCCCTTCCTTAGGACGTCTGCTGCCAGTAACTGCTGGTAGGTCCTTGCCTCGACTGTCCCTGGTTTTATCAGTGGGTGCTCTATGTACCTTGCCATGGTCTTCTATCTGGTGATCAATTTATTTAATGATTTAATCATGGCATCCGCTGTTAATGCATATGCTGGAGCGAGATGTAAAAGTAGAATTAAATTTCCGGTACCCACATGGGGAAATAAAAAATAGAAATTAGGAGACTTAAAGTTATGCAAGGACCGATGCAGCTGCAAGCACCGCCGCTGTGGTCATGGTGCTGAGATGGCATGCGTATAGGGGAGCGGTCTGGAAGTTATCCCTGAGTACCGGGAAAAACTGGGTGTAGGCTGATATACCCGCCAGGATCTGGAGGGCCACAGCAAGATACATTAGATTCCCACCACCCATCACAAGGTTCAGTCCTGTTGCAATGAGCGCAAGGATGAGGACCCCAAAGTGGGGTGCCATCCTCATCCCCATTATACGGAATGTTATGAAACCTGAGGGGATCCCTGCAAGTAGCAGAGCAAACACAATAACCTGATACATCCTATCACCTCTAGAAGTTCACTACGGCGTACCTGGGGTCGCTCAGGAGTGTTATGAATGTAGCAGCCCCGGCGATTTTACATCCTTCTGTTATTTTATCTTCTGTGAGCCCCCTGAACTGAGCGCTCATCTCGCAGACATAAACTTTAGCACCCATTTCAATTACCTCCTCCATGAGTTCATTGAGGGTCGGGAAGGCCGGGTGTTTAACCTTTGCTGCCGCGCCCCTCCTGGCAAGGCTCACACCATCCATCAGAAGGAACACAGTGACGTCCTTACCCATGCTCAGGGCAGCCTTTGAGAATATAAATGTGGCATAGGCCCTCTCCGCATTACCTGTTCCATTGCTCTGAACAACCAGGACCCTGTCCCTTCCTGTGAATTCCTTTTTCTCAGTTTTTTCTATTTTTTCAAGTATAAGGTGGGTTTTTGATTTTTCTATCACCCTGGCGTTCATTTCAGGGGCTGAAACCGCAAGGTCATCGATAACGTCCTGACTTTCGGACTTTATTTTTATTCTCATCCCCTGTTTCATTGATGATAGTTTTTCGCCCACGATTATAAGGGGTCCAGGACAGGTTTCACCGGTGACGTCCACCTCTTCAATCTCTCCACGTGAAATATCAACCACCACACCATCAGGTCCTTTTTTAGCAGAATAATTCATTCCGTAACTGGCTGCAACCTTTTGAATCTCTTCATAGTTCTCCCTGAGTATTAACTGGATGTTTTCCTGGCCATTCTTCAGGATGTTGTCTGTGATTATGGCTGCAGCGTACCTGTTTATTCCTCTGAGGTTGATCCTCATGGTTACCCCCATTTCTCCCTGAATTTTCTGAGGGCATCCACTATTCCCTCAAGTTCCTCTGCAGGGACTCCAACTGCGAGTTCCTCTGGCTTTATTCCAGCATATTTTCTTGACCCGTTGCATCCCATTGTAATGTTTGGAAGGCCTCTCTGGATGACCGCAGCAACTGCATCTGCGCAGAGTGACTGTATACCTGAGTAGTCCCCTGTGATTCTGCCACCCCTCTCGTGGAGGTATGCCTGGCTCAGTCTCAGTGCCTGGGCAGGTTTGAGTATCAGCACAACCACGTCGGGTTCAAAGTCAGCATCCTCAAGTGGAGCGTACTCTGAGGCATAATATTCTTCATCTAGCATTGGCACAGCCTTCACGGTTTCATGGGCCGCTTCAGGGGTGCTGTAGTTTCCGAGTTTGTGGTACATGCTCCCATCTGCAACAGGTGCTGGAAGGCTGCAGAGGCCCATGGCGGCGGCGCCACCCTTACAGAGGTGTTCCTCTGCTGTTGCATGGCCCTTTAGCCCATTTAATCTGGCCTCCTGTATGAATTCGCAGTGCCTCCTTTTTTCAAGTCGGGGACCTGATGTTTCTTCCTCCGCCTTAACAAGTTTGACAGCCACGGGGCTGCCCTCCATCTGCAGGAGTTCCCTGAGTTCACCTGCAATCTTACGGTAATCCATACAACCACCTCAACATTATAGTATAACTATACAATAAAGTATAAAAAACTCATATTTAAATATTTCTATAAAATTATAATTCATGGTTATACCATAGGTAAATGGGGTGAGGTCGTGGAGAACCTTTCTGAAACCGAGAAGCTGATAATGTCCTACCTTGAATCGAACCCGCCAGAGGAGTGCATGCTGGATAAGATAACCAGGGGAATAAACCGCAGCAGGGCCACCGTACTCAAATACCTCCACATCCTGGAGGCAAGGGGCCTTGTGACCTACAGGATGGTGGGCAGAAGTAAACTATGGATGCCAACAAGGGATGCAGATGTTAAGACAGTGGAGTACCGGGACGACACCTCAAGGAACCCGGAGATCATAAAGAATGCCTCGGAGATTCACCAGACACTTCTCAGGCTCCTGGAACTTGAAAGAAAAATAGATGACCCGGATAAACTGGTTTTCACAGTGAACACACTCCTTGACATAGTTGTCGCCAATGAATCATTCAGGAGAATGTTCCCTGGCGCCAGAAGCCTTGAGGATATCATGGACAGGGAAAGTATAATACTTCTTGAAAGCAGAATGCATGCTCCTGGTAAAATACAGGCGGATCTCAGGGGAAGAGATGGTATAAGGAGAACCTACAGCCTCTTTATAAGCCCTGTAAATAACTTCTGGGTGATTATCGCAAAGGATATGGCAAGCTCATCATTCTCAAAGAATGAACTTGAAGTCCTCCTCACAATCACAAGGCTCAGGACATCATCCGATAGCCTGGAGGACTTTCTTGGGTCTGCAAGGGAGGAACTGGCAGGAGTTCTGGATATCAAACAGATATCAGTGGTCCTGAGAGACGCATCAGGTTTAAACCGGGTCTATGACCACCCATCAGCAATTAAACTTGAAGAATTTGATTATTTCATATACAGAAGCATCGAAACACTTGAAACTGTCTCATGGAGCTCGAATAAGGGCCTCATGTTATCGGTTCCCCTCATAACAGATGAAAGGGCAAGGGGGGCCATGATACTTGAGGTACCCGATGACTCCATATCATCCAGGGCACTTGAAATCGTGGAAATGTTTGCCGATGAGGTCTCAGAGTACATTGAACTTGAGAGGCTCAGAAGGGAGAACGAGGAATTTATAAGAACACTCCTTGCAATGAACAGGGTTTCTGAGATTATAAACAGCGATGAGGAAGAGAACAGGATACTTGAGAAATCAATTGAAGCGGTTATAGATACCCTTGAATTTGAAATGGGATGCATCTACCTCATGGAAGAGGAAATGGAACTCAAACTCAGGGTCCAGAAGAACCTGCCCGAGACCCTCAGCCGTATGTGCATGGCCGGGGTATTCACGGACCTCTTCAGCAGATCAATTGAGGATGAGCGGGTAATATATATAACCGCTGAATCCCCCGAATACCGCATGATACACGATTCAATACGTAAAAATAATATAAGAACTATTTTAATGATTCCAATCAGGTTTTCAGGGGAAATAATCGGGATACTGAACCTTGCAAGTTACAGTGTGAAGCCCTATAACAGGATAAGCCTTGAAAATATCTCATCCATTGGGCTTCAGCTTGGAAGTGCCATCAGAAAAATAAAGGGTTAGAGTGCCGGGCAGTTATTCCAGGCAGTTTACAATTTAAGGAGATTCATCCAGTCATCATAGACCGCATCAAGGCCGCACATACCCGGGACATAGTTGGCTGCCTTTGCAGAGTCAACACCAAGGACCTCATAGCCCAGTTCCTCCACAGGAGCCACAACCATGCAAGTGTCGGATACTACCATCCCCCCGGCAGCCTCTATCACATCTGTGTAGCCCATACGGTCCGCAGCACTTTTTATGGCGGCAGATGTGCATACCCAGAGATCACAGTCAGCGCCCTTCTTACCCACAAAGGATGCTATCCTTCTTATCTCATCAAGGGAGCAGTGGGGGCATCCAAGGCAGATTAAATCAGGACTATCAGAGGTGGTGGAAAGTTCCTCACGGGCCTCTGATATGTCACCGGCATCCACCCTGATCCTTTCATCCACCTCCTCCAGGGAAGCATCCCTGTACTCAGGTGTTATGCCATCAACATGGTAGAGTGCAACAGCACCTGATGACGCCATGGCGGCTCCAAGGGCCTTCAGATCCTCGGGTGCTGGCAAACCCCTTAGTTTGAAGTAAGGGACACCCTCCCCCGCAATCCTCCCTGCAATGTAACCGAGGGCACCGTAGTCTGCACCTGAGAGGTCACACTCCACATCAACCAGAAGGGTGGCTTTTCTGTTTTCATCAAGGTGGTAACCGTATTCAGGTGTCCTTCCACATATTGCAGCTGCAAGGGCCCCCGGCCCGCCCTCCCTGTTTGTTCTGGCACCGAGAACCGAGTTTGCATAGGAGACCGCAGATGACTCTGACCATGCAATATGGGACCCCTTGAGGGGCACGTTCCCTATGAGGTAAGGGGTGCAGGTGCAGGTGTTCATAACATCCATTGATGAGTAGGCTTCCACTATTCTGAGCTGTCTCCTGGCAAATTCCTCTGAAAAACCCATCTCCCTCCATCTCTCCAGGTCCATGCCGGCAGGGTTTAGTGTACTCTGGACCCTGACCCTGGCACCACCCTCACTCAGGTCCTCCAGGTATTCAAGGCCTGCGTCTCCTATGGTCTTGTAGGACACACCTGAGATCTGGGCAGATGATATTTCAACCATCCTCTCAGCCCCGTAGATGTCACCCAGGGCCACCAGTACTTCCATACTCTTCTGGATGGTTTCACCGAATTCGCCGTCATACATCTTCTCTTCGATTCCATCAAGGTACATAATCAACACCAATGGCAGCACTCACGATTTAATCTGTGCACCTGTTATTTCATCCACCAGCTGGAGGAAACTCTCCATATCCCTGTAGGGTACCATGGCACCGGCCGCTATATCATGCCCGCCACCTGTACCACCAAAACTGGATGCTGCATCCCTGAGGGCGGCCCCGAGATTAACACCCCTCTCAACAGCCGGTCTCGTGGTCCTTGCAGATACCTTCACATGCTGGTCCATCCTTGAAAGACCAAGGAGTGGAATATCAGGGTTCAGCAGTTTCAGGGAGAGTGATATGCTTGCTATGGTCCCCATTATCCCCTTAAAGACCCTGTCCTCACTGTAAATGTACTGTATATTCTCCATTACAGTGGAGCCCTCTCTCCTGATCCATGCAAGGCCCCTTATGAGCTCTTCACGGTAGTTTTTCTGGAGTTCAAGGCCCACTTCAAGGGCACCTTCACCCTCACCAAGGCATAGACCTATTCCAATGCCGTATTTACGGTTCTTTCCACAGGCATCAAGAATCCCTGCAAAATCAGACAGGTCACCAACGGCTGGCTGAAACTCCCTTGAAGTGAAAACCTCACCGAATATATCGGGGTTTATCCTTGATAGCTCATCCCTGAGGATGTCCTTCTCCTCTGGTGAGATGTCAGCGTATTTTATCCCATAGGAGACTCCTATACGCTCAAGAAAACCTTTTGAAGCCTCAATGTCCCCTGTTAATCCGGGGAGAGGGGGATTGAATGTGTATGCAATGGAACGGTAAAGGGGCTCGGTGTATCTTGATGCCAGTTTGAGGTCGCTGTGAACCTGCAGGACCCCTGCTTCAATCGCCTCATCCATTATGAAACGGTTTGCACCTGTGAAACCATCACTGTACTGCATATCGCCCAGGGCTCCAACCAGGGCCAGCTGCCCCGTATTTCTGCTGATGTTCCTGGTTGCCAGGTAGGCTGCACCCGAGGCGCTGAGGTCCCTGCTCCCATCAAGGCCATGAAGGTGGGGGTTCACGTGTACAACGTTGGAATCGGCCTCAAATTCAGAGGGCTGGTGATGGTCGGCAACTATGATATCGGCCTTGAGCCTTGATATCTCCTCAAGGTAGGCGCTTCCCATGTCACAGAAAAAGAAGAGGGAGTACTTCTCCCTTCCAAGCTTTTTTATGAACTCCTTCCTGAGTCTTGAAAGGATGGAGATGTGGAACTGGCCGTTTCTTGATGAAATGGCCCGTGCAACAACTCCTGCGGCCGACAGGCCGTCGGCATCGTTGTGGGATATGACCCGTATTATGCTCCCCTTCTCCAGGTGCTCCTCAAGGAGTTTTGAGGCCTCTGACCCCCTCTTTAAAATTGAGTCGGGGAGTTTACTTAACGAGTAGGGCTGCTTTCTGTGGGTCATATCTCCATCCTTCAGGCAGGACACCTTCTCTCACATAGTACTTCACAAGGCGCCTTATCTTTGATTCAACAATCTGCAGACCCCTCCTTGTGTGGAGGTCCTTGGGGTGCTCCTTGAGGTGGTCCCTTATGTTGACAGCCTTTCTTATGAGGTTCATGAGATCCTCAGGGTATTCAGGATTCATACCATGTTTTTCCAGTATCTGGGTTATTTTGAGTCCGGTGACGGCCTTAACGCTTGGTATGCCGTGCTGGTCCCTAAGTATGATTCCTATCCTGCTTGTGGAGTTACCCTCCCTGTATAACTTTACTATGAGATCCTCGATTTCCTCGTTTGAGTATTCAACCCATTCAGGTTTTAGAGCCATTAAATCACCTCATAATTTTCAGTATACCACTGTGCAAATTTCTTAAGGGCCCTGCTCCTGTGTGAAAACCTGTTCTTTTCGATGGTACTGAGTTCTCCAAAGCTCCTATCCATACCTTCAGGATAAAACAGGGGGTCAAATGCGAATCCCCTGGTTCCACGTTCCTCAGTACCTATACGTCCTTTCACTACGCCTAGAAAAACCTCGGGTTCGGATTTGGGGGCGCAGAACCCAACAGCCGACCTGAACTCAGCGTAGCGGTCTTCAACATTTTCCATGAGCTTTAAGATACCTCTGTTTCCAATGGTATCCTGTACATAGGCAGAATAGGGTCCTGGAAACCATTTAAGGGCCCTTATAAATAGTCCTGCATCCTCTACAATAACAGGACCGTCCATGATCCTGGCTGCATGCTCTGCACCGTACCGGGCCACCTCTTCAAGGGTTCCCTGAAGTTCAGGGTAGCCCAGATCAGCATGCTCAAGTTCTATTCCAGTATCATGGAAGATCTTTTCTGCCTCAGATAATTTGTGTTTATTGCCTGTTATAAATGTTACCTTCAATGGGAATCACCTTCAGGTTTTCTCTTATTTTCTAAGACTCACCCATCCCTGTCCCTGGTTGTGTATCTACCCCTTGCCTCTATTTCGCCTATCTTTGATGAGATATCAGCGTCTGTGAACTTCCTGTAGCCATCAAGCACGCTCCTGAAACAGTCTGATGCAAGCTGGTAGTGTGTGCTCTCCAGGGATTTTTTCAGTACAAGGAGATCCACCCCCATGTCCTCAATTTCATCCGAGAACATGCCCAGGCCAAAGTCTATGAGGACCACCTCATCCCCCCTGAGGATTATGTTGGACCCTGTGAGGTCTCCATGTATTATACCTGCACGGTGCAGTTTTCCAGTAGCCTCACCGATTCTTGAACAGATTTCCTTATTTTCAACAGCGTCCCTGAACCTTGTACCCTCAATCTCCTCCATGATGATGGTTCCCTTTTCTGTATCCACGTCAAAGAGTATGGGTGTGCGTACACCTGCGCTCTTTGCCTGGTTGATGAGGCGGGCCTCCCTCCTTGTCCTGGATGATCTGAGTTTATGGTCGATTTCAGGGATCCTGTAACCCTTTGATATTCTTTCCTTAACAATACACGGCCTTCCCATCCATTCACCGCTGTAAATATTGGCTTCGGCACCCCTGGCCCTGAGGTTTCCCTGAAGTCTGACCACATGTTCTGACTCCCGCATCCAGGGGACATCCACCTCATCTGTCCTGTAGCGCTGCACAACAGATGTTTCCTCTATCCTCTGGGGGCCCTGATGTTTGTGGACAAGATGTCCCAGCCAGGCTATCATGGCCCCGTTGTCACCACAGTATTCAGGGGGTGGCATATGGAAGTCCACACCGTGCTCCCTGCACATGGTCTCCATCATTTCACGGAGCCTTCTGTTAACGGCAACACCCCCACAGAGAAGGACCTCGCCCTTTTCTGTGTAGGCAAGAGCACGCTCACTGACCTCAACGAGCATGGAGAAGGCTGTCTCCTGCAGACTGTACGCCAGGTTCTCAAGTTTTTCACCGGCCTCCAGTTTCCTTATGGCCGCCGTTAAAAGCCCTGAGAATGAGATGTCCATCCCCTTGACACTGTAGGGAAGCTCCACGTAATCTGATGCCTTGGCTGCAAGTCCCTCAATGACGGGACCCCCGGGGTGACCAAGGCCGGCCTCCCTTGCGAACTGGTCCAGCATGTTTCCCACCGCGATATCAAGGGTTTCACCGAACACCCTGTACCTGCCCTGGTTGAAGGCGATGACCTGGGTATTCCCACCACTCACATAGAGTGAAAGAGGGTCTGATGCACCTGTTGTTAGCCTACCTATCTCTATATGGCCTATACAGTGATTCACACCCACTATTGGTATTTTAAGTGAAATTGCCAGGGTTCTTGCGGCTGTTGCAACTGTTCTGAGGGCTGGCCCCAGACCAGGGCCTCTGGAGAATGATATGAGTCCTATTTCATCCATATCCACCCCGGCATCCTCCAGCGCTTCCTCCACAAGCACCGGTATCCACCGGGCGTGGTGTTCAGCGGCCTCCCTGGGATGTATGCCTCCCCTTTCAGGTATGAGTGGCCTGCCCCTGAGCGAGAGCACCCTTCCACTGTCGTCAACGATACCAACACCTGTCTTCTCTGCGGTTCCCTCTATACCTAGACACAACATTTTATTGATCACCACCGGTTGAGGTGCTTGGTCCAAAACTGTAACTACTTTATTTATTCACGGTTATAACTATTGTATCGGTGAAAAGGTGAATGGAAATGTTTGATGGACTTAGGATTTATGGATCAGGTGATTACCTGGAGGGGGTTCTTGACAGGGAATCTCTCTTCATATGTGCAGTTGCAACAACCGAGACATCAAGGATTCCGGGGATAACAGGGGCCGGGGCCGGACCAGACCTGACTGAGTACACCCCTGCGGCTGATGTTGAACTAATAGTACATGACGCCCCAAGGTGTCTTCCTGAGATACCCCAGACAATTGTGGAGGGTGAATCTGCACCCACACCTGCGGTTATAACAAAGGCCTCCCTTGAACTGGCTGAGGTACCCTTCATGGTTGCGGATGCAGGGGCATCGGTGAAACCCGACGTGCCCTATATAAACATCAACTCAGGGCATGGGGGGGATATAAGAACAGGAAGAGCCGTGGATAATCCTGAGAGAATATATGAGAGGGGGTTCATGGTTGGCAGTACGCTCTCGAAACTTACAGAACACCTTGTGGTTGGCGAAAGCACACCGGCCGGTACAACAACCGCCCTGGGGGTCCTGACGGCCCTTGGGTATGATGCTGATTTCAGGGTCAGCGCAAGTCTCCCTGAAAATCCCCATAATCTCAAGAGGGATGTTGTAATGGAGGGCCTAAGGAACGCAGGCCTTAAAAAGGGTGATTGCCGTGAAGATCCATTCAGGGCTGTTGCTGCAGTCGGTGACCCCATGATACCCGCCGTTGCAGGTATGTGCATGGGAAGCAGTGTCCCTGTAACACTGGCAGGGGGGACCCAGATGACCGCGGCATGCGCCCTCATGAAGGCAATTGATCCTGAATTCGACTTTTCAGACACAGCAATTGCAACAACCATATTCGTTGCAGAGGATGAAACCTCAGATATAAACAGGATCGCTGAACAGATAGGTGAAATCGATATCTACGCAGTTGACCCCGGCTTTGAGAGGGCATCCCACAGAGGTCTTCACGAGTACCTCAATGGTTCGGTCAAGGAGGGCGTGGGTGCTGGGGGTGCAATGCTCCTGGCACTTCTTCATGGAATATCTGTTGAGAGCATAAGGAACAGGGTTGAGAAGCTCTGCAACACAATACTCTGATTATGGGGTGATATTCTGCTGGCCATGAGCAGGGAGGGTCTGGATGGGATGATACCGGGCCCTGCAATCCTCATGGTAGCAGTGCTCCTTTATATTTCAGGTTTTTTTCTGGACGCTTCTGGCATGCCACCGCCATATGGGTTTCTCAACGGGAATATGGTGGTTCATTTTTCCTCTTTTCCTGGCTTCAGGGAGCAGTTCATTGACTATCTGGGCGCAACGGCTTTCTGGATATTCGTATCAAATATCACCCAGGTACTGGTTTTCATATTCACACTTGCAACCACCATTCAGGTTTTGAAGGTAATTGTTCTATCAGGGGCGCTCCTCCACAATCTCGTATCTACGTGGGGATTCAGGGGGTTTCTGATCTATGCAGGTACGGTGCACCTCCACCTTGAGGTTATGGGATGTATATTCTCACTGCAGGCCGCAAGGGTTTTTATTGCTTCGATACTGGAGTCCATATCAAGAGGATCCGCAGAACCACTGATAGGCGCCATAAAAGAAAGGCTCCTGTTCCTGATAGTACTGATCGCTATCATATTCGCAATGGCGGCCATTATTGAGGTTTTCTGGAGCACCTGGTGGGTCTATATATTCACAGAGAGACAGGTTTCATGGACCTATTTCCACAGCCATGTTGCCTCTGTGGAGCTGTGACTTTAATTAGATCTGAAACCCTGGATCAGGAGAAAGCCGTGACTTTAATGTATATGTGAAACTGGTTGGGCGTCTGTGATTTTTCGGGAAAAAACGAGGATAGGATGTCCTATAACTCAGAGAATTGACACCCCGAGGATCAGGAGACCCAATGCGAAGCAGTAGTAGGCGAAAACATAGAGATCCCTTTCCCTTATGAGCTTCAACAGGAACTTTATTGCAATGTAACCCGATACAGCGGATGCCACGAAACCTGCAATCATACTGGCACCCAGTAGGTCCATACCTGCGCTGATATCCTTCACCTGGATGATTGCAGCCCCCAGTATGGCGGGTATTGATAGAAGGAAGCTGTACCTTGCTGCAAGCTCCCTTTCAAATCCAAGGAAGAGACCTGCAGATATGGTTGCACCGGAACGGGATATGCCCGGGGCTATTGCCAGTGCCTGTGCACCCCCTATTATGAGGGAATCCCTGACACCCAGTTTTTCAACAGGAAGTTTTTCCCTTATCTTTGCACTGATCCTCTCTGAACTCCACAGGAGAAGACCCGTTACTATAAGGAAAAATCCAACGGCTGTTATGCTGCTGAACAGGGATTCGAAGAAGTCCTTGAATAGCACACCGGCAAGCCCGGCGGGGATGGTACCTATGAGGACCATCCAGGCCAGCCTCTTATATGGATCCTCATCTATCCCATTCCTGAAATTGCCTCCGGGAATATCTGTAAGACTTGAGATGAATGACCTTATCATGTGGACTATATCACTCCAGAAGTAGGTGACAACAGCCACCAGGGTTCCCACATGGAGCAGGGTGTCAAATGCAAGGCTGGATTTAACACCCATTATTTCAGGTACGAGCACAAGGTGACCTGAGCTGCTTATTGGGAGGAACTCTGTGAGCCCCTGAACAATTCCGATTATTATTGCCTGAAGAACATCCATGGAAATCACTTATAACTTTTAACTTATAACTTCCAAGTTTTCACTTATAATGCTGAAATACTAGAGGTAGGTTAACCAGCCGAAGCTGTCCTCTGATTCGGCCCTGATTATCCTGAAGAACTCATTCTGCAGCATCTCTGTCACAGGCCCCCGTCGACCTGAACCTATCTCTATACCATCAACGGACCTCACAGGGGTTATCTCTGCGGCTGTACCTGTGAAGAAGATTTCATCTGCAAGGTAAAGCATCTCCCTTGTAATAGGTTCTTCACGGACAGGGACACCCTCAGCCCTGGCTATCTTCATCACAGAATCCCTTGTTATCCCCTTAAGGAGGGATGAGGATACAGGTGGGGTCTGAAGTTCACCGTCAGTTACGATGAATATGTTCTCGCCACTGCCCTCACTGACATAGCCATGGTAGTCCAGCATTATTGCCTCGTCATAGCCATGTCTAACAGCCTCCATCTTGGCCAGCTGGGAGTTCAGATAGTTTCCACCGGCCTTTGCAAGGTTTGGCATGGTGTTTGGGGCCATCCTCCGCCAGGTTGAAACACCCACATCAACACCCACCTCAAGGGCCTCTGCCCCCAGGTAGGCCCCCCACTCCCAGGCAGCTATGGCAACCTCAACAGGGCAGTTAACCGGGTTAACGCCCATCTCTCCGTACCCTCTGTAGACAACTGGCCTTATGTAGCACTCATCGAGTCCGTTCTCCCGGACGGTCTCAGTTATTGCATCGCATATCTGCTCCTCTGTGTAGGGGATCTCCATCCTGTATATCTTTGCAGAATCAAAGAGCCTCCTTACATGCTCCCGCAAACGGAAAATGGCGGATCCTTTCCTGTTCCTGTAACACCTTATTCCCTCAAATACTGAGGATCCATAGTGCACGACATGTGAAAGTACATGTATAGTGGCGTCTTCCCAATCAACCATTTCACCGTTGAACCATATCTTTCCACTGGCTTCGCATGACATGAGAATAACCTCAGAATGATATTCACTACCTTAGTTATACTCCAAGGTTTATATATTACCCCCATAACCGGAAAACTTTATATAGGGTAAGAATTTAAAGTCACACTGAGGGCCGGTGGTCTAGGGGTATGATACCTCGCTTACAACGAGGTGGTCACGAGTTCGAATCTCGTCCGGCCCATCTGATTATTGAAGGATCCTGGGGGGCCGGTGGTCTAGGGGTATGATACCTCGCTCACACCGAGGTGGTCACGAGTTCGAATCTCGTCCGGCCCACTGGATTTATTTCATGAATGCAGCAGCTAATTTTCCATGAGTTTCAATGTTTTATCATATTAAAACCCACACCTGAAATTTTTTTCAGAACATTTATCACCGGTGAAAAACATAAAACAAATAGAGTGTCGAATTTCTTTTCTTTGTCGATGCTGAACTGAGGGGGGGGTGAGAATGCACAGATTTTTTGTCCTTGCTCTGCTATTCATGGCACTGGGGACTGTGAGTGCCCAGGAAACAGAGGACAATGTACAGATCGCATCGGATCTTGCAGTGGATGCAGAATACCTTGATCTTGATGAAAATATTATAAACAGCGCCTCTGTTGGAGATGAGGTCTTTGAGGGAGTGGCAGTCACAAACAATTTACCATCAACTGCAACCGGAGTGAAGGTCACCATCACAAGGAGCAGCAATTATCCCTTTGAATACCTTGAACATGAGGTATCCTGGGACAATGGGGGCACATGGATCTACAATGATCCATCATACAATCCTTCAACCAGTGAGTGGACTATAGGGAACCTGCCAGCTGGCGCAGTCTATAAACTCGTTGTACACCAGAGGGCCGTGGCAACTGGAACAGCGCAGTTCACTGCAACCATATCGGGTAATCTACCTGATATAAATGTCAGCAATAACCAGGATACGGCAACCATCGACGTTACGGAATCATCTGAAAGGCCTGAACAGGTAACAGGAGCAAAAATGGTTCCCATGCAGGAGACAGGTGCATCCGCAGGATTACTCGTGGCAGGGATATTCATCCTTGGCGCGGGGCTGGTTATCTCAAGAAGATAACCATTTATTTTTTTGGATCAGTCAGCTAATCTTATTATTCAGTTTTAAGTTGCAGAGGTCGCTTATTCAGATTACTAGATCAGTATCAGTATGACAAGGAGGAGGAGAGAACTGAAGAACACTATTGTCCCCTTTATCATTATAACAGCGCCATCATCCTCAACAAGGTAGGGTATACCATAGGAGAGGGCGGCGGCAATCATTATCTTCACGATACCCGTGATGCTTGTCCCCAGGCCCGCGGCAATCTGCAGTATGGTTGCAATCAGGAAGGAAACCGCCACAACGGTTATTATGAGTATGATGGTGTTCTGCAGAAGACCCCTTATGATGGGGGTAATGGGCTGGCGTCTTTCCCTCCTTGATAGAAGTCCCCGCTGGGACCCTGTGTGCCCTGTGTGAAATATGGTTGAGGGGGGACCGTATACCTCAACCTCCTCCTCGTAGTATTCATCCTCTTCCTCTTCTTCTTCAGGGACCTGAATTTTCTTTGAAAACTCCTCAGCAATTTTTATGAGGCCATTTCTGTCTATCAACTTCATGTTTCTCTTGATGGCATAGTTTCTGGCCTGGGATGAGAAATCAGATGTTGTAACAATCACGACTTTGGAGGCCTTCAGGGTCTTTGCAGCCATTTCCATTTCCTTTAAAACGTCCATACCAACCTTCCAGTTTTCATCATAGTTCTTACAGGCCACCACAACCCCTATATCCCCGAGGGTGGTGGGGAGAATACCATATATGTCCACTATGTGCTGGGAGGTTCTGAAATCCTTGTAAACCTTGAAACCAGAATCCTCCATGACTTTGGCGATGAAATCCACGAGTTTCTGCTTCTTCAATTCCTCCACCCTCCGGGGTTAGACTTAATAGAGCTATGTTATAAGATATACTTAAAATTTGATATAAATGCTATTAAAGGATAGAGATGGTTACCGATGAAGATTCTCATAACAAATGATGACGGAGTGAACTCATCCGGGATTCTGGCGGCCAGGAAGGCTGTTGAAAACCTTGGAGAGACCATTATAGTGGCTCCAGCCACCCAGCAGAGTGGCATAGGCCATGCCCTCACCCTCTTTGAACCCATAAGGGTTAGCGAGGTCACACTCAGGGACGGTTCAGAGGCCTACGCGGTTTCAGGGACACCAACAGACGCCGTGATAATAGGGATATTCGAACTGATGGATGAAAAACCTGACCTTGTAATATCCGGCATAAATATGGGGGAAAACCTCGGAAAATCTGAACTTACAACATCAGGGACAATAGGTGCCGCAATGGAGGCTGCGGTTCATGGTGTACCCTCCCTTGCAGTTTCACTCCAGGTGAGGAGGGGGGACATCAAGTTTCATGATGGCCATGTGGATGTGGACTTTTCACTGGCATCTGAGCTGACGGAAAGGGTTGCATCCAGGATACTCAGGAAGGGCTTACCTGATGGTGTTGATTTTCTCAATCTTAACATCCCATCACACCCCTCAGGAAATGATATACGTATCACAAGACTCGGGGACAGGATGTACAATGTCCACATCAAGAAGAGGCTGGATCCAAGGGGGAGGCCCTACTACTGGATTGATGGTGACCCTGCAGGGAGGGACGCCCCTGGAACAGATGTCCATACCCTGAAGGCTGAAAACACTGCAACCCTCACACCGGTATCCCTTGACTGCACCGCGCCCCTTGACTCAATGAGGGAATGGCTTGATTAGTGGCTGGGGATCCTCGATAACTCCCTTTGACCATACATCCACGCTTTTGATCTCTGAATATCTCCTGAGTTCTGGATCTAAGAATTTCTTTTTGTTTTTTTGTTGAGCTGGACGTAATTGGAAGGATTTCTTTTTACTTTGGTCTCCATGAATCTGGTGGAGATCTGGGTGTAAATTCGGAAAAATTTCTTTTAAGAGAAGGTCCAATTTTAAAATAAAAGATTGGAGGACCTTAAAATGGAATACACTATTTTTAACGTGACCCTTCCATTAATAGGGCTTTATATATTAACCTATACGCTTTACAGGAATGGTAGAATACGAAGAAGTTTTCATGTGAACCTCTGGAACCTGATCATACTCATTGCGTTTTTGATATCAGGAATTGGAGGTTTCGTCCTACTTTTTCTTCTGGAGAACGGTATAAGGTTTTCCCTGAACTCACAGCTTCTCTACTGGCATGTGGAGGCTGGCCTGGCACTGGTGGTTGTAACGGTTTTTCACTTCCACTGCTACACAGGCAGCTTAAACAGAATCCTGGGGGTTGGTAGATGAACCTGAGGAAAGGATTTAAGTTTCTGACTGGAATTTTACCCTTCGTAGCTGCAATATCCAATTCTGGCATTTCATGCGCCGCTTCATGTCCCTATGGTCTTATAAACGACCCCTACCCCGGGCAGTGCCCACGGTTCACGGACCTCAACGGTGACGGCATATGTGACCTCTCACAGACATCAGTCTCAAACGATTACGCAGCATCTGAGGATCGGGAAGCTTCTTCATCTGACCAGAAGGATTCTTCATCCAGTGGTAGCGATGATTACAGTCCACCAGAAACTTCTGAAATCAACAGGACACAGAATCAGGCCCCTGAACATAACGTGAGCGGAGATGTTTCAGGCGGTACCAGTGGAGAGTTCAGCGGCCATGAAACAGATTACCATTTAATACCTGTGAGCCTCATTATGGTGGGGGCGTATCTCCTAACGCTTTACCTCATGCGCAGCGGCTACATCAAGGGTTCAGTGTACAGAAGGCTGTGGAACGTGCTACTGACCGCGGGATATGCCGGGACAGGACTTACAGGCATACTCCTCCTCATATTCATACGCCTTGGTATAAAAACTGCCCTGAATCCATCTGTGACCTACTGGCATGCTGAACTGGCAATTCTGATGGTTATAGGTACCCTGATACATGCCCAAATCTACTGGAAGCCGTTAAAGGGCATGTTCAGACAGCTGGTGAGGGGCGCATCCTGATGGTGAAGCAAATCACCACTGCAGGATCCTGACGGACTTCAGAATTCCCACCCCCACCATTAAAATTTAGGCATCATGTGTGGACTCTCATGTATTCAAAGGTAAATCACTGGATGGATCAGTGCCAAAAAATTATCCATAGTTACCACCATAGGTATAAGCGTGGTTCCATGAAGAGGCTCCTGTGGTGGCTTATTGCAGCGACACGTGGGGGGGTGAACCGTGCAAGGATAATCCGAATGCTGCATGAGAGGCCATACAACACCAACCAGCTGGCAGAGGCCCTTGAACTGGATTATAAGACTGTTCAGCATCACTTAAGTGTTCTTGAGAAGAATAAAATCATAGTATCGTCAGGTGAGAGGTACGGAAAGATGTACTTTCTTTCAGATGCAATGGAGGAGAATTACGACTTATTTGAGGATATACTGGATAGGATGCAGGGGGTTGATGTATGAGAGAAGTTCATGACCGTAATTTCATGGCAGATCCCGGGCTCACATTCCTGGCGGTTGTGGTTGGGATTCTGAATGTGTTCGTCCTCCTCATCCTTCTTGGGGTCTATGTTTCAAGCTACAGGAAGATCCGGTCCAGTTTCACACTGGGACTTATCGGGTTTTCGCTGCTCCTGCTCCTGCAGAACATCATATTCATAATTTTCATGCTGACACGGGAGGGCTTCAGGGGACATGGACTGGGATTTCCTGTTCTCAGTGTTAACCTCTGCCAGCTTGGCGCGCTTCTGGTTCTCCTCAGGATAACCTGGGAGTAGCCCTGCACTTTAACTGAAGGATGAGGATATGTGAAGTATATATAGGCGAATCATTATAGCATTACTAAATCTTTAAGGGGATTCTGATGAAAGGCAATAATAAGGAGTTCAGGGTTAACAAGCAGTTCCTGAAGTTTAAAAACAGGAATGTTCTTCTAACACTTAAAAACAATGAAGAGGCAAGGGGAAAACTCATATCAATAGATAATTACCTCAACACAGTTCTTCAGACTGAGGATGGCATCAGGTTCATTAAGGGAACCAAGATAGCGTTCATTGCAATGGAATAATTAAATATCAACCTCTATCCCAAGAATATCTCTTTTACCCCCGTGTATATCACGCGCTATCTGGGCACTTCCCATGGAACCGGAGGTTGCATCCAGCCTCTTCACAGGGGCCAGTTCATTCACCATAGCTGCAAGTTTTCCGTGGAAATCGTAGGGTTCCCTCATGGCACCCATCGATCCCGTGAGAACAATTCCATCAACACGCTCTGAGATGCCTGCAAGCCCCCATATCTCCATGGCTATAGTCATTATCATGGTCTCAAGTGCAAGAGCAGCTTCCTTCCTCCCCTCAAGGTACATATCAAGGAGTTCATCCCTTGCACGGGACACCCTTGTCTCTATACCGGCTATCTTAACAGCCCCGGCATGTGAAAAACACTCGTTGGCTGTTTTTTCACCGTCATCTATTTTCCTGAGCATTTCAAGGTCAAGAGGTCCATGTATAACCCCCATGGCACCTATACAGGCATCCATAGCACCTCTTATCTTCCCGTCCTGTATGAGCATGGTTACCGTATTGGAACTTATATCGGAAACTATCATGTTCTCCCACCCGGTCTCCAGGTATGCGTTGTAGCATATGCTCACCTTCTCGGGACTTGCGTGGTGGGAGTAGGCTGCCCGGAACCTCTTATCAAGGCAGGGGGTGTTGCGGTGAAGGCCAGGTATCAGTACAGTGGGTATTCCAGAGGACTCTATTTCACTGTAAACGGCTGTCCCACCACCTGTGACCTTACCGGCCCCTCCAATGGAGATGATACCCCTGTTCTTCACACGATCAATGGGCTTTATCCTGTTTATACCATCACCCATTGCATAGGTTATTGCCATAAGTTCTATATCTTCAATGGACACCCTTCCTTCAAGCTCCTCAAGGGCGGAAACCCTTCCAGCGGAAAGTTCCTCCCTCCCTATTTTGAAGTGCTCGGCCCCATCCCCAAGGATTGTGAAGGACACTCCTGTTGTCCCATGGTCCATACCCACAAATACCAAGCCAATCACCTTTTAAAAGAAAAATATGGGATTTATCGGCGGAGTTTATTTTTCAAGGCCGCAGAGTTTCCTGAGCTTTGAGCCCACCTTCTCTATCTCCAGTTCTCCCTCAAGTGCCCTCATCCTTTTAAGCATTGGGGCACCGGCCCTGTTTTCAAGAGCCCATTCCTTGGCGAATTTACCGTTCTGGATTTCCTCCAGTATTTTCTGCATTTCCTTCTCTGTTTCCTCTGTTATAATCCTCTTTCTCCTTGTAAGGCCCCCGAACTCGGCGGTGTTACTCACATTGTGCCACATTCCCTGGAATCCCCTCTCATAGATGAGGTCCACTATCAGTTTGAGTTCATGGCATGTCTCAAAGTAGGCGATCTCTGGCTGATACCCGGCCTTCACAAGGGTCCTGAATGCGGTGTTTATGAGTTCTGTTACACCACCACAGAGGACGGCCTGTTCACCAAAGAGGTCTGTCTCTGTTTCCTCCTTGAAGGTGGTCTCAAGGACACCTGCACGTGCAAGTCCGCATGCCTTGGCCATTGCAAGGGCCTGTTCAAGGGCGTCTCCTGTTGCATCCACCTCAACAGCCACAAGACCAGGTATGCCGAAACCCTCAAGGTAGGTTCTCCTCACCATTGCACCGGGACCCTTAGGGGCCACCATGGTGACGTTTACCCCTTCAGGGGCCCTTATGTAGCCGTAGTGTATGTTGTAGCCATGTGAAAAGGATATTGTGTTGCCCTCCCTGAGGTAGGGTTTTATGGACTGCTCAAATACTGTCTCCTGTATTTCGTCGGGTATGAGTATGTGTACGATGTCGGCCTCCCTTGAGGCGTCCTCAACTGTCATGACGTTCATACCATCATCATGGGCCTTCTTCCAGGATGCTCCGCCCCTTCTGAGCCCAACTATAACATCAAGTCCGCTGTCGGCCATGTTCCTGGCCTGGGCTTCTCCCTGACTGCCGTAACCTATGACGGCTATCTTCTTATCTGCCAGTATCTCCATGTCAATGTCATTTTCATAGTAGATCTTCATGAAAAACCTCCTCATCTCTAATTAACAGGGTCATTAAAAATAAATATTTGTGTTCATCTGGATTCAGATGGTTCTGCCACCACGGGACATTGCAGTTGGCCCGGTCCTTGCAAGTTCCTTGATTCCAAAGACCCTCAGGAGCTCAAGGAAGGCGTCTATCTTCTCTGAGTCCCCGGTAACCTCAACTGTAAGCGCCTCACTGCTCACGTCCACTATCCTCCCCCTGAAGATGTTGGTGTACTGTATTATCTCTGACCTCTCCTTCTCTGATGGGGCGTGTACCTTAACCATGCAGAGCTCCCTCTTAACGGTGGATGATGGTTCAAGGTCACGGACCTTTATGACGTCTATCAGCTTATTGAGCTGCTTGGTTATCTGTTCAAGTACACGGTCGTCGCCCCTGGCTATTATGGTCATCCTGGCGATTCCAGGGGTTTCAGATTCCCCTACAGTGATGCTTTCGATGTTGAATCCACGCCTTGTGAACAGCCCTGCAACCCTCTGAAGGACACCTGGCCTGTGCTCAACAAGGGCACTGATGATGTGTGTATCTGGTTTCATCTTAATCACCGTCCGCCTTCACTCCAGAGTATCTTATTTCCTGGGGATCCTCCCTTTCAACCCTGTACTCCCCCACTATTTCGGTCAGACCGCAACCTGGCGGGACCATTGGGAGTATCTCATGGGGGTCTATAACTATATCCAGCAGGGCAGGTTCACCTGATCTTATGGCCCTTGAAAGGGCTTCAGATGTTTCGCCCGGTTTTTCGACCCTTTCAGCTTCAATTCCAAATGATTCAGCCAGTTTAACAAAATCCGGGACCTCACCGAGGTGTGTATGGGACATCCTCTCATCATAGAAGAGGCGCTGCCACTGGGCAACCATACCAAGGTGGCGGTTGTCCATGACACATATCACAACGGGGATGTCGTATTCCCTTATGGTTGCGAGGTCCTGGCAGACCATCAGGAATCCGCCGTCGCCACAGACAGCCACAACGTCATTCTCTGGAAGAGCAACCTTTGCCCCTATGGCGGCAGGGAAACCGAAACCCATGGTACCAAGGCCACCTGATGATATGAATTTTCTGGGGGCCCTTGATGTGTAGAAATGGGCCATCCACATCTGGTTCTGCCCAACGTCTGTTGTTACAACTGTTTCATCATCCAGAACCTGGCTTATCTCCTTTATAACCTGCTGGGGTTTCAGAGGGACTTCATCATAACTCATCCTTGGCATACACTCCGCCCTGAATTTTTGAACACCCTTCAGCCACTTATCATCTCTTTCACCGTGTTTTTTGAGTTTTTCTATAAGCTCCCTAAGGACATTCCTGGCGTCACCGACGATGGGGACATCAACGGTCACGTTTTTACCTATCTCGGCTGGATCGATGTCCACGTGTATTATTCTGGCATTGGGGGCGAATTCTGCGACATTACCGGTTGTGCGGTCTGAGAATCTGCATCCAACTGCTATGAGGCAGTCGCACTCATCCACTGTGAGGTTTGCAACCTTGCGGCCATGCATCCCCAGCATACCCATGGCCGAAGGATGGTCCTCAGGGAAAGAACCCTTACCGAGGAGCGTGGTGGTAACAGGGGCCTTTATGAGTTCTGATAACTCCATGATCTCCTTTGAGGCCCCGGATATTATCACCCCACCACCCGCCAGTATAACGGGCTTTTCTGATCTCCTTATGAGCTCTGCAGCCCTCTTTATCTGGAGCGGGTGGCCCCGGAGGGTTGGCCTGTAGCCCTGAAGGTCCAGCTCATCAAGCGGGTCCTGGACCTCCTGTTCCTGTATGTCCTTTGGAAGGTCTATGACAACGGGGCCAGGGCGACCTGTCTTTGCTATGTGAAAGCTTGCCCTTACCATTGCAGGGATTTCACTTGCATCCGCTGGCTGGAAGCTGTGCTTTGTGATGGGCATGGTTATGCCTATCATGTCCACCTCCTGGAAGGCATCATTCCCGATGAGGTGGGTGGGGACCTGACCTGCAATTGCAACTATGGGTGAGGAGTCCATGTAGGCTGTTGCGATACCGGTTACAAGGTTTGTGGCCCCTGGCCCTGAGGTTGCTATGCAGACCCCCACCCTGCCTGAGGCCCTTGCATATCCATCTGCGGCGTGGGCCGCGCACTGCTCATGTCTTACAAGGATGTGTTTGAGTTCGGAATCATAGAGCATGTCATAGAGTGGCAGTAACTGTCCACCGGGGTATCCGAATACGGTGTCTGCTCCCTGATCCAGAAGTGATCTGATTATTGCCTGGCCACCTTTCATTGGAAACACCTTGAAAATCTATCATTATTATTAATGACATATTTCTTATAAATACATAATAAAGGTAAGTGGTAAGGTTATATAAAACAATAGGGAGATTTAAGTTTATCAATTTCAGGGAGGATTATCCGATGAAAATACTTGTTGTGGGAACAGGAGCAAGGGAACATGCCATATGCAGTGCACTGGCAGATGAGGCAACGATATACTCTGTGATGGGTAACAGGAACCCCGGCATATCAAGGCTTGCCAGTGAATTCATGGTTGCTCCTGAGGTTGACACAGAAAGGGTGGTCAATTTCGCATCCAGTAAGGGCGTTGATATGGCATTCATAGGTCCTGAGGCACCCCTCGAGGCAGGGCTGGTCAATGCCCTTGAGGAAGCAGGCATACCATCGGTGGGGCCCACCAGGGAGGCTGCCAGAATTGAGACAGACAAGTCCTTCATGCGCAGACTCTTTGAAGGTTACAGTATCCCCGGGTCAATAACCTACCGTGTCTTTGATGACAGGGCTGAACTCAGGGAGTTCATGGATGACTTTGAGGGCGAGGCTGTGGTAAAGCCGGTGGGACTCACAGGCGGAAAGGGCGTTAAGATAGTCGGTGAACACCTCCAGGACAACTCAGAGGCAATCGAATACGCCTGCGAGGTAATAGATAATCGTATAGGTGGCCATGCAAGCGTTGTTATAGAGGAAAGGGTTGTCGGGGAGGAATTCACCGTCCAGGCCTTTTCTGACGGCGACCGTATTGTGCCAATGCCTGCAGTACAGGACCACCCCCACGCATATGAGGGGGACCAGGGCCCAATAACAGGAGGGATGGGTTCCTACTCAGACTCAGATGGTCTTTTACCGTTCCTGACACAGAAGGACTATGATGAAGCAGTTGAGATAATGCAGAAGACGATCGATGCAATTAAAAGTGAGGCAGGGCCCTATAAGGGAGTTCTTTATGGACAGTTCATGCTCACAGCCGACGGACCGAAACTCATAGAGTACAATGCACGTTTCGGGGACCCTGAGGCAATGAATGTACTCCCACTACTTGAGTCCAGCATGCTTGAGATCTGTGAGGGAATCGTGGACGGAAATCTCAGCGGGGCAAGGTTCAGGAACCTTGCAACGGTCTGCAAGTACCTTGTACCCGAGGGCTACCCTGATAAGGGGATTGTAGGCTCTGAAATAAGGGTCGAAGAGGATAAGATCGAGGATATGGGGGTTATAACGTACTATGCAGCGGTTAACCAGGAGAACAGCACCATATACACCTCTTCATCCAGGGCACTTGCACTGGTGGCCCTTGCAGAGGACATATACTCTGCAGAGGAGCTCTGTGAGAACGCCACAGGATACGTGAAGGGAAGGCTCTACCACCGGAGGGATATAGGTACCAGGGAGCTTGTTGAGAAGAGGGTGAAGCACATGGAGGACCTCCGGTCCTGAGGAGTGGGGCAGATGAGGCATCTTCTATCTGTATGCGACATGGACGACGTGGTGGCGCTCCTTGACCTTGCAGATGACTACAAGGCAGGGGAAATCCCAGGAAAGGTCCTTGAGGGTAAGACCCTTGCAATGATCTTTGAGAAATCATCAACAAGGACCAGGGTCTCCTTTGAGGTTGGGGCATCCCAGCTGGGTGCACAGCCCCTCTATCTGTCTGCATCAGACCTGCAGCTTGGAAGGGGGGAGCCAATAGCAGACACCGCAAGGACCCTCAGCAGATACGTTGACGGGATCATGATAAGGGCCATAAGGCACTCAGACGTGGTTGAACTTGCATCAGAGTCTTCTGTACCTGTTATAAATGGGCTTACAGATCTTGAACACCCATGTCAGGCGCTGGCTGACATGCAGACTGTAAGGGAGAAACTGGGGGACTTCAGTGGTAGACTGGTATTTGTGGGGGATGGTAACAACGTCTGCAACTCACTGCTCCTCATAACAGCAATGCTGGGGATGGACATGGACGTTGCCTGCCCACCGGGTTATGAACCCGACACAGAAATCACTGGAATGGCAGAAAAAATCGCCAGAAAAAGTGGTTCAGAGATAAGGGTGCTCCATGATCCTAGGGAAGCTGTCGATGGCGCGGATGTTGTCTACACCGACGTCTGGGTCAGCATGGGCTATGAGGAAGAGACCGAGGAACGCCTCAAGGTATTCAGGCCTTACCAGGTGAACTCAGAGCTCATGAAACTCGCATCCCCTGATGCCATATTCATGCACTGTCTTCCGGCTGTGAGGGGGCAGGAGACAACCTCTGAGGTCATCGACGGGCCGCAGTCAGTTGTCTGGGATCAGGCAGAAAACAGGCTACATGCACAGAAGGCGATAATGCACTGGCTCATGGGATGATTGAGGGTGTTGCCTGGGTGGTGATGGACTGCTCAGGCAGTTATGAACTGGAGTCCAAGGAGGGCCTCTCTGTTCATAGCATCCTTCTTTTATCCAACGCCGACTGAATGCCAGACTTCAATACATTATGTGGCACACGAATTTTCTGAATACCAGTTTAACCAAAAATTAAATTTACATGGTCTCCGGGGCATGTATACCCAGAAGACCCAGGGCATTCCTGATTACGATTCTAACAGAATCAACGAGCCTCAGCCTTGCACCCTCAAATTCAGACCCGATGACAGGGGTGGATCTGTAGAAACTGTTGAAGGCATTTGCAAGGTCCTGCACGTACTGTGCCACGGGGTGAACCCTCCTTGCCATGGCGGCCTCCTCAACAACCACAGGGAAACGGGCAAGGAGACGGACAAGTTCTTTTTCATCGTTTTCAGGTTTCCAGGTGTCTTCGATGTCCTCATCACCATTGAAGGATGCCTTCTTGAGGAGCTTGCACGCCCTTGCATGGGCGTACTGTATTGATGCACAGCCACGTTCAAAGCTGAGGGCCTCATCCCACCTGAACACGATGTGCTTCTCGGGGGAAAGGCGTGCTATATAGTACCTTATGGCCCCGTTGCCGATGGCCTCGGCGATTTCATCTGCAACGTCATCTGGAAGTTCTCTCCTTTTTTCAACCTCCTCAAGGGCCCTTTTATGGGCCTCATCCATCAGTTCATCCACCGATATGAAGACGCCCCTCCTTGTGGACATTGAGCCCTCGGGGAGTGTTATGAACTCATAGAATATGACCTCGGGTTTCTTACCACCCAGGAGATCCACGGCGATTCCCACCTGCTCTGCTGCAAGTTTATGGTCTGATCCAAGGACGTCGATGAGAATATCCCCTTCACGGGATTTCTGGAGATGGTAGGCTATGTCCCTTGTTGAGTAGAGGGAGGTTCCATCTGAACGGGTGAGCACAAGCTCCTTTTCAATGCCGAAATCCTCAAGGTCAAGGTAGAGGACCTCATTTTCCCTGGTGAGCCCCGTTTTTCTGAGGGATTCTATAACCTCACCAACCGTCCCATCCCTCACCAGTTCCCCCTCCCACACGAACCTGTCGTGGTGGACATGGAGCCTTTGCATGGTCTCCTTCATCCCATCAAGGCAGTACTCCACAACCTCCCTGAAGGTGTCCTCGTTCTCACCGGCCTCGTATTGCCTCAGAAGTTCATCCACCTCCTCCTTTATACCAGGATCCTCTTTGAGTTTCTGGTTAACCTCAAGGTAGAGCCTTCCAACCCGGTGGTCCCTCTTATCCCCGGGGTAATCATCCAGGTTTTTCTGGAGGTTCAGGAGGCCCCAGACTATCATGGCTATCTGGCGCCCCATGTCATTGACATAGTACTGGGTTTCAACCTGGTATCCTGCCTTTCTGAGTATCCTTGCAAGCGAGTCCCCGATGATGGCATTCCTTATATGCCCTATGTGCAGTGGACCGTTGGGGTTTGCAGAGGTGTGCTCAAGGATTATCCTCTCACCCCTCTCTGGATGGGACCCGTAGTCGTCATCAATGATTTCAAGGAGTTTCCCTGAGAGCTTCCCATAGTCAACAAAGAAGTTTATGTATGGCCCCTTTGATTCTACTGCCTCAAAGATCTCAGGAGTTTCAATCACCGACATTATATCTGAGGTTATCTCCATCGGCGGCCTTTTGAGTTCACCTGCAAGTTCAAAGGCCACCGTGCATGCAAGATCACCCAGCTGGGGGTTTGGTGGTTCCTCCAGTTTGATCTCTGAGGGTACCGGTAGCTGGAGCTTCTCAAGCGCTTCAGTTATTGAATCCCTTGCACTGTTTTCAATGTATCTGAACAATTTCCTCACCTGCCTTCAGAGTCCCTTAAGCCAGAGGGTTATGTAGCCCACCTTGGGTATCATCAGCGGATTTGAACCCACCGTTATGACCCTTGCCTCAACCTGTGATGGGTACACAGGTGCGGGGTCAGGTGATGGGTTGTTGTCACCCTTTGTGATGTAGTATTTTTGACCTGCTTTATCCTTTTCGACGGCTATAACCCGGTGTATAACCGGTTCAGGGAACCATGTGGCGTCATAGATTATTATGTCACCCTTCTGTACGTTTTCAGGGTTCAGTTCCTTTATTCCGAAAAAGTTGCTCTTTTCGATTATCACTATGTCTCCCCTGTAGAAGACGGGCTCCATGCTTCCTGATACAACCACATTCATGTGCTGTGATGCAACAACAGCAAGTAGGAGGAGGAGAATGTATGCTGCTGCCTCAACCCATTCCCTTTTATCATCACTCATGCTTACACCTATCTCAGAATGGCACCTGTATCTGCTGAACCTGCGAGTTTCCTGTAGCGTGCAAGCCATCCCTTAACGTGGCGTTCCGGTTTTTCTGCAGATTCAATCCTTCTTCTGATCTCATCTTCCGTCAGATCAACCTCAAGTTTTCTTGAGGGTATATCTATCCTTATTGTGTCCCCATCCCTCACAGCTGCTATGGGTCCATCCTCCATTGCCTCGGGGGAGACGTGTCCCACACAAGGCCCCCTGGTACCCCCTGAGAACCTTCCATCGGTTATGAGGGCCACCCTTTCAAGCCCCATACCCGCAATTGCAGAGGTGGGGTTCAGCATCTCCCTCATACCAGGGCCCCCCTTGGGTCCCTCGTATCTTATGACGATAACATCTCCCTCGGCTATCTCCCCACCGAATATTGCCTCAACACATTCGTCTTCACTCTCAAATACCCTGGCTGGGCCCTCATGGACCATCATATCCTCTGCAACGGCTCCCTGCTTCACCACGGAGCCCCGGGGTGCCAGGTTACCCCTGAGTATGGCGAGGCCACCCTCATGGTGGACCGGATCATCCAGGGGCCTTATAACTGTGGTGTCCATCACCCTGGCATCTTTCATGTTCTCAGCTACGGTTTTTCCTGTGCAGGTGATGCAGCTGGTATTGAGGTGATTCCTGAGAGTTTTCATGACAGCCTGTATTCCCCCGGCCCTGTCAAGGTCTATCATCATATGCTCACCTGCCGGTGATATTGATGCTATGTGGGGTATTCTGCGGCTCAGCTCATCAAAGACGTCAAGGTTGATGCCAAGGCCCTCTATCTCGGCTGCTATGGCCGGGATGTGGAGTGCACTGTTGGTTGACCCCCCAAGTGCAAGGTCCACCATCACCGCGTTCTCAAATGCCTCCCTGCTCATTATTTTCCTGGATTTAAGGTCTTCCTTCACCATTTCCACTATCCTCTGACCTGAGAGCCGTGCAATCTGCCTCTTTTTTGAGCTTACAGCATGGGCAGTTGCGCATCCAGGGAGGCTCATACCCAGGGCCTCTGTGAGGCAGGCCATGGTGTTGGCTGTGAAGAGTCCTGCACATGAACCTGGACCTGGACAGGCGCATCTTTCGAGTTCGGCGAGTTCATCCTCACTCATTTCACCTGCACTCACGGCACCCACACCCTCGTATACATTTATGAGGTCGACCTTCCTTCCCTGGAACTCTCCTGGCAGCATGGGGCCGCCGGTGACCACTATTGATGGTATGTCAAGTCTTGCAGCGGCCATCAGCATACCGGGGACTATCTTGTCACAGGTTGGAAGAAGGACAAGTCCGTCAAGGGCGTGGGCCATTGCCATGCTCTCCACGGTATCTGCGACTATTTCCCTTGATGCAAGGGAGTACTTCATGCCCTCATGGTTCATGGCTATCCCGTCGCATATGGCCATGGTGTTGAATTCAAATGCAACTCCACCTGCAGCGTTGATTCCAGCCCTGACCTCATCTGCAAGTTCTCGAAGGTGGAGGTGGCCTGGCACGATATCCGTGTAGCTGTTGGCTATCCCTATGAATGGCTTTTCAAAGTCCTGGTCTGTCAGGCCACATGCCCTGAGGAGGGAGCGGTGGGGCGCCCTCTGTATTCCCCTTTTTATGGTATCACTTTTCATAGAATCACCGTTATTATCATCACCCTGATTGTTATTAATTATCATGGAATAAATAATATTAATTTAACTGTCATATATTATAACATGGATTTCCCGGTAATTAAGTTTTTGATAGCCCTTGCCATAGGAGCCCTGGTGGGTATTGAGAGGGAAAGGCGGACCCAGGGGACTGAATTTGCGGGTATAAGGACCTTCATCCTGATATCACTCATGGGGGCCCTTTCAGCGTATCTATCAGGGATTTTCCCTCTGATGCTTCCTCTTGCCTTTCTGGGTCTGGTTGCCATAGTATCTGCAAGTTACATTGTGAGCACGAGGGATGATGGGGATATTGGAATAACAGGGGAGATCGCAGCGTTTATAACCTTCATGCTCGGGGCCATGTCTTTTTCAGGTGATTACAGGCTTGCAGCCATGCTTGCCATCATTGTAACGGCGCTCCTTGCCCTCAAAAGGTACATTCACATTGCCGTAAGGAGGATAAGTGAGAGGGAGATGATAGATACAATAAAATTCCTTGTAATAGCCTTTGTGATTCTCCCTCTTCTTCCGGATACATCACTTGGCCCCTGGGGGGTTTTCAACCCCTATCAGGTGTGGCTGATGGTTGTTTTCATATCAGCCATAAGCTATGCAGGTTACATTGCAATGAAGATAGCAGGGCCAGACAGGGGCCTTAGCGCCACCGGAATAATAGGGGGCCTGGTGTCAAGTACAGCTGTGGTTACGGCAATGGCAGGGCGCGTGAGGGAATCTGATGATCTCATAAGGCCGGCGGTGTTCGCGGCGGTTGTTTCAAGTTCAATGATGTTTTTCAGGATCCTGCTGGAGGTCTCCGTTATAAACCCCTCACTGATGGGGTACGTTGCACCCCCAATGCTTGCCATGGGGGTAACCGGCATGGCCCTGGGCGTTCTCTTCATGAGGTCACCATCAAAGATTGATCACGATATTAAAATTCAAAACCCATTCTCTGTTAAGCCCGCACTCATATTTGGGGCGCTTTTCCTGGCAATTCTGTTCCTATCCAAGGCAGCGAACGTCTACCTTGGTCGTGGAGGTGTTCTGGCAGCTGCTGTGATTTCTGGGGTTGCTGATGTGGATGCCATAACCGTGAGCATGTCTTTACTGGCAGCAGGGGGTTCTTTAAGTTCATCAACAGCTGCAGCTGCCATAACCCTCGCAGGAGTCTCAAACACAATTATAAAGGGAGGAATAGCCTTTGCACTTGGCACAAAAATGTTCGGGAAAAGGGTGGGGACCCTCTTCCTTGTCATTGTGCTCACGGGCCTCGTGGCGGTTGGCCTTATGGGAATCTAGTTTTTCTTCTGGATGGGTTTTTTTGGCGATATAGATACTCTTGGGGATCTGGTTCCTCTGGATTTTTTAGGCTTTAGGATGTTGGTACTGTCTTAATCAACCGCAAACTCATGACCTTATCATGGTGAGGAGCATCTTGAAGGGTTCCACAGCCATCACCGCATGGGGCTCATTGGCCGGCATTATTATCATCTCCCCTGCGGCCACACGGTTCTTCTCTCCACTTATTGTAATTTCCGCCTCACCCTCAATCACCTGGACCATGGCATCAAAGGGCGCGGTGTGTTCACTGAGACCCTGACCACTGTCAAAGGCAAAGAGGGTCACCGTACCGGTGTCCTTTCTGATGATCTCCCTGCTCACCACTGAATCGTCCTGGTAGTCAATCAGTTCATTCAGTTTCAGAACCTTTCCCTTAATCTCCATTTTTCATCACTCCATCATTTTCTTTATATCCTCTTCAGGGTCACCTATTGGTGTGAGTTCATATTTATCAACGAGCACATTTATGATGTCATCGTTGGCCCATCCAGGCAGTATGGGACCTATGTACATGCCCCTGAGGTTAAGTGATAGGAGGCTCCAGAGTATTGCAGCGGCCTTCTGCTCCATCCAGCTGAGGACTATGCTGAGGGGCAGCTCATTCACGTCCATACTGAAGAGGTTGCTCAGTGCCTCCACAAGCTCCACTGCCACTATGGAGTCGTTGCACTGGCCCAGGTCTATTAGCCGGGGAATTCCATCTATGTCACCCAGATCCATTGAGTTGAAACGGTACTTGCCGCAGGCCAGTGTGAGAACCACGGTATCCTCAGGGAGCTTCCTCACAAATTCGGTGTAGTACTTTGCCTGTGGCAGGGGTGAATCACAGCCACCAACAAGGAAGAACCTCCTGATTTTACCCTCCTCCACCAGTTCCTTTATTTTATCTGCAAGTGAGAGGATTGTTGAGAGCCCAAACCCTGTTGTTAGTGTCGCGGAGTCCTCCTCTTTAAGGGGTGGAAGCTCAAGGGCCTTCTCTATCACCGGGCTGAAGTCGTAGCCATCCACATGTTCAACCCCCGGGAGCCGGGCAACACCACAGGTGAACATCCTATCCCTGTAGCTGTCACGTGGAAGGAGCACACAGTTTGAGGTTCCAAGCACCGCGGCGCTGTAGCGTGAGAAGGTCTCCCTCTGGTCGAACCAGGGGCCGCCGAGCTGCCCGGCAAGGTGCGGGTACTTCCTGAGGCCAGGGTAACCATGGGCTGGGAGCAGCTCCGAGTGTGTGTACACATTCACACCGGAACCCTCAGTCTGCTTGAGCAGCTCTTCAAGCGCCTTCAGGCTGTGGCCTGTTGCTATTATGGCGGGACCATCAAGGGCCCCAACCCTAACCTCTGCGGGTTCAGGTTCCCCGTAGGTATCCATGTGGGCCTTCTTGAGGAGCTTCATGGTCCTCAGGTTCATCTCACCAGCCTCAAGGGCTAGGCTTACGAATTCCTCTGCATCGAAGTTCACGTTGGTGAGTGTTGAGTAGAATCCCCTCTCAAGGAAGGCATCCACAACTTCATCGGTGTATCCAAGTTCCCGGGCATGGTAGAGGTAGGCCGAGATACCCTTAATTGCAAATAAAAGGTTGTCCTGGAGTCTTGCAACGGTCGCTTCCTTTCCACAGACTCCCTTTACTGTGCAGGCCCTTCCACGGACGGTCTGGGAGCACTGGTAGCAGAACATGTCTATATCCTCTGGCCTCACGCGCCTCACCTCACCCCTGAGGGGCTCAAACTGGTCCTTCCCCACATTGCAGACCGGGCAGAGCCAGTCCTCTGGAAGTTCCTGGAAGGGCGTTCCAGGTTTTATACCTGATGTGGGGTCACCCACCTCAGGGTCGTATATGTAGTCACATACCTTGCAGCGGTACTTCATTTCAATCACCATATTAAAAACTGACAGCAAATTATATATAGATTTTGTCACTATTTGAGTATAAAATGTAACAAACAGGTGTCTGGATGGAACGGAAGGTAATGAAAGCACTTAGACTCATGGGACTTACAGACTATCAGGCGGCTGCATACACCGCAATGGTATCATTGGTATCTGCAGGGGCCTCCGATGTGGCCGAGGCATCAGGAATCCCAAGGTCAAGGATCTATGAGGTGCTGAGGCAGCTTTCAGACAGGGGATTTGTGGAGGTGGAGCGCGGCAAACCCCTCAGGTACCATGTGGTTCCCCCTGCAGAGGTTTTCAGGAGGGAAAAGAAGAGAATAATGAAGGAACTGGATGAGGCCATGAACCAGCTCAGGCGAACCTACGAGGACCAGGTTGCGAGGGTACCGGCCCCGGTATGGCTCATACACGGACAGGAGAAGATAATGAAGAAGGAAATCGAGATCATATCAAGGACCAGGTCCGAACTCAAAATGAGGATGGGTTTCATATTCCGGGATGAGCTGAGGGAGCTGCGCCCTGCAATTGAGAGGATAGTGGATAGAGGTGCTGATGTAAGGATAATGGCCCCTGAGGACCTTGATCTGCCATGTGAGGTGAGGGTCGTGAGCATGCCGCCTGTTCGAATGTTTGTGAGGGATTCAGGGGAGATGATGTGGATATTCTCCAGGTTCACACCTGAAGGGTCCCCGATACCTGAGACTGCAATGGGTATATGGAACCAGTACCCTGAGATAGCAGAGAACTACTCGAGGATATTTGACAGCATATGGTATGGTGAATCCTATGGGGGGGCAGGAGGTATCTAGCCACACCATTTACGCAGTAATCTGCCGGGTCTTAAGCACTTAATCCCTGGATACAGTGTTGTGGAGTCTTCTATCATTCCCCTTCACATAGGCAATATTTAAAAACCTTCGCCCTTAAAACAATAACATTATATTATTCTTACAAGGTGATGGCATGAGGATACTGTTAATTCACTCTGATTACCTGGAATACGAGACAAAGAACAAAACAGGGATAGCGGAGGAAATACCTGAAGATAAAATGAAGGGACACTTCACCGAGTCCCTTGTGGTCTTCACAGCGGTGGAGGCTGAGGATGAGGAGAACCCGGATTCAGTCATTGAAAATGCGGTAAATGAAATAGTAAGGGTTTTTGGCGACGTTAAGGCTGATAATGTGGTTATATATCCATATGCGCACCTCAGCTCCTCACTGAGCTCCCCAAAGACAGCCCGCAGGGTTCTTGAGGGAATGGAGGAGGCACTGAGGGAGCGGGGACTTGAGGTCTCAAGGGTCCCCTTCGGCTGGTACAAGGCGTTCAGAATATCCTGCAAGGGCCACCCGCTATCGGAGCTCTCAAGGACCATAAGGCCGGAGCCCCTCAAAGAGGAGGAGGAATCAGAGGAATCAGAGTGGTTCATACTCCATAGGGGCCAGAAAATCAGACCGGAGGAATTCGACTTCACCAGCAGGGACCTTGAAAACCTTGTGAAGTATGAACTGGGTGAGCTTGAATCATCCGGCGAGGAGCCACCACACGTTAGACTCATGAGGGAGAAGGGCCTGGCGGATTATGAGCCATCAGCCGATGTGGGACACCTCAGATGGTACCCCCGGGGAAGGCTGATAAGGGATCTTCTTGCAGACTACGTTTACATGCTCGTAACCAGTGAGGGGGCCATGCCGGTTGAGACCCCCATAATGTATGACCTTGAGGACGAGGCCATCAGGGTCCATGCAGAGAAGTTCGGTGAAAGGCAGTACAGAATGAAGAACAAGAAGGAACTCATGCTGCGATACGCATGCTGCTTTGGGGCCTTCAGGATACTCTCAGATTCCTTCCTCACATGGAAGAATCTCCCCGCCTCAATATATGAGCTCTCCACCTACAGCTTCAGGCTTGAGAAGAAGGGTGAGGTGGTTGGCCTCAAAAGGCTCAGGGGCTTTACAATGCCCGACCTTCACACTGTATGCGCCGACCTTGAACAGGCCCTCACCGAGTTTGCAGGGCAGGTGGAGATGTGCATGAAGACCGGTGAGGACCTCCAGGTGAACTATGAGGTGATATTCAGGGCCACCAGGGAGTTCTATGAGGAGTACTCTGACTGGGTGCACTCAGTGGCCGATAGGATAGGGAAACCGATACTACTTGAACTTCTGCCCTCAAGGAAGCACTACTGGATTGCCAAGATGGACTTTGCAGCCATAGATTACCTTGGAAGGCCAATAGAGAATCCAACAGTGCAGATAGATGTTGAGAGCGGGGAACGATTCGGCATAACCTATGTTAACAGTGATGAGGAGGAGGTCAACCCCATAATCCTCCACTGCAGCCCAACAGGAAGCATAGAGAGGGTTATCTGCAGTTTACTTGAAAAGACGGCCATTGAGATGGATGAGAAACCACCCATGCTACCTGTCTGGCTTTCACCGACACAGGTAAGGGTGCTTCCAATTGCCGAGCGCCACCTTGAATTTGCAGAGTCCCTTGTATCAGAGATGACTGCAAATGATGTGAGGGCGGACCTTGATGACAGGGCAGAGACCCTTGGTAAGAAGATAAGGAACGCTGCCCAGGACTGGGTACCCTATGTTGTGGTTGTGGGTGACAGCGAACTGGAGGGCAAACTCACAGTTAACATCAGGAGCACAGGTGAAAAGGTTCAGATGGATCTCCAGGAGCTCATCGAACTCGTCAGATCAGAGACCCGGGGGATGCCATTCAGAAGGCTGCCCCTCCCTGTCAGGCTTTCAGAGAGAATCAACTTCTAAAAATATTTTTTGACCCATCTTCTTATAAGTTATAACTTATAAGATATAATTTATAAGTTCTAAATTCTAAGTTCCAAGTGATCATCCTAAATCAGGTGATTAAATGGGAGAGATAATTTCAATCATAAACCAGAAGGGGGGCTGTGGCAAGACAACAACCGCAGTGAACCTCTCGGCAGCCCTTTCACTACTTGAGAGGAAGGTGCTGGTGGTTGACATGGACCCCCAGGGTAACGCAACAACAGGGTTCGGTGTGAATAAATCTGAACTGGACTCAACCATCTACACAGTACTCAGCAGAAAGGCATCCCTCACGGATGTGATACTGCCCGCCGAACTTGAGGACCTGTACCTTGCACCGAGCAACATATCCCTCAGCGGTGCAGAAATCGAACTCAGCAGCGAGATAGGATACCACGCCATCCTCAAGGAGGCCCTGGGGGATGTGAGGGATGAATTCGACTACATATTCATAGACGCCCCGCCCTCACTTGGGATCCTCACACTCAACGCCCTAGTGGCATCCGACAGCGTCATAATACCGATACAGGCAGAGTACTATGCCCTGGAGGGAATGGCCGATCTCCTAAGGACAATGAACCTTGTTGAGGAACGTCTCCAGAGCCCCTGCCCCATAAAGGGGATACTCATAACCCTCTACGACTCCAGGACACGCCTTGCAAGGGACGTGCAGAGGGAGGTTGAAAGGTTCTTTGGTGAAAGGGAGAATATCTTCAGAACAAGGATACCGAGAAACGTACGCCTTGCAGAGGCCCCCAGCCATGGAAAACCATGCATCACCTATGACCCTGAAAGCACAGGAACGGGGGCCTACATGAAACTCGCAGCCGAAATACTGGATATGGAGTGATATGATGACACAGAAGAAGGGCCTTGGAATGGGACTCGATGCACTCATCCAGTCAAGGACAAGGAAGGAATTGAAGGAGACCTCCGACTCAGTGGGTGGAGATGTGCAGGTTGAGGCTGTTATAAGGGAGGTTAAACGCAACCCCCGCATAACCCTCTGGTCTGCAAGGTCTGCAGCGGTACTCAGGTACCTGAAAAAGACACAGCCAGAGTTCAGCATAAGCAGGGAGGCATCGGACCTCATAGAAAGGGCCGTGAAGGAGAAGTACCCTGAAATATGGGAGATGTTCTCTGAACTCCAGTAATTCAATCACTCTTATTCCAGCTGCTGAGGGTTGTCTGGGATCCGTCAAGGTATATGAAGGGCTCGGCCCTGCCCAGTCTCACCCCCATTCCCTTCAGGATATCCTGGGTGAGGTTAACCTTACCCCTCAGTTCAATTATTTTTCTGGCCGACCTTGGCCCTATTCCAGGGACCCTGATGATTTCATGATAGGGGGCGGTCTTGAGGTCCACCGGGAAGATATCCATCTCCATGGCTGCGGCGTACTTTGGATCCACAGAGGTGTCCAGGTAGCCCCCACTGAACCTCAACTCATCAACACCGAAACCATAGGACTTAATGAGGGAGTCTGTCTGGTAAAGTCTGAAGACGCGCCGGGGATCTGCTTCGGCCCTTTTCTCAAGCTCAGTCCCTTCAATGGGCTGAAAACCACTGAAGTACACCCTTCTGAGGGAATATTTATCGTAGATCCACTTAACACGTTTAACTATATCCTCGTCTGTTTCATCAACAGCACCAACCATCAGCTGGGTGCTCTGACCTGAGGGTGCAAGTTCAGGGTGTCTCCTCCTGAACCTGCTGATCCACCTCATTCTCCGAAGGATGTCAACACTGTAGTCCTTGGTGGATGAAAGTTCATCAAGACCATCCCTGGTCGCGGTCTCAAGGTTGATGCTCACACGACTTGCAAGTTCCATGGCCCTCCTTACAGTGTCCATGGATGAGCCCGGTATGATTTTGAGGTGTATGTAGCCTCCGTAGCCCTCAAGCCTAAGGATTCTGAGCGTCTCCAGGAGCTTCTCCATGGTTTCATCAGGGTCCCTGCTCACCCCGGAGCTGAGGAAGAGTCCATCAACGTAGCGCCTCTCATAGTAGTCAAGGAATATCCCTGCAATTTCCTCCGGCTTCAGCTCTACGGGCTCTTTCTCTGCACTGTTTATACAGTACCTGCAGTCGTTGCAGCACCTGTTGGTGAGCAGAACCTTGAAAAGGGGGACCCTGCAGCCCCTGTAACTGGTGTAGTAGATACCCGGCACCGAGGGGTTCCGCTGCGAGGGGTCTGCACTGTAGTCGCAGAGGTCAAACTGGGCACTGTCACTCAGAACCTGGACCCTTTCAGCAAGACTCATGGTGAATAATATGTCCATGATTCTATAACTAATTTTATCAGGGGACTCATGGGATCCGCAGTGATTCTAATGGGGAGATAGGGTGAATGATCTGAAAGGATTATAATTGATTTTAAGCCATAAAAAAGATTTAAATTAATTTTTAACCACAAAAAAATATTTAAAATTCAAAATAATCCATTTAATACCCTGATATGAAGACAGGTCTTTTTTCATGTTGCGTATACTCTAAGGATGGTGCCTATGCACCCCCTTAAATAAACCATCAGATCATTCAATTTAAAAAACGGTTTAATATGGCTTATTTTTTGAAAAAGGGAAACGGTATTGTCACAGTGATTTAAAGGAGAAATTAAAAGATCACATCCATCACTTCAATTTTTAAAAAGTAATTAGAAGGCTCTGATTGAAAAAAAGAGTTCTAAAACGTCTTATTTTTCAATTCTGAGGCAAAATATTTATATATGAGGTCACAGTTATATTCCTAACATCCAGAGGGAACATTAAATATCTTTCTGGATTGGAGGCGGTAAAATTAAGCGACTTTTTATTGCATCTTTATTTCTATTCTCCATAGCTGCAGCGGGTATAACCGCTTCTGAGGCGGAGGATAGAGGAACTGAGATCAGCGCAAAGCCCCTGAAGGTGGATGCGAAGAAGTATCATAAGAAGTACAGCAAAAAAAGAATCCACACAAAGGCATACTATAAAAAGAGGGTCCTCAAAAGGAAACATGTGAGGGCCTACAGACACACATCAAGGGATGTGGGGGCATCATTCCACACTGTAAACGCGGATTACGTTGAGGCCAGTGGCAGGTGTTCATGTTCACTCCATGGGGATTACAGGGAGCATAAATCACGTTTCAGGAATTACTGTCCCTTCTGTGGCAGGCACGGAACACTGAGGTATGAGGAGGGCTCCACATGTCCAGAGGGGATGTGGTTCTGCAGCAGATGCGACGCCGACTTCTGCCTTGTCCATGGAAAGTCACACACATCAAGGGCAAGGTACCTTCTCAGATGAAATTTCTGACAAATCCTTTTTTTATTTCTGGTAAACAGAAGAAAGCTGCTATTCTCCCAAAACTTAAATAAATGTAGCATCGAGTTTCATATATGAGACTTGTACTTGCAGGGACAGGGAGCGCAGTTGGCAAGACCACCATAGCGACCGGGATAATGAGGGCACTCTCAGATAGGGGCATCCAGCCCTTCAAGGTGGGTCCTGACTACATAGACCCTTCATATCACACCATGGCCACAGGCAACGTGTCAAGGAACCTCGACTCCTTCTTCATGACAGATGCCCAGATAAGGGAGGCCTTCACAAGGGCAATGAAAATATCCGGGGCCAGAATGGGCATAATAGAGGGCGTCAGGGGACTGTATGAGGGTATAAGTGCAACCGGTGACACTGGAAGCACGGCTTCAGTTGCAAAGGCCCTCAAGGCCCCTGTGGTTCTCATAATAAATTCAAGAAGCCTTGTTAAAAGCGCGGCAGCCATGGTGCTGGGTTTCAGGTCCCTTGACCCTGAGGTTAAAATCAGAGGGGTTATCCTGAACCAGGTTAAGAACAGGAGGCACTACCTCAAGACAAAGGAGGCTATTGAGAAACTCACAGGCACCGAGGTGGTGGGGGGAATACCAAGGAGTGCAGAACTGGAGGTTGAACAGAGGCACCTTGGACTTGTACCCGCCGTTGAAAGGGAGCAGATAGCATCCTACATTGAGAAATGGGGCAGTGCAATGGAGGAGTACCTGGACCTTGAGGCCCTTGAGGATATAATGGCGTCTGCGGGGAAAATTGATGGAGAAAGGGAACCCCTGTGGCGGAGGGAGAATAAAAGGAAGGTTAAAATAGGTGTGGCATTTGATGAGGCCTTTAACTTTTATTACAGGGAGAACATAGAGGCCCTTGAGGATAACGCGGCTTCGGTTGTCTACTTCAGCCCCCTCCATGATGAGGAGCTTCCTGATGTTGACGCGGTATACATAGGGGGCGGCTACCCTGAGGTCTTTGCAGGGGAACTCGAATCCAACAGATCCATGAGGATCTCGGTGAGGAAGTTTCACGCAGACGGCAGACCCATCTTCGGGGAATGCGGCGGCCTGATGTACCTGATGAACTCCATTGATGGGCATAAGATGTGTGGCGTGTTCCCCTACAGTGCTGAGATGACGAAAAATGTCCAGGGACTGAGCTACGTGATCTCTGAGGCGGTCTCTGACAACCTGATAACAGAAGAGGGGGATGTATTCAGGGGACATGAATTCCACTACTCAAGGGTCTCAGTCACCGGAGATGCGCAATTTGCTTTCAGGGTGCTCAGGGGAAGGGGTATAATGGATTCCATGGATGGAATAACCTCTGGATCGGCCCTTGCAAGTTACGTGCACATACATGCAGCATCATGCCCCACCTTTGCCGCGAACTTCACAAGGAATGCATGGGAGCTCCAGGATGAGGTTTGATATATTCTCCCCATATTCTGTCATTATAGCACTGCTCATATACCTTGTACTTGCCCTTTCAGGGACACTGATGGGCATCAGGGGCCTGAGACTTCCATCAGGGCTTTCAGTTCTCTATATAGCCCTGGGTGCCAGCATATTCATCCTTGGAGCATATATGTCTGAAAGGATACGAACAGAGAAACCTGCCAGCCCAGGAAATCCTAAGGAAACACTCCTGGTACTTCTTGTCACGTCTGGAATCATTCTACAGGCATTGAACCTTTATCTTCTGGGTGGAATCCCACTACTCAGCGGTTACCTCAAGGCAAGGGCGGTTACGAAGATATGGCTTCTCTCATACCTCATATTCCTCCCATCAATTAACATGCTTCTTGCAGCTTATCCCAGGAGGAGGTACTGCATTCCACTTATAATTGGCGCCACACTCTTTGCCTTCACAGGCTACAGGACAACGGTTGTGGTTATACTGCTGAGCGGTATGATAACCATCTACTACTCTGCAAGGCCATCCCCCCGCCAGATAGGCCTCCTGCTATCAGCTCTTGCCATTGTGGCAATATCAGTCGGTTACATTGCTGTTAAATCAATTGAATGGCAGACCTGGACCCTCAATCCACTGGAACTCCTCCTCTACAGGGCAGGCTACACCCTCATGGTATTTGACAGGCTTCTGGACCATCAGGGGGCAACTGCCGGTAAACTCCTCTATTACACCCTTACAGGATATCTGCACTCAACGGATCCACGGGCAATCGTTGGTGAGGTTGTGCTTGGCTACAGGCACTCAACAACATCACTCATATTCGGACCCCCTCTCCTGGACTTCGGGCTTCCTGCAATGGTTATCCAGATGTTCCTCCTGGGTCTGATTCTTGGATTAATGCACAGGATTCAGATGTCACTGAATGGAATCTTCACAGGTATCTATTCAGTAATTCTGGCCCATACCATAATCTGGGTCGAAACAGGCCCAACAGACCTTGTGGTCTGGTTGTTCTACATGGTGGCTGTCATATCAATTATATATGTCCTCTGGAGGTGTTATCCTGAAACTGGCAGTTGCAGCTGAACTGGCACCTGCAAAGACCTTCCATCCCCTGATGCAGGAATCTGAACATGAATACCACTGCCTGTGCCATGGTGGGGGGGTGAGGGAGGTCCTGGGAGACCTTTGCCAGGAATACTACTCAATGGGAACCAGCAGGAGCAGATCCGGGGGTAAGATGGAAATCGCATACCTCGTCCTGAGGGATATTGCAGCTACCTGGCGCCACCTTGGAAAAATAAACCCGGATCTCGTGCTCACATGCGGGAATGCAGGGGATGTGAGGAAGGCCATCGCAGCATCATATCTCAGGGGGAATGGTGTCCTTCATATTGAACAGGACATCTACAACCCCATTGAAATGATAGCGTTTGCAGACATTGTAACGGCACCATCCACCCGCTACAGGGATTACCTTGAGGATACGTACCTCCTTGAGAATGTTGAGGTCATAGGTGGCTATCCCCATGCCCTCTATGTGAGCCGCCTCCAGACTGAGGATCCAGGTATCGGGAATTACACTCTCCTGGTCCTTGGAGGCGACCTGCGAAGGGGGGATATACCTGACCTCATATCGAGAGTTGAAGCCCTTGGAAGACGCATTATCGTGGTACCCTTCCGCTTCAGTCCACATTATGTGAGGAGCTTCGCAGGTTCGGAGGAGACTGAGGTCCTTGAGGGGTTTGTTGATCTTCCATCCCTCATGGCCTACGCTGACCTTGTTATATACGGGGCAGGAATGGGTCTCACCATCGAGGCCGCGGTGCTGGGTGTTCCGGCAATTAAGCTCCGGGGTTTCCATGAGAGACACGCGAGCGTGGACCTTGCAGGTGAGGTGGGGATACCTGTGGTTGATTCTGCCAGCCTCAGTGAAGTGGCGGATGATGTGAAACCACCTGAGTCCTCAGGAATTGTAGGGAATGCTGAGCGGGCCGTCAGAAAATTGATAGGGCTCATTGATGATTTCCATGAGGTCGCAGGTCCCAGGGGTGGATTGAGGTCTATGAAGCGCATCTGGGATTCCCGGAAAAGTTTCAGGTAGCTGATGGATACCTTCAGGTCATTAATTCTTTGAGGAACCACTATTCTGGGTGATGGTCAGGGCATTTGCTCGCTGCTCGTTCAACCTCTTTTTCATTTGAAGCAAGACCGCCGTGAGTTATATAAGCTCATGGGTTCTGTTTCACTTCAATCATATACATTTATTAATAATAATTAATAATTTATTATGAATACTGGTATTAAAATGGAGGTTTTTGATATGAAATCGTTTCTGGGTGATGAGGTTATAGTGAGGCAGAGCAGCGGATACAGCTGCGGTCCGGCGGCACTTGCCACGGTTCTCAGAAACCTTGGAGTTCACTGCAGCGAGGCAGAACTGGCGGAGCTTGCAGGTACAGACGAATCAGGGACCACCATGTATGGGCTGATACTCGCAGCAACCTCGAAGGGGGTGAGTGCAAGGGGTGTCAGGATGGAAATATCGGATCTGAGAAGGAATCACATCGCATTTGTAAGGTACGGTGACACGGCACACTACACCGTTGTTCTTTCGGTTGATGATAGAAACATCACCCTGGCTGACCCTGCCATGGGGAGGATCAGGATAAGGAGGGATATCTTCTCAAAAATATTCACAGGCAACGTTCTTGTGGTTGAAAGGGAGGAGGATTAATAAACCTAATATTAAATTAAATGATTAAGATATTATCTATAATTTAAATTTTAATCATCATGATCCCAGAAAAGGTAAAAAATATACTACTGGTATAAAAGCTTAATCATAATCTTTAAATCATAAAATACTTAATAAGGCGCAAAATAATAAGATTCTGGTGATCTAATGGTTGTAAAAATTGGTATAATAAAATGTGGTAACATCGGGACCTCACCTGTGCTGGACCTGTTACTTGATGAGAGGGCAGACAGGCCAAACATAGATGTCTGTGTCGTGGGTTCAGGTGCAAAAATGAACCCCGATGAAATCGAAAGGGCAGTACCAACCATGCTTGAAATGGAGAGGGACTTTGTTATATTCATAAGCCCAAACCCCGGTGCACCTGGCCCTGCAAAGGCAAGGGAGCTCCTTTCAGCGGCTGATGTTCCAGCCATGATCATAGGTGACGCACCAGGCCTCAGGGTCAAGGATGAAATCGAGGAGCAGGGACTTGGATACATAATAGTAAAGGCCGACCCGATGATAGGGGCAAGAAGGGAGTTCCTGGACCCAACAGAGATGGCATCCTTCAACTCCGACGTTATAAAGGTCCTTGCATTCACAGGCGCATACAGGGTTGTGCAGAACACAATCGATGCAATGATTGCAGATGTTGAAGCCGGAAAGGCACCTGAACTTCCTCAGGTGGTAATAGACACAGATAAGGCGGTTGAGGCAGCAGGCTACACCAACCCATATGCAAAGGCCAAGGCCATGGCTGCATATGAGATAGCAACCAAGGTGGCTGACATAGACGTCAGGGGCTGCTTCATGGTACAGGACCCTGACCAGTACATACCAATCGTTGCCTCAGCACACGAAATGCTATCTGCAGCTGCCAAACTTGCAATTGAAGCAAGGGAAATCGAAAAGGCCAACGACACCGTGCTGAGAACACCACACGGTAAGGAAGGCAAAACACTTAGCAAGAAGGATCTTCTGGCCAAGCCAGAATAGATCTTCAACCACTTATTTTTTCTGATATATGAGCCTTTCAACGGGGATTTAATTCTCACCTTTGCAACGTTCCAGAGCATGGTTTATATTCCCGGATGCTTAATATCACTGGTCCAGCGGTCCATATAAAAAATAGATTGCATGGATCTTGGTTGAAATTGGCTGTCGTTTACCGTCGTCAGATGCTCTCCTCACTGACCCTGAAGATCAACTTCCCATCTCTGTAGACCCTCAATTCTCCTCGAAGGAAGGCCTCCCATTTTTCACTGGTCAGAGGTTTACTTGCGATTATGTAACCCTCCTGATCAGGCTTTTTCTCATGGGCGAGGTCTATCTGGTAATCGTCATCAAGGAGTTCAACAGGACCGTAGGGCGCCTTTCGATGCAACTGGTGGAGGCCCTTGTATCCCTCCATGTCATGATAGGAGAAGAGGTGCTTACCATCGGATAGGAGGCAGTTAAAATCTCCATAGCCGTTGATATCATTCAGGACGCTCCAGAGCCACAAGTAATCCTCGTCATCCCTGAATTTAACGCCCTCCTCACTGATGCGGTTCATGATGTGGCAGAATGCGATCTCGGAGTCAGTTGTCCCAACGGGTTTATACCTTCCAACCCCAGGGTTATCAATGTTGAGGGTACCGTTGTGGGCGAACACATAGTCCCGTCCGTCCCATTCCCTCTGGAAGGGGTGGGTGTTACTGTGGGACTTATCCCCGCTGCTTATCCGACGTATATGGGATATTATGATCCTAGAACCTATGGGTTCATAGTTCTCCAGGAACTGTGACAGCGGACTCTCCTTTGATGGGCAGGGCTCTTTGTAAACCTGTACCGATTCATCTGGATAGAAGGCCAGCCCCCAGCCGTGAGGGTTATCCTCTGACCTCATCCTGAAACCCTTGAGGGAAAAGGATGGTTTCACTTCCCGGTTAAAACAGAACCCCAGAAGTTCACACAAACCAATCACTCCCCTTAAATTTTGTAATGAGATCCTTCTGTGATGGATTGTGATGCAGCCTGAGGTCAATAGCATGTCTTAGACGGTAGATCCTTATGATTAATTTAGCGAAAAACTCTTAATAAATTGCATCCATTAACGTAACAACGCATATCTGCAATATGGTGTTCTGGACTCCCATATGCGAAAATACTATTCACTAATGAAATGACTTTAAGGTGCACGTCGCCATCCACAGATTCTCTACAATCTGCCCTTGGTGCTTGGAATCATATCGTGTTCAACCCGTACAGCATCCCTCAGTGCCATTGCAAGTGCCTTGAAGAGTGCCTCGGCCTTATGGTGGTCGTTACTTCCCCTGACAGATGCATGGATGTTAATGGCAGCAGAAGCCGCAAATGACTCAAAGAAATGCCCTATGTTATCTGATGAGACATCTCCAATCCTGGTACCTCTGAAATCAAGTTCAAGTACCGTGTAGGGTCTTCCACCCAGGTCCAGTGCAACGGTGGCCAGGGACTCATCCATGGGGACCATAGCATGGGCCATCCTCCTTATACCCTTTCCATCACCGAGGGCCTCCCTGAGGGCCTCGCCCAGTGTCAGCGCAACGTCCTCAACCGTGTGGTGGTCGTCAACCTCCAGATCTCCCCTTGCCTCCACCTCAAGGTCCATGAGCCCGTGACGGGCCAGCGATCCAAGCATGTGGTCAAGGAATCCAAGACCTGTATTCACATTTGACCTTCCACTACCATCAAGGTTCAGATCAACCTTCACATGGGTTTCAAGGGTTTCCCGGGTCTTCAGACTTCTTCTCATAGTTATCATCCCTTATGATCCTTATGGCGCCTTCAGGACATTTACTTGCACATATCATGCACTGGTGGCAGAATTCAAGGTTTGAGGCTCGGGCAGGGTTTCTCCTGTCTATGGTCCATATCCTTCCCCCCTTGGGACAGGCCTCACGGCACTCACCGCATCCGGTGCATTTATCTGGATCCACAATGATCTTCAATTAAATCACCACCAATCCGTCATATCTTAAGAACAGTAACAGCAACAGCCTTAAAACCAGCATATACATCGGATCCAGGGTTCAGTTTCATTTTACGCTGAGATTCACGTGTTATGCGGGTCTTGAGTTTAATGTCACCTGCATTGATCCTGACGGTCACGATGTCCCCATCCAGTTCAAGGCCTGTAACAGTCCCTGGAATGGTGTTCCTCATGCTGGTATCGTACCTTTTACCCATGAGCACAATGTCCTCAGGGTCAACGAGGAGTATGACCTCATCTCCAGGGGATAAACCCTCAACCATTGGTGCCTCAAGGAGGGAGTTTCCCACCCTTATCCTTGAACCATCTCCTGAAATCTCCTCAACAGTTCCCTTGATTTCGTTACTGGAAATCTGCCTTTCAAGGGCCCTCTTTAATTTAAGATACTCAAGGACGACCCTGATACCTGTTTCTGTGAGCCTGCTACCTCCACCCCCACCTTTTCCACCCCTTCTGGTTTCCACGACCTCTTCACCGAGGAGTTCCTCAAGGTTCTTTATATAGGCAAGGGCGCTGCGGTAGGGGATACCAGCCTCCTCTGCTGCTTTGCTTATGGAACCCCTGCTCTGGATCAGCCTGAGAAGTCTGAACCTTCTATCATCCACAGGGACTTCGGTTCCGTCAATGGCAATTCTGCAGCTGAAGCTCATTGTAGAACCTATGGATCTTGTTCTTTATATTCTTATGCCATCACCTTGCCCAGCGGTCCATAAGATCAGCCACCCTGTTCATGGCTCCTGAGAGGGGACCCATCCTTGACGCAGACTTCCTCACAAGCCTCACGTCACGCTTCTCAACACCCCCTATAAGGAGTAGGCTCGCACCGTAAACCAGGGGACTGAGGATTATTGCCAGAAGGAGCCCCATGATGGTCTGGGGAAGGAGCAGCATGAAGACCCCCATAACCCCTGATGAGAATCCTATCCTGAGAAGTGAGAGGCCCGGCGGCTTCACACCGGTTATCTCTGAGGTCTTCCAGAGGATGATGATCATTATAATGAAGGCCGCGATTGTTGTTGCAAGGGCTCCCCCCTCGATTCCAATTAAGGGTACAAGGGCAACGTTCAGTGCAAGGTTTATGACAGTTCCAGCAACCAGCACGTACATTGGAAGACGGGGGTAACCTATCCCCTGGGCGATACTTGATGATATCATGAAAAGGGTGTAGAAGCTCATCCCAACAACCAGTATGCTCAGAGCGCCAGCACCGAAGATGAAGTTGCTCCCAAAGAGGAGTTCAAGAAGGGGTTCTGAGAAGACGGCTATGCCAACACACATGGGAAGCACAAGGAGAGTCACGACCCTGTATGACTGTACAATGTAGGTTTCAAGGAGCCTCCTGTCCTTCAGTGCGAAGGCCTCTGATGCCGCAGGAAGAACAGCGGTTGCCACAGAGAGGGATACTACAAGAGGAAGCCTTGCAATGGGATCAGCCGCAGTGTAGTATCCCACAGAGGTTGTCGCCATGAACACACCTATCACAAATACACTTATATCATATATTGCCATCTCAGAGAGGGCGGTGATTATAACGGGGATGGAGAATGAGAGAAGCACTTTCACAAGTCCCAGTTCCTCCCTGATGGTCAGCCTTTTTTCTGGGGGAGCAGGTGGGAAATAGCTGTTCATCAGCCTTTTGAATATCAGGATAGCTGATATGGCCGAGGCGAGAAAACCCATGGCGGTACCCATAACCGCCCCTGCTGCATAGAAACCGGCCATCACAAAGACAACTGCGAGGGTTATCATGAAAACCTGCTCAACCGCCCTTGTAACCACGACGTACTCCATCCGGTATATGCCCTGAAATGCGCCCCTGAAGGCACCCACTATAACACTGAATGGTGTTATAAGTGCAACAGCCTGCAAGGGGTACTGGGCTGCTGGTTTATGGAAGAACTGGTTTGCAAGCCAGGGGGCTGTGAAGAACATTACGAGGGAGAACGTCAGACCAAGAAATATCATGACCTTCAGCGCGGTTATAACAACCTGCCTGGCCATTTCATCCTCCTTGAGGGCCCGGTGCTGGGCCACATACTTGGCTATTGCCGGCGGCAGACCCCCGGCGGCCAGTATCTGGAATATCCCCTGGAATGGGAGTGTCAGTCCCAGGAGTCCGTAGCCCTCGGGTCCGAGGAGACGTGTCATTAGAACGCGGTAGATGTATCCACCCACCCTGAAAAGCAGGTTGCCGATTATTATAAAGAAGCTGCCCTTTAAGAGTTTGGAGGTACCTGAAGATGCCATTGAATCACCGGAAAAATAGATCTGATAGCGCCTTAAATAAGCCTTTGGGTCGAAGTTGCCATGATAAAAAAATAAATTATGGGGTCTGGGAATTCAAAAATCTTTTAAACATTTTGAGGGTTTTATCAAGGGTTTTAAACCCATAGGAATCCTCCTTAACGCCCTCGATGGTGTCCCTTGACCAGAGACATGCCCCAAGGTTTGCTCCGAAGGACCCCCCGCTTACTGGTATTACTCCGTTGAGGATGTAGAAGGTGTGTATCTGCATGAGGGCAGGTTCCTGCCCCCCGCACCTGTCACCACCAACAGCTATGCCCATGCCCAACTTACCCCTTAGGGAGTCGTAGTCCTCTGCACCAAGCGCCCGGCAGCGGTCCATTATGGCCTTCACCTGGGCGCTGACACCGCCATTGTAGACAGGGGTTGCAATTATGATTCCCTGGGCCCCCCTAAGGAGGTCGTAGAGTGGGTACATGTCGTCCTTCAGCACACACTCCCTGTTCCTGAGGCAGTAGTCACAGTGCCTGCAGGGTGAGATGTTCTTACCCCTTACAGTGAAGAACTCTGTTTCAAACCCTTCATCCTCCAGTGTTTCAAGGGTCCTCTCAAGCACGTAATGGGTGGCCTGTTTCCTGGGGCTTCCACATATACCCACTATCATATGCAACCCCCTTCTCGGCTAGATTGACTCGTCCTCGTCAAGGGGCAGTCTCATGGTGTCGGGGTCCTGGGGCATGTGCTCCAGGAAGTCCTCGGCGGCCCTCCTCACATCCCTTGAGCCGATTATGTACCTTCCAACCACTATTATGTCGGCGCCGCTATCAAGGGCCTCCTGCATCTTGGATGGTGTTATACCTCCTGCAACGGCCACAAGGCCCCTGGGGCCAAGTATATCCTTTATTTCCCTGATGTTGCCCCATTCGCTCATTTCACCAATGTCCTCTCCACGCTCTGCTCTGAGGGTTTCAAGGTCTACATTCCTGTGGAGGAGGACGATGTCTGGCTTGTATCTGAGGCCCCTGAGTTTATCAACGAAGTTTTCAACATTCATCATGTCCAGTATGGAGTATATGCCCTGTTTCTGGGCCTCGTGGATGGCCTTCTCAATGGATTCAACGGTTCCGAGACCGGATATGGCCACTGCATCAGCCGTCTCATCTGCGGCCATCTTAACCTCTATCCTGCCAACGTCAAGGGTTTTGAGGTCAGCTATTATGAAGGCGTCCCTTCGAAGCTCCCTTATCCTGCTTACGACACCAACACCGAACTTCTTGACGAGGGGTGTTCCGGCCTCGAGGAGTATCCTTTCCCTGTTGGGGAGAGCGTCAATGATCCTCTCCATCTCCTCAATGCTGTCAAGGTCAAGGGCAACCTGCAGGTAGGGGGGGTTCCACAGTCTGACTGCCCTGAAACCCATGATTGGGTGGCTTCCCCGGTCCTTTTCACTGAGGACCTTCCTTGCTGAGGGGTAGTTCTCCATGGCCCTTCTGAGGGCCAGTTTGGTTGCCCCGTAGTTGTACTGGTATATCTTGCGGTAGTCCTCTGCCTCTGGGTGTATGAATACACTGACAATTACCACGAGGTCCTCAACCTTTTCCTCGGGGATTATTCCCTCCTCAACCGCATCGGCAACTGCACGGGCAACCGCTGTCTGAGCCGGCCCGAAGACCTTGTCGGCGTCCTCAAGGCAGCTCACCGTAACCTTGGGTACTATGAGGGTTGCGGGTTTTGTCATGAGGTTGGGCCTTATAACCGATAGAAGTGGTGTATGACCAAGGGAAAGGCTGGTGAGGCCATTTGCAAAGGCTGCCCCCGCGTTTCCCTCCTTATCACCTATGATGAGATCTATATGGGCAACCTCATTGCCGCTTCCTATGAGTGCTTCACCTATTCTGTACAATCTTTATCCTCCTTATGTGGTTTGATTTTGAGCCGGTGGTTCGGGTTCTTCAGGTGCTGTGGTGTTTCCTTCACCTGGTGTGATGTTTGTCCTGGTTCTCTTTGTGGTTTTTATGGTGTTGTCGGTGCTGACCGGTGCAGGGGATTCATTTGCAAAACTCATATCCGTTGTTGCGTTGTCAGCCCAGTCCAGCTGGGTCACGTTCTGTTCCTGGGCCCCCATGTACAGGGCAACATTGAAACCGACCATCAGTGCTATGATAAGGATCATGGCACCGATAACGATATTTCTGTAGTCCATCAGATCACCTTGATGAGATTGATATAAACTAATTTAGTGTAGGTGATGATGGTATTTATATGTATTGAAGAAGAAGATACGGGATTTTTCATGGCTGAAATCCAGTGGAGTTCCATGTATCATGGAGTTTCAGCCATAAATCCCCATGAATTCAATCGGGGCTATCAGATTTTGCCCTCAAGATAGTCCCCGTAACCCTTGAGGTCCAGGAGCCCGTGGCCAGAGAAGCTTACGACTATGGTTTTTTCCTCACCGGTCTCTCTGCACTTTCTGGCCTCATCCATGGCAACACTTATGGCGTGGCAGGTCTCTGGTGCAGGAACAACCCCCTCGGCCTTTGCAAATTTAACACCGCTCTCAAATATTTTATGCTGTTCTACGGCCCGGGCCTTGATGATGCCCTCCTTCACCAGCAGTGCAACCTGCGGTGACATTCCATGGTACCTCAGACCGCCTGCATGTACAGATGGGGGTACAAAGTCGTGGCCTAGTGTGTACATCTTGAGGAGTGGTGTCATACCAGCAGTGTCACCAAAGTCATACCGGTATTCTCCCTGGGTGAGGGTCGGGCAGGATCTTGGTTCAGCTGCTATGAATTCACAGTCGAGCTTACCATCAAGTTTATCCTTTATGAATGGAAAAACCGCCCCGCCAAAGTTGCTGCCCCCACCCACACATCCTATCATGACGTCAGGTGTTTCACCTGCTATTTCCAGCTGTTTCTGTGTTTCAAGACCTATCACGGTCTGGTGTAGCAGAACGTGGTTGAGGACGCTTCCAAGGGAGTAGTAAACGTTTTCATACTGGAGGGCCTCCTCCATGGCCTCTGATATGGCTATACCAAGGGAGCCCGGGTGTTCTGGGTCCTCACTGAGTATTTTCCTTCCGAATTCGGTATGGTCACTTGGTGATGGGACAACCTCGCCACCATAGAGCTGCATTATTGTTTTCCTGAAGGGCTTCTGGTTGAAGGAAACCCTGACCATGTAGACCTTGCACTGGAGGTCCATGAGTGAACATGCAAGTGAGAGGGCGGTTCCCCACTGTCCAGCGCCTGTTTCTGTTGTGAGCCTTTCAGCTCCATCTTCACGGGCATAGTATGCCTGTGCTATCGCGGTATTGAGCTTGTGGCTTCCTGTGGGTGAATAATCCTCCCTCTTGTAGTATATCCTGGCGGGGGTGTCAAGCATCTCCTCAAGGCCCTTTGCTCGAAAGAGTGGGGTGGGTCTTCCGATCATCTTGTAGACATCTCTGACCTCACGGGGGATCTTTATCCAGCGCTCCATTGACATCTCCTGCTCAAGAACCCCCCTTGAGAACACCCTTGGAAGGTTCTCTATGTTCTCTCCGCCCTCAGGGTTTCTGGGTTCTGGTAGTGGTGATGGCAGGTCCGGGTTGATGTTGTACCATTTTTTTGGTATTTCATTTTCGTCAAGAACAATCTTGTTCATGGTATCACCTTAGATTTCATGATAAGGTCATGTTATCATCAGCATTTACATGCATGATGTCTCTTTAAAGAACTATTTAAAACTTTACAGTACATATCTGTACATTTAGGAAATGGTTAATAAATGGGGGGAAGATATGATTCCCACATGAAGATACTTGCAGTTGATGTGGGGGCAGGGACCCAGGATATAATGTACCATGATACTGCAGTTGATAGAATTGAAAATTCCATAAAGATGGTACTGCCCTCACCCACAAGGATAATCGCAGAAAGGATCAGGGGAATCAGTGAGGACGTCTTCATTCATGGCCAGACAATGGGAGGGGGACCCGTGAGCAGGGCCATAATTGAGCACCTTGAGAGGGGTTACAGGGTTGTAATGACCCATGAGGCAGCAAGGACCATCAGGGATGACCTTGAAAGGGTCAGGGCGATGGGGATAGAGATATCAGACAGGGACCCTGGCCTGAGGAGGGTGAAGTTAACGGATGTTGATCTCGGGGCCATAGCAGGGGCCCTCGGACACTTTGACGTTGAACTGGAAATCGACTTCCTGGGGGTGGCTGTTCAGGACCATGGTGCGGGTGGTGATATGGGTGATAGAAACTTCCGCTTCATGAAGATCAGGGAGAAACTAAGAGAACCAGTGAAACCTCAGGAGTTCTCATACCTTGGCAATGTCCCAGATTACTTCACCAGGATGAAATCCATTGAGGGGGCAGCTGAGCACCCCCTCCTTCTGATGGATTCCAAGTTCGCCTCAATAGCAGGGGCTCTCCTTGACCCCGCAGTGAACTCAGCTGGGCCGCTAGTCGCTGTTGATGTGGGTAACGGCCACACCCTGGCAGCCAGCGTACTGGATGGCAGGATACATGGGGTCATGGAGCACCACACAAAGATGCTGTCCCCTGAAAAACTTGAGGAACTCCTCCTGAAACTCGCCCATGGGGAGATAACCCACCGGGAGGTCCATGGCGACGGAGGTCATGGTGCCCATGTCCTTGGAGGGGTGGGTGAGCCTGAGGTGGTTGTTGCAACTGGTCCACAGAGGAGTATTCTCGATGAAACATCCCTCAGGGTCCACCATGCTGCACCGGCAGGGGACGTCATGATGACAGGGCCCGTGGGGCTCATAGGAAGCATAGAATACAGGGTGATGCACTGATGGGTCCAGGGAACATGAGGGCAATTGTTAAGGTGGTTTCATGATAAGGATTGACCCCCACATACACACGGTATACTCAGGGGATGCAAGGGGAACGCCACGGGATGTGCTGAAGAGGGCATCCCTTGTGGGCCTCGATGCAGTTGCGATTGCAGACCACAATACAATGAAGGGATCCTTGATTGCAATGGAGGACTCAGCAGAGTTTGGGGTCACGGTGGTCCCTGCAGTGGAACTCAGCACATCCGCCGGTCACATAGTGGCACTGGGTGTGCAGGAGGAAATACAGAGGGGTCTCACCCCTGCAGAGACCATGGATGAGATACACTCACAGGACGCACTTGCCATAATACCACACCCATTTGTCAGGTACAGACAGGGACTCTTTGTGAACGAGAGAAACCTCCGTGTTGATGCAGTTGAAACCCTCAACTCCCGCTACATAGTTGGTTACTCCAACTGGAGGGCAAGGAAATTCGCAAGAAAGAGGGGCATCCCTGAGATAGGTGCAAGCGACGCACACTTTGTGGAGGCTGTTGGAAGTTCATTCACGTTTGTGGAGTCTGAAAATACAGCTGATGATATAATTGAAGGTATAAGAAGGGGTAGAACCAGGCCTGAGGGAAGAAGGACACCCCTTCCCCTGATTGTGAGGGAGGTAATCAACAAAAAACTCATAGGCAGGATGAGAAATGATATCTGAGCTTCAGAAGTTCCTGGAGAGCAACTTCTTCTACCTCCACCCTGGCTACACGCCCCTCAACACGGTTGTTTTTGGCCTTGTACTCGGGTTTGCCGTTCTCATCATACTCAGAATGTTCAGGTGGCTTAAAAAGGACCCCAGGGAACTCCTTGTGCCACTGCTTCCCTTCATATTTCTCGGGTCAGGTGCAAGGGCCCTTGTTGATAATGGGATCTATCCACTCACCCATCTCCTTGTGACCCCTGGCATATATGTCCTTGTGGGACTCACGGCAATAGCAACGCTCCTCGTCTCGGTTAAACTTGAGAAACTTTATGGATGGGATTACAGAAAGCTTGTATTTGCTACAGGGGCGGTTCTTTCCATTCCAAACATCATAAGCATGCAGAAAATTAATCCCGTACCCTTTTTCTCTGTACTGGGAGTATTCATGGCATCTGCATTCCTTTTCTATATAATAGGTCTTAAATGGGAACTTCTAAGGGAGAGGATGAATCTCTACGTGGTGTACGCGCACCTTTTTGATGCATCCTCAACCTATGTTGCGGTTGACCTCTATGGCTATGCTGAGCAGCATGTCCTGCCATCGGCATTCACGGCCCTGACTGGCACGGCCCTTGTGATGTTCCCCCTAAAGATAGCGGTCATACTGTTGGGTCTATATGCCATTGACAGGTACGTTGAGGACCCGGGGGACTCGGCTCTACTTAAACTTGTTATATTCATACTTGGCCTAGCACCGGGCCTCAGGAACTTTCTGAGTCTCAGCATGGCGGTTTAAAGTATATCCGGGACCCCTCGTCTCTTGGCAGCAGAACGCTTCTTCTGACTTTTAAGTTATAACTTATAACTTATAAGTCTGCTGTGTAAAAGCTTTTAATTGTGGCAGCATATAGATCATGATAAAAGGCCAGACCACGGGGAATTTAAATGTACATAGAAGAGGTTAAACCGGAAATGAAGCTACCTGAGACGGTGAGAATATTTGACACAACACTCAGGGACGGTGAGCAGACACCTGGAGTGGCGCTCACGGTGGATGAGAAGATATGCATAGCAAGGAAACTGGACTCCCTTGGAGTTGACACAATAGAGGCAGGGTTTCCTGCAGCCTCCCCAGGGGAGATGGACTCAGTAAGGAGGATAGCTGACCTTGATCTTGATGCGAATACTTGTGGTTTGGCAAGGGTGCTAAGGGAGGACATAGACGCTGTTATTGACTGCGGCGCTGACTACATACACACCTTCATAGGGACATCACCCCTCCACAGGAAGTACAAGCTCAAAATGTCCCCTGAGGAGATAATAGACAGGGCGGTATTTGGGGTGGAATATGCGGTTGAACATGGGCTCAGGGTGGAATTCTCTGCCGAGGACGCCACGAGGACAGAATTTGATTACCTTGTGGGGGTATACAGGGCCGCAGAGGATGCAGGGGCCGACATGATAAATGTGCCGGACACTGTGGGGGTGATGATACCCCGGGCCATGAACCGCCTCATAAGGGGTCTCAGGGATGAGGTCAGGACACCCATCAGCGTCCACTGCCACAATGACTTTGGACTGGCCGTTGCAAACTCCCTTGCAGCGGTGGAGGCAGGCGCATCACAGGTGCATGCAACCATCAACGGGCTCGGTGAAAGGGCAGGGAATGCAGCCCTTGAGGAGGTTGTGATGGCCCTCATAACCCGCTATGACCTCCCCCTCACCATAAAGACAACGGAACTTGTGAACATCTCGGAATTCGTATCAAAGATAACGGGGGTAAGGATGCCCCCCAACAAGGCAATCGTGGGTGAAAACGCCTTTGCACATGAGGCAGGCATACACGTCCATGGGGTTCTTGAGAAGGCAGAGACCTATGAACCCATAACCCCCGAGATGGTTGGCCACAAGAGGAGGATAGTCCTCGGCAAGCACACAGGGGCCAACGCCCTCAGATCAAAGCTTCAGGAATATGGCATAGATATGAACGAGGACCAGTTCTGCACCCTCTATGAACAGGTCAAAAGACTAGGAGATAAGGGGAAAAGGATCACCGACGCAGATCTTCGGGCAATGGCCGTCACGATACTTGGAAAGGCAACAAGGGAGATTGTGAAGCTTGAGGGCATAGCGGTGATGACAGGTGAGAGTGTGATGCCAACGGCCACAGTGAAGCTGAGGATCGGAGATGAGATCAAGACAACATCAATGACCGGGGTGGGGCCTGTTGATGCGGCCATAAACGCCATACAGAGCCTAGTAAGTGAAACAGCAGATATAGAACTTGATGAGTACAACATAGAGGCAATAACAGGCGGTACCAACGCCCTTGCAGAGGTCTTCGTTGTCATGAGCGACGCCGACGGCAACAAGGCAACAGGAAGATCCACCAGGGAGGATATAGTGATGGCGAGTGTGGAGGCGGTCCTCGATGCAATCAACAAGATCCTGAGCCTCAAATAGGTGTGCCGATGGAGCCAGTATCAACATGTAAACTCTTCGGGGCTGTAAGGGCTGTTTCAGGCATCTGCAATGCTGTACCACTCATCCATGGCCCCAGGGGCTGCGCATACCACATCGGATACCTTCTGACGGCAAGGGGAGGTAAGAGAATAAGGGTTCTATCAACAGAACTCACTGAATCAGATGTGGTATTTGGGGCAGCCGATAAACTCAAAAAGGCCATAATTGATGCCGACAGAACCCTTAAACCGGAACTCATAGCTGTTATGAGCTCCTGTGCAACAAGCATAATAGGTGAGGATATAGGGAGGGCTGCAGAGGAGGTTAAGGGGGAAATCGACTCTAAAATCATAACCATCAGTGCAGGGGGCTTTGAGTCAAACCAGGGCGAAGGATACCTTGAGGTCATGATGACACTCATTGAGTCCATTGCAGCTGATGCAAAACCATCAGATGAGCCATCAATCAACATCATAGGGGAGTTCAGGGGCGGCCCCGACCTCAACCATATTGTGGATACCCTTGGCAGGATGGGTGTTTCTGTGAACTGTGTGCTCACATCCGGGAGCACAGTCGGTGACATTGAGGGAATCGCGTCAGCCCATCTGAACTATTCCTTCTGTGATGTATCAGGAATAGGGCCCTGCAGGTTTCTCGAGGAGGAATTCGGGATTCCATTCATCCACCACCCAATTCCCCTCGGATTTTCAAACACCCTGAGGTTCTATGAGGTGATACTTGAACACCTCAGCATTGATTACACCCTTCAGGATGAAGTCAGTGAATACGCTGAGGAAAGGGATCGTCTGAGATCGGAACTGGAGGGTGTGAGGGTCGGTATAGTTTCAGGGCCCACAAGGGCCGTTGCACTGGCTGGATTTGTAACTGAACTTGGAATGAAACCCGCTGTGGTGGCAATGGACATGATTGGTGAGTACACACTTGAGAACCTCTCTGGAACTGGCCTGAGGTCGGAGGTCCTGGTTGGGGCTGATCTCTCTGAGCTGGAGGATGCGCTTATCAGGAATGAACCTGAGGTCATACTCGGTGGAGTTGCAGAGACACGGTTTTCAGAATCACTGGGGGCGCCGCTTATCGATGTTATGCATGGTTATGCCCTCACTGCAGGGTTCAGGGGCGCATGTGTAACCGGCGGCAGGGTACTTGAAGCGGTTAGGTCCAGAAGTTATTAAATTTTTTAATTAGCATATCACAAACTTTATATAATCAGGGGTTTCTATCTTTATTACAGACACTCTTGGAGGTTAAGTGATGTCAGAGGAGAATGTAGTATACATCGGAAACAAGCCTGTAATGAACTATGTTCTGGCCGTAGTGACTCAGATGAACGGTGGAACCAGTGAAGTGATCCTTAAAGCCCGTGGAAGAGCTATAAGCAGGGCTGTTGACGTTGCGGAGATTGTCAGGAACCGTTTCATACCAGACATACAGATAGAGAACATTGACATATGTACAGAGGAGATCATTGGTAACGAGGGAACCGCTACCAATGTTTCAGCAATAGAAATCCAGCTCAGAAAGGATTAGGGATATAAAAGATGGAAGCCACAGGTTTCCATTCTTTTATATTTTATATGCACTGAATTTTCAGGAACTTTACTCTTTATCAGGGGATTCAGAACAGTCATTGACTTCTCACTTAACCCCAGCACAATACTTTATCAGAAATTAAGAGGGTCTTCATACCATTTCAGCTGACCTCAATGTAATATCTAATTTTCACAGGATTGTAATAGTTTATTCACATATTCTGAAGATTATGATTATTTTTTCAAGGTTTTTCAGTATTTTACTAAACTATTTATGGCAGTGTGGACATACAGAGAATCACTCCTCAATACTTTATAATTGAGGGGACTGAAAATTATTTTTCCTGAAAAAGGAGGGGGGATGAATGAATAGGAAATTCAGGGCCTCCCGGTCCATTGGACCGGTAGGTCTAGGTCTGGTGGCACTTCTTTTAGTGTTGGCCCTCACAGGCACATCCTCTGCGGAAAGCGGAGGTCAGGCCGGAACAACACTCACAGCAAGTGTCACTGCAAACACAAGCTATGTGAAGGAATACACATGGCAGATCCACAAGAACGTCACACCCGATAGCTGGGACATCTTTAAGGGAGACTCAGCCACCTCAGAGTACACAGTAGGTGTTGAGAGGGAAAACCCGACAGAGAGGGCATGGATTGAGGGCAACGTGACTGTACACAATGGTGGGGGTGTTTCCACAGAGAACCTCTCGGTTATACTGGAGCTGAGGGATGGTGTACCACCACCAGATGACCTTTTAGGGATTTATCCACTGGATATATCAGCGAATCCTGTTCTTGATCCAGGAGAAACAGGGACATACCCCTACAGGATTTACCTCACACCGGCACAGGTACACGCAGGGGGTAACTACAAGGTGACTGCGAATGTTACAATCACAAACCATTCAGGGCGCCTCGGAACACCCTTTGGACCGGGACCATCAGCAACGGCAACACTCCCTGCATCACCGGTGACGGTGAATGAGTGCATACATGTTGATGACACAAGTGGAGAGTCATGGCTCTTTAACGACTCAGGATCAGTTACATACACCAGGCGGTTCACCGGGGCTGGAACATACAACAACACGGCCACGATAAGGGAAACCGGTCAGAGTGCCAGTGCATCTGTCCAGGTTAACGTATATGAACTGATGGTCTCCAAGAATGCCACAACTTCCTACACAAGGACCTACACCTGGAACATCAGCAAGGAGGCCGACTTAAGAGAGGTCACCGTGAACATGGGGGACACTGCAACCGTGAACTACACGGTTAACATTTCAGTTGATACAGGAAAAGACAGTGACTGGATGGTGGGGGGCACCATCACAGTGTTCAACCCTGCACCCATCGCCGCTGTAATAAACTCCATCTCTGATACCGTATCACCGGGACTTCTGATGAATTTAACCGGCGCAACGTTCCCCCATGTACTTGAGCCAGGCGGGACACTTGTCCTCAACTACATGGGACGTCTACCTGATGGTTCTTCAAGGGTTAACACTGCAACGGTGGTTCAGCAGAACCATGACCGCTACCTGGACAGTTCAGATATGGCCGGATCTACAGAGTACACTGCAATGGCTGATGTGGAATTCGGTGAACCTTCAGAACTTGTTGATGAATCTGTAACTGTATCCGACGACAGATGGGGCTACCTGGGAGTCATCACTGTGGGCAGTGACATAATGCCTGGAGAAACCTACACCTTCAACTATTCTGTGACCTATGGACCCTACAATGCACCTGGACTTTACACAGAGGTTAACGAGGCATCATTTGTGACCTGTGATACCAGCACCGGGGGATCAGACTCATGGCTGGTTGATGTATATGTGAGGAGCCCCTACGGCACACTGACAATAGGTTACTGGAAGACACACGCCGGTTTCAATGGAAACAACCAGGATGCTGTCACACCACTCCTTGGCACGGGTCTATGGCTTGGAACTGCCGGTGGAGATAGGAGTGTACTTGTCACCACCGCTGAACAGGCTGTGAGAATCCTAAGCTTTAATGGCTCAGCATCCAATGGAATAAACAAGCTATATGCACAGCTACTTGCAGCAAAACTGAATATACTCAACGGAGCCTATGCTTCCCCACAGGTTCTCAGCGTGATTGCCCAGGCAGATGCTTTCCTCGCAATCCATGACACATCAAGCTGGAGCAGCCTCAGCAAAAAGGATCAGCAGAAAGTCCTCCAGTGGATGAGTATGCTGGATAAATACAACAATGGAATGCTCTAGGCATTCCATAAAACTTTTTTTAGAGTGCATAATTCTAGGATTTCATAAATTTAGACCTTCTCTTTAAACCAGAACACCTGTTTTGCGCCCGATGAGGCCTCCCTGAACCTGCTGTTTAGGAACTCAACCCTGTGGATGGAGATCCTTATGACGTTCATATCCACGGGGAGGTTTCTCATGGACTCAGGATTGAGACCCCTTAGATTATAGATCCTCTCTGATTCATCTTCATCCAGTATATCCACAGCACCGGTTATCTGCATCCCTGCCAGGTTGCTCATGGATGTGTAGTCCTCGTAAACTGCAACAGAGGCGTTGCTGTTCTCAAGGATACCGGCAAATTTCTCCCCACCCTCGGTGATCACGTATATGGACTCACCGTCATACACGTATTCAAGGGGTGTTGCCCTTGGTCGGTTACCATGGCAGGTTGCAAGGACACATGTGTTATGGGACCTCAGAAATTCATCAATGGATTCACGGAGTTTATCCTCATCAATGTCAGTCATAAGTGAGTCCCTGATTTCTTTAAGGTCAAGGGCAACTTCAATCACCTCTGAGATATCAAAGAGGTCGGAATCCTTAATTTCAATTCCAGCAACCTCAGAGAACCTCCTGAGATCCTCAATATCCCCATCAGAGAGTCTGTCAAGGATCATACGCCCACCAAGGGTGGCTGAATGGACAGCACCCCCAAGAAGTTTTTCAGCCTCACTGAGAGCCCTTCTACCATCATCCGGGCTCAGGGAAACTGAGAATATCGCCACGGGTTTATCACGAAGCCAGGGATTTTTCTTTATAAAATCGGTTATTCTGTCGTGTAAACGGCCCCTGTAAACCCCTGAACCAATAACGAAGAAGTCAAATTCCCTGTAGTCTTTCTGAAACTCTTCTGTGGTGCAGCACCTTGAGGGCCCGAGTATTCTCCCGATGGTTGATGCGGCTTCCTCTGTGGAGCCGTAGGTGCTCTCATAGATTATGAGTGTCCTGAACATACCTTCACCTTCAGTTTTTTAAATAAAAAAGAAGGGTTTATTTTCTTGCAACCCTTCTTATCACGGCTCCGGCCCCTATGATGGCTATTATTATCGCCGCCACATAGTATGCGAATGGTGAGGTTGGGCCCTCCTTCTTTTTGGAGTCAAGGGCGTAGATGTAGCCGTTTTCTGTTGCAAAGTAGATGGTTTTGCCGTAGACTACGGGTGATGAACTTGCTGGTGAGTTGAAAAGGTAGTAACCCGGTGAGTAGCTCCACTCCTCCTTCCCTGTGTACTTGTTGAGGATGTGGAGTGTCCCGTCATCTGAGCCCACAGCCACCATGTTCTCAAAGAGTGCTGGCGCTGATCTCACGGCACCGCCTGTTTTGAATGACCATTTCAGGGTACCTGTCCTTGTGTCAAGTGAGGTCACGTTGCCGTCATCGCATCCAGCAAAGAGGCTGTTCTCCTCTGTGTCAATGGCGGGTGTTGACCTGACCCTGTCACCGAGGCTGTACCTCCAGACCGCGCTTCCATCGGACTCTGATAGGGCATACATGTTCCCGTCATCTGACCCCACATAGATGGTTCCGTTCCAGAAGGCCGGTGATGATATAACCTGGTCACCGGTTGTGTAGCTCCACTTCTCCTTTCCGTCGGACTCTGATAGGGCATAGACATTACCGTTGCATGATCCAAAGTAGACGGTTCCGTTCACCACAAGTGGTGATGATTTAACAGCCTCCCCGGCATAGAACTCCCACTTCTTTGACCCGTCATCCGCATCAACTGCGTAAAGCCTGCAGTCATCTGACCCCACATATACGGTACCCCCGCTAACTGCAGGGGATGACTCTATCCTGTTGCCTGTTTTAAATTTCCATTCGAGGTCACCGGTGTCTGTGTCTATGGCGTAGAGGTATCCGTCCCCTGAACCCACATAAAGGGTACCATTGACCACCGCAGGGGATGATACAACCGCGCCCCCTGTCCGGTAGCTCCAGACAACTGAACCGGTCTCGAGGTTCACCGCATAAACCTTTCCATCGACTGAGCCGATGTAGGCAACCTTGTTGAATATTGCGGGTGATGACTTTATCCCGCCGATGGAGAGATACCATGTCCTTGCTGAGAAGTCACTTGGCTCCTCAGAGAAACCTGTGCGCTGCTGGTCCCCATGGAAGAGGGGCCAGTCTGCAGCTGATACAGGACTTAAAACCATCCCAATGATTATAAGTGCCGCAATTAAACTTTTCCTCATCATATTACCACCTGAAATTTAGTCTTAACACCTAAATGTCCCTGTTAAACCTGGTAACCCCCATTGCAAAGAACAGGAGTGTGAATCCCACAAGCACGGCCAGGTCAAGCCAGATGTCCCCGACACCTGCACCCTTCAGCATCACTGACCTAAGAGCGTCGTTGGCATAGGTGAGGGGCACCACGTAGGCCAGCTTCTGGAACACCCATGGCATGGTCTCAATGGGGTAAAAGACCCCTGATACGAACATCATGGGCATTGCAAAGGGCATAACCATCTGCATGTAGTCCTCCTGGGTCCCCACCCTCGCCGATATCATTATTCCGAATCCCACAAAGCACAGTGCTGTGAGTACAAGTAGAAGGACCGTAAGGAGCATGCTGCCGTTGATCTTTATTCCGAAGAGTAGTATGGCGACACAGAGCAGCAGGAATGCTCTTCCACTTTCTATAACCAGTTTTGAGATTATTTTACCCCCAACAACTGTTGAAACGCTTGTGGGGGTCATGAAGAGACGTGCGAGTTCTCCCCTCTCCCTTTCCCCTGCAATTGACTGTCCCATACCGAACATGCAGGAGAACATTATGGTCATTGCAAGTACCGCGGGCACAAGGAAATCCATGTACTTGACGTCCCCGTAGATCCTGTCAACCTGGAAGTTTATCGTGCTCACGATGCTCTGAAAGCCCGTCTCCCCGGGGGTTGAATTCTGGTTCTGAATATTCACAGCGGGGCTCTGCATCTTCTGAACCGCTATTTCACCTGAAAGCCTGCTGAACAGCGCCTGGGTTGCAGGTACCAGGGCCTGACTTGCCAGCTGGTCAGAGGAGTCAAGGTACATGACCACTGTTGGCTCGTCTGTGAGATTGTCATAGTTGGGGGGCAGTATTATTGCCGCCTTGACCTCCCCGGCGTCCACCATGTCCCTTGCGGTTTCAGGGTCCTTCATGATATCCTTAATATCGTAGAGGCTCATGTTCCTCATTGCAGCGACGGTCTGGTCTGTGAGGGGTCCGCTGCTCTGCTCAACTATAACCACAGGTATGTTCTCCAGTGTACCACCCATACCGTAACCGAAGAGGGTTATCATGAGTATGGGGAACAGTATGATTGATATGAGGCGGGGTTTGTGCCTCCAGAGGACTATGAGGTCCTTCTTGAGCATCCACATTACCTTCTTCATTTCCATAACGGTTACCTCCCTGTAACCTTCATAAATACATCCTCAAGTGAGGGGTCCCTGGTTGAAATTGAGCTGATCCTGGCATTGTTCCTTATAACTGCCCCGAGGACGTCATTTATGGCAGTGTCACAGCTTTCATCCAGTTCAAGTATTATCCTGCCGGTGTGGTGCCTTTTAACCTCCAGTGTAACCGGGAGGGATTCAAGTTCAGCTATGAGTTCGTCGCTGAGGTCGGTGATCAGCATGCTGAGCTCCCTACCGGCGCAGGTCCCGGATTTTTTCATTTCCTCAATGACCTTTTTTTCGGATTCAGGGGTCTCCTCCTGAATTCTTTCAAGTATGGTGCCAATCTCCCGTGCCTTTAGGGATTCCTCCTCTCTTATAACGGTGTCCTTGAGGCCCTGGGGCGTGTCAAAGGCTGCTAGCAAACCCTGATTTATTATACCCACGTAGTCACAGAGGAGTTCAACCTCATACATGTCATGGGAGCAGAGTATGATGGTGTGGCCGCTGCTGTTCAGTTCCTCGATGAGGTCCCACAGCACCCTCTTTGTTGTCGGGTCAAGTCCTATGGTTGGTTCGTCGAGGAAGAGTATGTCTGGCTGGTGTATCAGGCTTGCAACCAGTGAAACCTTCTGCTGCTGTCCCCCTGACATCTGTCCAACGGGTTTATCTGCCGCGTACTTTATGTCAACCAGCTCCATGAGTTCATCGATCCTTGTTTCCTTGAGGTCCTCTGGCATCCCGTAGAAGTCTGCGCACATCTCCACGTTCTCCCTTGCTGTGAGGTCCTCGTAGAGGCTGACCTTCTGGGGGACCATACCTATCTGCTGTCTCACCTCGTCGGGGTTCTCCAGTATATCGTATCCGGCGACACGGGCTGTACCTGAGGTTGGTGGTATGAGGCAGGTGAGCATCTTTATGGTTGTGGTCTTACCCGCCCCGTTGGGCCCCAGGAACCCGAAGATTGAGTTCTTCTCTATCTTCATGTTGAGGCTGTCAACTGCTTTGAAGTCCCCGTAGACCTTTGTGAGGTCATAGGTCTCTATGGCATATTTCATTCTTCCTCCTCCCTCTCACATGGGAACATGTCGTTCCAGAAGTCCTCCCATATTCTTGAGATGTGGTTTTTCATTATATCACGGATCCTCTCTATTGTTTCATTTCCCAGCGGGGTTATCTCGTAGTACTTGACCCTCTTCTCCCCGTGCATCTCCCATGAACCCCTTATGAGTCCCTTCTTCTCCAGGTCGTGGAGTACTGGGTAGATGACGCTTGGACCGGGCGGTTTGATCTCCTGGCAGTGCATCCCCTTGATCGAGTAGAACTTCTCAAGTCGTCGCATTATCTCGTATCCATGGATCTTTTCCCTGCTTATCATCCAGAGGATCATTGTTTTTCCGAATCCCCTCATGAAACTCTTTATTATCTTCTCGTCAAACTGTCCCCCCTTTCCATGGGGGCCATTTTCTGCACACATCAGGACATCTCCAGAAAGTGATATATCAATTTTCTGATATATCCTGTTTTATATATACTTTTTGGTGGTACGATGAAGGTAAGGTCGAGGTAGCACTGAAACAGTTCTGATCACCACACACTATCAGGCGAAGAGGAACGCCCTTCACATCCAGCCCATGTTCAGGGTCACTGTAGACGTCTTAACACCGCAGGGACCCTGCAGATCCAGGCACCTATAAGTATCTTTCATTTTCAGAGGGAATGGAAACACTCATAAGGCCGGCTGAATAGAAAACCTACCGGGATCTATATGAGACTCGGATTTTCAACCCTGGCACTTTTCATGGAACCAATGGAGAATATCCTGGAGAAAGCAGAGGAGGACGGCTTTCAGCTTCTTGAAATACTCTGCGAGGGACCCTACTGGCCCCGGAGGCTCCTTGAAGATGGGGCAGCACTGGAGGTATTTGAATCCTTTGACCTTGAGATACTCCTCCACGCCCCCACCATAGACCTGAACCCTGGCAGCATGAACCAGGGCGTAAGGGAGGAAACAGAAAGACAGATGATTGAGACAGTGGAACTCGCATCAAGGATAGGGGCAACAACCGTAACAACCCACCCGGGTCTTGTGCACAGGAGGGAGGAGAGGATAAGGAACGCGGCTCTTAAATTCGCGGCAGAAACACTTAAAAACTGTGTGGCCCATGCAGAGGATTCATCGGTAAAGTTCTCAGTTGAGAACATGCCTGACAGGTTCTCATACCTCTGCAACAGCCCCCGTGAGCTTGAAGAATTCTCAGAGAAATGCGGATCATATGTGACTGTGGATGTGGGCCATGCAAACACCACAGGTTTCCTTGAGGATTTCCTCAGCATGGAAAGAATAGCCCACCACCACCTGAGCGACAACAACGGTGAAAGGGACCAGCACCTCCCCCTGGGGGAGGGCACGGTTGACCTTGAACTCCTCAGGGGGATAGACCGTGGGGTGATAGAACTGAATAACTATGAGGGAGTCATAAAGAGCAGGAGAATCCTGGAATCATTTTATTGAGGCAAAAGAATGAAGAAGAACAGATTGAGGGCCTCGCCGATGGAATATTTGCCATTGCAATGACACTCCTTGTTCTGGGCATTGAAGTGCCAGAGGGAATCATAACAGAGTCCTCAATGGCTTCATACCTCACACTCCTCGCCCCCAGGATCTACATCTACTGCCTCAGCTTCCTCCTCCTCGGGATTTTCTGGCGGGTTAACCACATGCAATTTGAAAACCTGAGGGAGGTTGACACGGGTTTCCTGTGGATAAACATATTCTGGCTGATGTTTGTGGCCATGGTGCCCTTCTCAACGGAACTTACAAGAGACTATGGCGGACTTGTGACATCCAATGTCATATTCCATGTTAACATGCTGATGATAGGCCTCCTACTATCTGCAAGCTGGTTCTATGCATATAGAAATGGGCTCATGGATGTTGAAAGGGACCAGTACCTGAGGGCACTTAAGAGGAACCTTCTGATTTGTGGCAATCGTGGCGCTCCTGATAACACCATTCACGCCCGGGTACAGCTCCATTGCCTATGCAATCAGGTCCTCAAGAGGTTCATCTAGATATCAGGGTCTTATATAGGCCCATCCATCGCACTGTTTTCTGACAATCTCACCCACACCCGAGGATACGGTATCAACACCCTCAACAAGTTCCCCTGAGGTTATACCCCATGCATTCAGGGTGTTGGAACAGGCAGCAAATCTGACACCATCATCAATGAGCTCACCGATCATATCTGAGTACTCTGAGTCCCTCATGAGGGCGCTGACACCCTTTGAGTACGCCACAACCTCAATCTCAACATTCTGAATGTCGGCCATCAGGTTCCTCACATTGGCAAAAAGCAGCAAAACCCTCTCATCGTCATCCTCATCAAGGTGGAAGACCACACGGTAAATCCTCTCATCACCCATCATGATCACCCGGTTCACAATTACAGTTGAAGACAGTCATACGTGCTATCCCTAATGACTTCAGTACAATATTCACAGGGTATTCATCGCGTGAGGACAATCATACAGGTGTTATCCTACCATCGAGCTCGGCGTCAACAGGGCTGTTCTTCTCAACGTACTCCCTGAGGGCGTCAACGGCCCTTATGTCCATCTCCTCGTGGTTATCACCGTACCGTGATGGCACACCCTGACTGGTGACGTAGACTGCACTGTAGGTTCTATCCGGCTCAAGGGGCTTCCCGTTCACGAATATCTTCTGTACCCGGCTACCGGGCGGGTTTTCTATCTTGAAGTAGATCTCGAGGCCCATGCACCTCTTGAGGTAGCCCCCCATCTGCCTGTAGGGGTCCCTGGAGAATGTGAGCTCAATGTTCTCCTCCATCATCTCCAGGATCTCCCTCCCCAGAAGTTCAACACGTGATACCGGGGGATTAACAGGGATAATGTTCCAGAGGTCCTCAACCCGGATATCTCCAGGGGGTACCGGGGCACCGTAGCGCCATCCATTGGAGAATGCAAGTTCAGAGTCATCCGCATCCATTATTGCCCGGAGGAGAAGGTTGTCCATGGTTGACTCCAGTATGGTGTACCTGTTGAGGTGCGTCCTGGTTGAACCCACGGTGGCCTCAAGGTAGTCCCTGTCCACCTCAACCGCCCTCATGACCATCTCCTCAACATCCTCATTTGACGGACCTCTGACCCTTACAAGTTCGTGTTTGAATTTCTGGACACCACCATCAACCTCAAGGTCAAGGCGTCCAATGAATGAGCCATGGCACCCTGACTGTATTATGATGGTGTCATTGACAATGAAGGGTCTCTCGAGCCTGTTGTGGGTGTGGGCGCTCAGAAGCACGTCTATGCCATCAACATCCGCCGCCAGCTGGCACTCCTGGGGGAAACCCAGATGTGATATGACCACCACCAGGTCGACCCGCTCCTCATCACGGAGCACCTCTATCCAGTAGGGGAGTTCATCACGTCCAAGGGTGAACTCAAGGCCCTCACTGAACCGTGGGGGCATCACCTTATCCACTATATTGGATGCTATCCCCACAACACCCACCTGGAGGTCACCCCTCTCCACTATCTCATATGGTCTAAAAGCAAGGCGTTCTGTACCCTCATGGTAGCAGTTTATTGCAAGAACTGGGTGATTCAGCTTTTCAGATATTTCCATGAATCTTCTGGGTCCATAGGCGAACTCCCAGTGGGCTGTCATGGCATCAAAGCGCATTTCATTGAGTATGGGGATAAGGGCGGCGCCCTCGCTCTTCACGGCATGGTATGTGCCGTGTATGGTGTCACCACAGTCAAATAGTAGTGTGGGTCCTTCTTCACGTATTCCATCCACAAGGCCTGCTATGTGGTGGTAGCCCCCCAGGGTCTCATACCTTATATTTCTGCCCTCCCAGAAGAGTTCCGGGTGGGATTTGAGGTAGCCGTGGGTGTCATTCACCTGCACGATGCAAAGTTCACTCAATATCAGCCCCCCATATTTCAGAATTCTATATCCAGAACCTAGAAATTTAGAATTCTATATCCAGAACCTCCCTTATGTTATCAACAACGTAGTCAGCAGCATCAATCAGCCTCTGAGGAACAGGTTCCCTCTGCTGTAGTGTTAAAACCCCCACGTCAGCCTCCCTCAATGCAAGGATATCGTTGAGGCCGTTACCCACCATCATGACACTGCTGTACCTTCGCTTCAGGTTCTGGATTATCTCTGCCTTCCTCTCGGTGTCAGCGGTGTCAAAGACGTTTTCCTGGGGTATCCTGATGATCCTTGCAAGTTCCCTCAGTGACCCCCTCCGGTCTCCTGATGCAATGTATATGTGGATGTTTCTTTTCCTGAGTTCCTCCACAACCTCCAGGACCTCCGGGAAGAGTTTTCCACCTGCGGTTATTGTGAAGTCAACCATGTTTCTGTCAATGTTGACTATGAAGCCGGATCCACTGCATATCTGTATGTTGTAGTTCTTACTGGAAACGGCATCTATGGTGTCCTGTATGTCCCTGACAGTTGCAGGGTCATCCCTGAGGATATCCAGGATCTCATCAGAGGTAACCGCGGTGTTGGCGTAGCTGACATCGAAGTCTATGCGGTTCCTCTTTATGAACTCATATATGGTCTGGTCGGGTTTTGCGTTTACAATACATGTCGCAGGGTCGGTCTGAAGCACAACAAGGGCCCTTCTATCCCTGTAATCCACTATATCAAGTGAATTCATCCTGTCACATATCTTACCTGTTTTAAGGTTCTTGAGGGCCCTGTACCTTCTTATGAGTGTCCCTGAGTTATCAAAAACAGCTGCCTTCATCAGTGATATTATGTTTTTCACGGTATTAATTAATTATTGGGAGGAGTATGGATTGAAAAAGAAAATTGAGTTTTTAAATGTTTTCCCGATTTGCTCTTGGAAGGTTTTCATCATGGATTAATAATCCCTGAGAGTTTTCTGGCTGGTTTTTTCTTTGATTGTTTTTATCATGGTGTCTCTGTTCACTGTGAGTCCTTCGAGCCACTGTTTTTCCTTGCAGTCTGGCAGGAATTCTATTATGGCCTGGGCTACCCTGTAGAATTTTTCATCGGTTCCGTAGCCGGTTTCAAGGAGCAGGTCTTGGAGTTCTTCTCTCCTGCCCTGGCTCCAGAGTCTGGCTGCGAGGTGGAGTGCGTCTATGAGTTCTGTGGTGTCATGGTCCTCACCCCTCTTGTCGGGGCCGAGGACTGTGACCTTACCCCTCTGTATCCTTATGAATCCGGTCCTGGTGTTCTGGAGGTCTATGCCGAGGCTGCCTGCGAGTTTTCTGGCCTCGTCGAAGTCCACGCTGGAGTTTCCGAAGTTCCACCGGTAGAAGAGGTAGAACCTTGTGAGGGATGAGAGTCCCTCGGCGAATCCATTATCCAGTATCCTCCTTATGGCGAAATCCGCGGCAACCGCGCGTATATCATCCAGTAACCGGGAACCCCTGACAATCTCGCCATTGTACTTGAGAATCTCACTGTACTTCCCTATAACCTCCAGGCCGGCCCCTATGGCCGCGATGAAAAAGTCCGGGCCACTTATACCCTCACCCCACAGGTAATCCAGCTTCTCACCCAGGACCTCCTTCAACTCACCCAGAACCTCCTCATAATAACCGGTGCTCTTCTCAAAATCAGGCTTACGGGCTACAATATAAATAGAGGAGGCAAGGGCCGCTGAACCCTGGGCACGCATACGCGCCCTCATCTCAGTGAATATGGGCCACGACGCGGTCACCACTAGACCAGAGTCAAGGATGGAGTTTATAACGGTTTCCCAGCCATGGGTGGTCTTATGGGCATAGACGATATTGGCTATGCCACCTGGCCTGAGGACACGGTGTATCTCCCTGAATGAGTCCCTGAGCATGGACTCGAACTCCTCCCGGGCCTCATCCATACTCTTATCATTGGTGTAGGCCACCATCTCACCCCTCTTAGGCGTGAGGGGTGTCATGAAAAGATCCGGGTAAAGATCACCCAGGGCCCTCTTCAACCACACATAAAAGAAATCCGAAAGATACGAATACGGCACATTATCATAATACGGAGGATCAGTGAAAACCGCATCAAAATAGTCATCGTCAAAAGGAAGAGAAACTGCAGAACCTTGAAAAACATGGGGAACAAGACCAGAGATTTTTAAAAAAGACTTAAAAATTTTTTCTAACGCATTTAAAGTATATGAAAACTGTTTTTTCCAACCTTGAACTCCTTTTATGACATTAGTTTCAGCATAATCCCAAACCATTGGCAAAGCTTGCCTGCCAAATGTGTGTTCTTGTTTCTCAGCTATGTTGTTCCATATAGAGAGAGAACCATTTCTATCAGCTATCCTGTCCAATCCCAATCCCAGATAGCTTACTACAGCCTTTGAGTAGTCCTCTTCGTATCCTTCTTTTAGCATTTCTTGGTGTGCTTGCCGGATTTTCTCAGTGAATGTGATGAGGGCAAGTTTCTGCCGGGCATTGAAAAGATCACCCCATGTCTTCATATCATATCTCTGTATCCTGAAACCCAGAGTCCCCACAGGAGGTAACTCCTCATCCGGGACTGGGTCTATTCCCCACTGGTCCATGAGTTCATCTCTTTTCTTTTCCAGGTATTCCTGGGCTTCCATGCAGGCTTCCAGATCCCTTTCTGTTGCGAGGCGGTAGGTTTTACCCCTCCTCTGGGGGTGTGTGAGTGCCACGGCGATGAGCCTCTCACCCGCCTTACCCTCCTGGAACAGACGCCTGGTATCAGCGCCAGGTATGGTTGAACCGCAGACAGGACAGGTCACAATGGCCCTTGAAATGGTCCCCCTGGAGGGGTCAAAGTCAGGGTCCTCCACAATCTCAAATTCCACACCCGCACCTGTAACCACAGGTTTGAGGGCTATTTTCCTGTTCTTTTTCCTGGCGAGCCAGTACTGTCTCATGAGTGGTACCTCTGCCCCGCAGTCAGGGTTCTGGCAGGGAAGTGTCCTGGCCCAGATGTAAGCCGCCGGGATTGAACCATCATCATCCTCCGGGTAGAAACGTGAAAGCTCCTCCCTGGCCTCCCTGAGGACCCATTCACCCCACCTCTTAACATCCCTCAGAAGCCTGGATTCACTGTCAGACCAGGAATCACTGGCCCCGTACCTCTGGGGGTACTCAAGTGTGCACTTCTGGATGAGGACAGCCACCGGGTTGAGATCCATACTGTAGGTTTCACACCCCAGACGGAGGGCCTCAAGGGGTATGCTGCCACCACCACCAAAGGGGTCCAGCACACGGGGCGGCCGACCATTATACTCCCTTATATCCCTCCGGGCCCTCTCAATCATCCCCTGATTCAAACTGTTCTCCCACTCACTCAACTCCTCAATGAACCTCTTAACCCGGACCTCCTCCAGTTCATCACCCGCAGTTGGGATCAGACTGGCGTAGATGGTGGCCCGGCTGCTTGCAAGGGGCCGGCGGGCCCACCAGATATGAAGCGTGGAAATATGACCATGCCTTATATTCTTCTCACGGGCAGAATTCTCACTCACCCTCGCAACAGGAAAAGTCCTCTCAATAAACCTCTCATCCATAAAACAATCCTCCACATGGTTCCGCAGAACTGGATGATCGCATTAACAACAGTTCATCCTGGTTTATTCTGGGCATGATACATATTGGAGGGCATAGCTATTAAATTAGCTGTCATCAGAAAATGACTGCAAGTCCTCCAGTGAGGAAGTAGAGTCCTGCAAGCAAAATAAAACCGTTACATGCCACCATAACTGCCCTGTAAATCCTTCCACCTGTATCAAAGGATCCTCTGGATGATAGAAAGGATACCAGGCTGTACCAGGCCAGGTCGGATGACCAGTGACCCACAAGGAAACCTGCAAGTCCAGCAGCACCTGCAAGTTCAAGTCCACTGTACATGAGGGCGGCCCCAACAGCACCCCACCATATAAAGAAGTAGGGGTTGGAAAAACTTATCACAGCTCCCCTGAGGACAGATCCCCCTGCTGGAATATCCCCGGATGATTCGTCCCCGGACCTCAGACCCCTGATGCCGGTCCAGATGAGGACGGAGCCACCTGCAATCCCAATGAATGAGGATGCGGACTCTGATGAGAGGAGGTAGCCCATACCCATGAATATCAGGACAACCAGGATGGCCTCACCCAGGATGTGGCCTGTGACAAGGAGGGGCCCTGCCCTGAAACCCCCCTGAATGGAGTCCGAGACCGTGACAGTGAGAAGGGGGCCAGGGGCCATTGCCCCTGAGAGGCCTATTATGAAGGATGTTACGGTAAATAGGATGACACTGAGCATTCTTTCAGCCTAATTGTACCTGTTAAGTATCTTCATGATCTCAGTGAGGTGACGATCAATCTCCTCTATCTCATCCTTCCTGAGGGCCCGGGTCCTCCCGAGTATCCTTATCCTCTCAAACACATGGTCCATCCTTACGAGGAGTTCATGCATTGATGTCCTGGTGGGGTACATGATATCACAGCTCCGGTAACTAACTGTGTTCACCATCCTATATAGCATCTTTTCCTGGGGGCAGTGAAGGACCAAACCCCGCGGATCAGAGTTTTGCAGTATCTTTTCTCACCCCTGCAGGTCAACCTCCAGGCCCTTGCCTGACTCAGCAGCCCTCTCATAGACCATCCAGGCTGTTGTAACGTCCTGCAGGGAGAGTCCGGTTGAATCAAATACTGTTATATCCTTACCTGATCTTCTACCCTCAATTTTACCTGTTATTACATCCCCTATTGTCCCCTGGAGGTCCTCTTCTGTGATAAGGCCCTCACTGAGGGGTACGTTTATCTCTCCGCTGTGGGATGCCTGTTCCCAGCTGTCATAGAAGACCCTCCCCTTTTTGAGTATGAGGGGGTCCAGTTCCTGCTTTCCAGGGGCATCTGCCCCCATGGCACATATGTGGGTCCCGGGTGTTATCCAGTCAGCCTTCACCAGGGGCTTCCTTGAGGGGGTGGCAGTTACAACTATGTCCCTCCCCTCCACAGCCTCCCTGATATCCAGGGCAGGTTTGACCCTGAACCCATAGACCTCAGAGGCCTTCCTTGCGAATTTTTCTCGCTGGGAAGGTGTCCTGCAGTAAACGCAGGCCTCCTCAAGGTCTGCGACCCTGCTGATGGCCATCAGCTGTGTCCAGGCCTGTCTCCCGGCACCCACCATCCCCAGTGTTGAGGCCTCCCGATCTGCAAGGTACTTCACGGAGACCCCGCCGGCTGCCCCGGTCCTCATATCGGTTATATATGTTCCATCCATGAGTGCAAGGGGGAACCCGGTCCTTGGGTCGACAAGCTCTATGACAGCCATGACCGTTGGGAGGGAATGTTCACGGGGATTTGAGGGGTGGACATTCACGCACTTAACACCCGCCATTTCAAGTTCCTCAAGGTAGGAGGGCATCACCCTGAGGTCCCCATCGTGTTTCCTGAAGAATAGGTACATCTTGGGGGGCATCTGGACACGGCCAAGGGCATCCTGGACAAAGGCGTTCTCAACAGCCTTCAGACAGTCATCCATGGTCAGAAGACCCTCAACATCACTTTTTTTGAGTATAATGGTTTTCTCCATCACTTCACCCTTTCCATCCATTCCATATCCTAGATCTTGGTCATCTTCACATTTATTAATGTTGAAAATGAAATTAAACCCAGATAATAGGGTGACCGGGCACCTGCAGATACCTCAGGATAACCATCATGGAAAGCCAGGGGCCCTCAAATGCAGCTCTTCAGGATAATAGGTTTACTCAATGATAGGATACGGGTGTTTGGAAATGGAAATCATGGATAAGGTTGAAATGATTAAGGATCATGGCATGACCGCATCAGAGAACCTTGAAAGGTTCATCAGGACAATAAGGGCAAAAAATGATGACGTAAACGCATTTATAGAGGTCAGGGAGGAGGAGGCCTTCCAGAGGGCTGAGGAGATAGACTCAAGGATAGCCTCGGGGGAGAGGACAGGTAAACTCGCAGGTCTGGTTATAGGTGTTAAGAGCAACATCAACGTGGAGGGATTCACGGTATCCGCAGCATCCAGGACCCTTGAGAACTACACTGGAAGCTACGATGCAACCGTCATAAGGCGCATAAAGGAAGAGGATGGGATAATAATCGGCATGACCAATATGGACGAATTCGCAGCTGGAAGTTCAACAGAGACCTCATTCTTCGGCCCCACAGACAACCCCTCTGCACCTGGAAGGATACCCGGTGGTTCCAGTGGGGGAAGCGCCGCTGCCGTTGCAGCCGGGATGTGCGACATTGCACTGGGATCAGATACAGGGGGATCCATAAGGAACCCGGCCTCTCACTGTGGTGTCATGGGGTTCAAGCCGACCTATGGGCTGGTTTCAAGGCAGGGGCTCCTTGACCTTGCCATGAGCTTCGACCAGATAGGGCCCCTTGCAGCTGACGTATCCGGCCTTCAGCTGACCCTTGAGGTGATATCAGGCCAGGACCCCACCGACCCAACAACCATTGCAGAGGACCAGGAACTCGGCGTGGATCGGGAACTCAAGGATATTCGCTTCGGTGTCGTGAAGGAGTTCCTTGAGGTCACCGATGACTCAATAGATGCTGCCATCCAGAGGAAACTTGACCTGATAGGGGATGAGGGGGCTGAGATAGTGGAACTTGATTTTGGCTACATCGACCTCTGCCTCCCAACCTATTACCTCATAAACTATGTTGAGTTCTTCTCAGCCACAAGGAAGTACGATGGCAGGAAGTATGGCCACAGGATAGAGGACGTATGCGGCCCTGAGGTGCTCAGGAGGATACACATGGGCTCCTACATCAGCCAGAAGGAACTATCTGGTAAATACTACAGGAGGGCCCTCCAGGCAAGGTCACTCATAAGGAGGGAGATAGAGGGTCTCCTGAAGGACGTGGACATCATACTGGGCCCCACAGTCCCGAAACTCCCCCACAGGCTTGGAGAGGAACTTGAACCAATGGAGATGTATGCATACGATGTACTCACGGTCATAGCCAACCTTGCAGGTATCCCCGCTGCAAGCATGCCTGCAGGCGACGTTGATGGGGTCCCTGTGGGCCTGCAGCTCCAGGCAAAGCCAGGGGACGATGGAATGATACTCTCTGCAATGAGGGGTATAGCCTCCCTTTAGAGTGAGTTTACATGAGGATTGGACTCGCATACCTGAGGGGCTCTGTACCGGCCTTTGAGGATTTCGGATTTCTACCCACCGACCTGGTTAAGGAGAATGGCCTCGTAAATGGTGAGAGGGCCCACAGGGTCCTGGATGGCATCATAATACCCGGTGGGAGCATAGTTGAGTCAGGGAGTCTATCAGAGGACCTTGGATCAGAGATAAGGAAAATGGCTGCCGAGGGAAAATTTGTCCTCGGCATCTGCTCAGGGTTCCAGGCACTGGCAGAGAGGACGGATATAGGGAGAAAATCGCCCTGCCCCATATACAGGGAGGGTCTGGGGCTCCTGAATGTATCATTCCACCCCATGATAAGCAACGACCGTGTGGAGGCCCTTGTCACCGGGGAGTCATTCCTCACCTCAGGTTTAACCGGTGAGAGGGTAACCGGTTTTCACTGCCACACCTACGGTGAGATAAGGGGGGACGCTCCTGAGATAATGCGCTCCATAATAAGGAGGGCCGATTACAGGGACAGGAGGCTTGAGGTAACCTCGGGTGTCTGCAGTGACGATGGAAACGTCGCAGGCACCATGGTCCACGGGGCACTGGATGAGAACCCCGCCCTTGTGGAGAACATACTGGAGTTTCTGGGCGCCGGTGAGGATGCAAGGGAGAGGATAATGGAGAAGAACAGGGAACTCAGAAAAACCCTGAGGTCAGAGATAGGCGTGGGAACAGGTATAAACGTTGAGGAAAGAGGAAGCGAGACCAGGAATACCCCGCCGGCAATCATGATAGCATCCACGGGCTCGGATGCAGGGAAGACCTTCATAGTCACCGGCCTTGCAGGGGCCCTCAGGAAGAGAGGTCTCAGGGTGGGGGTCATGAAGGTGGGCCCTGATGTCAGGGACATAGTACCGGCCCTCTACCTCATAAAGGAGCCCATGGAGGAACACTCCTCCATAAGGATAGGGCACCTAGGCTGGATGGACCTTGAGGATGCCCTGGAATCGGTGAGGGGAAGGTATGATATAATACTGATCGAGGGTGTTATGAGCATATTAACAGGGCTCCTCAATGAAACCGTGCCCTACTCCGGGGCCGAAATCGCACTTGCAGCGGGGATACCCGTTATAATGGTGGCCGGCTGCAGCAGGGGCGGGGTGGAGTCTGCGGCCGTTGACCTGGAAGCCCATATAAGTGTCCTTGAGAGGCTCGGGGTTGAGGTCCCCCATGCCATCCTCAACAGGGTCTATGACATGGATATATTTGAGAGGGCCTCAGGGGGGAGGTACCTTTCTCTGCCCCGGGTTAGGATGAGCATGAGGGGCGGCACCCCCGAGGTTGAGATAAAACTTGAGGACTTCTGCATGAGGGCCATGGAGGCTGTTGAGGAGAACCTTGACGTGGATCTTCTAATATCTGAAGCAGCAGAACCAGAATTCAGGGGATACACTGACCTTGAGGAGATAATGAGAAGATTCAGGAAAAATTAGATTAATTTTTATTTGATACAAAAAATAGTGGTGGGGGTTAAATTTCAAGGTCCTCCTCAGGGATCTCCTCCCCCTCTGTTATTGTTATACCCTCCTCTCCGCCTATTTCATAGGTGAGGAACTGGAGGGGTGTTTTGGTGCTTCTCATCTTAACTATGTCCATTATACGCTCCCTTCGACCTGTGTAGGGGTTCTCCCTCCTGCCGAGCTTTATGGCACCATAGACCGAGAAGAGGGCAAGTTCATTGAATTCCTTGGAGGTTGCGCTGTCAAGTATTATGACAGAGGTTATACCCCTCTGCTTGAGCTCATATACCAGGAGGTCAAACTGGTTCCTGAACTCATATGCTGTTAACTTGGCTGTGTAGCCCCCCAGACTGTCTATCACAACCACCTCAGCCTCAGGGGGGATGTCGTGTATTATCTTGGTGAAGTTGCCCTTCATTGGGTCCATGTCCATGCTGAGCTCGGCCTCTGTTATCCTGGCCCTTATACCGGTCAGTTCAATGAAATTGAGGAGTCCCCTCTCCTCAAGTTCCTGGGTGTTCCAGCCAAAGGAGTTTGCCTGGATGTGGAGGTCGTTGGCGTCCTCCTCGGCTGTGATATAGACCGTGTTGTATCCCTCCATGCAGCTGCTTATTGCAAAACGCAATCCAAAGATTGTCTTCCCGCATCCTGGTTCCCCGGTTATGAGGACGGATCTGCCCATGGGGAAGCCGCCTATTGTGTCATCAAGTCCACTGATTCCTATCTTCAGCCTATCCATAAGAAACACCTCTAAGATCTGAATTCCATGTATGAGTCAATGAGGTCTGCTCCGCTCATGAATATGAGGTCGTGTTCCTCCGCATATTTCATGGCATCATCCGTTGAAAGCGCATTACCGGTCCTGTCATCCATCATCTCACAGCAGACCGCAACTCCCTCAAGTCCAGCCATCTCCATGAGTGCTATGCTCATCTCGGTGTGGCCCCTCCTCCTGGTCACATGGCCATCAGCGGCCCTCAGGAGGGTGACATGGCCCGGTGACCTGAAAAGATCCCCGAACTCATGGTGTTTTTTGTTTTTACAGAGCTCTGCAAGCTCCCTTATGGTCAGGGCCCTGTCATTGTCAGTTATTCCTGTAAATGTCCTCCGGTGGTTCACTGTTATGGAAAAAGCCGACTTTTCATCGTAGGGTATATCGTGGGGTGAGAGCCTGCTGAGTACCGGGTAGCGGCCTGAGGCCTCATTCATTATATCGGTCATGTAGGGTATCCCGAGACTTTCTGAGTTCTCCCAGGATACAGGTACACAGATGAGGCCACCTGCATCGTTCCTCATGACCCTGATATGGTCAGGGGTTGTTTTTTCAGCAGCAACAATCATATCTGTTTCCCGTTCACGGTTGTCCGCGTCGAATACAAGAACCATTTCTCCCTTTCTGAGTGCTTTAAGGGCTTCCTGAATCATATGATCACGACTCTGTTGTATCACTCAATTAATCTGATGATTCATCATCCATTATCTTTAGGCTAACAGTATCTCCATCTCTTAATTTAAGGGTTTTTCTGAGGTTTACAGGGGCAACAAATTCAAGGCACACATCCCTGTGATGGGTTTTAACAGGGAACAGAAGGGCGCCATCAACCTCATTGTTCAGCACGGCCCTCACATAGAGCACATCCCCGAAACCGCCACCACCATGTATTTTATCAGCCTTAAGGCGCAGTTCTCTGACGATTTCAGGGTTACCGGTTTCTATGTTAAGGGTGCCTGGGAATGGCTCGAAACCCAGTTTCTCCCTGAACTGTTCAAGGTAGACGTCCCTTGTCATGAAGTATGCGCCCTCACCGAAACCTGAACTGACCCTTCCGGTTATTATCATCCTCTCACTCCAGCATGCCCCTTACAGTTGAGAAGAGGGGGCCCCTCAGGTCTATCTCACGGTTTCTGCTCGTTATGTACCTCATGGCCACATCATCCAGGATGAGGTTCAGGTCAGAGAGGGACCTTGCTATCGTGCTCCTCACCTCAACCTCATCGGCGCCACTTACAGCCATCTCCTCCACCCTGTAGGCGGCCTCGGCTGCAAGGGCATCCATGTAGGTTATCCCTGTGTTGAGGCCATCCCGCCGGGCGCTGGCTATGAGTTCGTTGTCCAGTTCCGTCCCGGGCGGAACACCCAGTATGTTGCCATCGTGGATGTAGATGGTGTTCCAGACCGCAGGTCCGAGGAGCCGTGTGTTCTCCTCATCCTCAACTGCCTCCACCCTGATCCTCCTGCCAAGGAATTCCCCACTGTAAACCTCAAAGCTGCAGGGTGACTCTGCATCCGCATGGGCCCTCCAGGTTTCAATTATCCTCTCCATGAGCATCCTGCCATCTGAGGTTACAGGGTGGAGGTTTATCCTGAGCATGCCGGCGATGTCCCTGTCGGTGAGCCTCCAGGGTCCATGGATCTGGGGGTAGACCATCTCCCGGACGTCATCCACCTGGTTGAGTATCATGGCCACACGCTCAACACCCACCCCAAGGTTCATGACCTCCTCGTCTATACCGTACATTGAGAGTGCTATGGGGGAGTATAACCCGAAGGTTGCAATCTCAACCCAGTCCCTGAGGCCCGGGTGGTAGGCGTAGACCTCTGTCTGGGTCCCGGGAATGTAGTACTTGGATTTCTTCTCATCAGGCAGAAACTTGAACCTTGAGAAGCCGAAGTGCTCAAGCAGGCCCTCGGCCACTGCCTTCCCAACGTCGAGGGGAACCTCATCATCCACAACGACGCATGAGGCTGAGTGATAGGTCATGAGGTGACTTGAATCCTCCCTCTGTTCCCTCCTGAAGCAGCGGTCAATTGAGAATAGTTTCAGGGGGAGGGGGTACCTGTCATGTATGTTCTGCAGGGATATGAACCACCCGGAGGTCATATGGGACCTCAGGGTTGTCCTACCTGCAACTGGTTTGAGGTCCCTTATCTCAGGGAACACCCTCTCGATGATCCTCAGGGCGTCATGGCTTTCAACCTCAAGGGCCCCGGATACCTCAAGGACGAGGTCGTCCCCTGAGATGTCACCCTTCTTGTAGGACCTGAAGACCTCCTTGAGGCCCTGGATCCTGTCCTCTGTCACCTCAACTCCCATTTCCTCTATCATCCGGATCTTATCAAGGCCAAGGCCTATGTCTGGCCTTGGAAGCCCCCCCAGGTAGAAGCACCTGTCGAGGACCGCCGGGGCCTCGGGGCCGAACTGCCTGTATATGTGTTCCTCGTCTATGAATACCGGGTTCACCATCTCACTGAAACCCAGCCGGAGGTAGGCCTCCCTTATCATCCAGATGGTGTCATAGAGGACGTGGGATTTTCCCACACCAAACCTCAGGCGTGGATACTGCAGGTCATGGTGGGGCTTTTTAAGGAGCTTCCCGCTCTCAAGCCATGCCCTCTCAAAGTCCCTCCTTGATAGTTTAACAATATCCTTCTTCTTCAAATGGAACCCCCGTGATCTTTATGGTATATGTAATCGGGATCATCAGTGTGATGAGCCGGGTTATCACCCCTCAGGAGATGCTTCTGTTAAATTGGCCAGTGAAGGCACCTTCAGTTTTCCCATCGTCACCTTCAAGGGGGAAGGGTGATCTTTCACTTCCCATATTCATCACCTTAACATATTGACTGCCAAACCTTATAATAATGAATGTTGAAAATAATCTCCATGGAAAGCGAGCTTTACGAATGTGATGTTCTCATAATAGGCTCAGGTGGAGCCGGCTGCAGGGCAGCAATTGAGGTTTCTGAACACAAACTGACACCAATAATAGTTTCAAAGGGTTTATCATTCAAATCAGGATGCACAGGAATGGCTGAGGGCGGATACAACGCCGCATTCGCATGTGTTGATCCAGAGGACAGTCCCGATGTTCACTTTGAGGATACAATGAGGGGTGGGGGATTCATCAACGACCCCAGACTTGTCCGTATACTTGTGGACGAGGCCCCTGACAGGCTGAGGGACCTTGAAGAATATGGCGCACTCTTTGACCGCCAGGAGTCAGGCCTCCTGGATCAGAGGCCCTTCGGAGGCCAGACCTACAGGAGGACATGCTACCATGGGGACAGGACAGGCCATGAGATGATCACGGCCCTCAAGGAGGAGGTTATAAGGAGGGACATAGAGACCATCGATGAGGTGATGATAACCTCACTCCTTGTTGAGGATGGCAGCGTCCTTGGCGCCATGGGCGTATCCATCATGAATTCAGAGCCCGTGGCCTTCAGGGCCTCATCCACCATACTGGCATCAGGAGGGGCAGGCCACATATACCCTGTGACCTCCAACACCATGCAGAAGGGTGGTGATGGCTTTGCAATCGCCTGGAAGGCGGGGGCTGACCTCATAGACATGGAACAGGTCCAGTTCCACCCCACAGGCATGGTCTACCCTGAGTCACGGAGGGGGGTCCTTGTGACGGAGGCCGTGAGGGGTGAGGGCGGCATACTCCTCAACAGTGAGGGTGAACGGTTCATGGGCCGCTATGACCCCCGCGGGGAACTTGCAACAAGGGACGTGGTTGCAAGGGCCATCTACACCGAGATAATGGAGGGTCGGGGAACCGAGAACGGCGGCGTCTACCTCGATGTGAGCCACCTCCCTGATGAGGTTATAGAGGAGAAACTTGAGACCATGCTACTCCAGTTCCTGGATGTGGGCGTGGATATAAGGTCCGAGCCAATGGAGGTTGCACCCACAGCACACCACTTCATGGGGGGTGTAAGGATAGATGAGTGGGGCAGGACCAATCTCAAGAACCTCTTCGCAGCAGGTGAGGTTTCAGGAGGCGTACATGGTGCCAACAGGCTCGGAGGAAATGCCCTGGCCGATACCCAGGTATTCGGAAGGAGGGCGGGCATATCGGCTGCAAAAAACGCCATGAGTTCATCCAGGAGACATGTCAGGTCACTCATTGAGGAGGAGGAACAGAGGATAAAGGACATGGTCCGCGATGGATCCATAAGGCCGGCTGAGATAAGGGATGAACTCCACGAGGCGATGTGGAGTGATGTTGCAATTGTGAGGAGCCGGAGGTCACTTGAATCTGCCATGTCCAGGATTTCCACGCTGATGGATAAACTGGGAGACCTTGATGTCCCTGAAACAGGAGGATTTAACAGCAACCTCCTGGAGGCCCTTGAACTTGAGAACATGCTCATAACAGCCTCACTGGTGACCCGCTCAGCCCTTATAAGGGAGGAGAGCAGGGGATCCCACTACCGGGAGGATTTCCCGGAAACACGCCCGGAATGGAAAAGGAGCATATTACTAAACAGGAAGATGGAGCCTCAGTTCATAGGGAGATGAGCAGGTAAGTTAAACCTGCTCACAAGTAATTATATCCATTATCTCAGGGCTGCGGTAGTTTCTGAAGACATGGTCAGCCCCTGCCCGTCTGAGCTCTGCCTCCCCGTACCTTCCGGCTGCTATTCCAATCTTAAGGGCACCCACATGGGCCCCGGCCATCATATCGTAGGGTGTGTCACCAAAGAGGACGATTCTTCCTGAGGCCCCCATCTCAAGTCCCCTTTTAACCGCGATTTCTGTGAGCTCCTCCCTTATGCTGCTGTCACTCCCAAAGCCCCCGAATGAGAAGTAACCTGCAATTCCAGCCCTCTCAAGCTTCATGAAGGCTATATCCTCCAGGTTACCTGTGACAACTCCCATGCAGGCACTGCTGGATCTTAGAGCCTCAAGGAACCCCATAACACCATCTATGAGCCTTATATCATCGTACCGGATGTTTTTTCCCACATAAACTACGAGTTCATGGAGGAAGTCGTCCATCCCATCATCTATATCCCCTGATTCCAGGCCCAGGAGGCTGAGGACCTCCCTGGCTATTGCTGGGTCTGTTTTTCCATGGTAGTCTATGAGGTCAACGGTGGCCTCAACACCGTAGACCTCCCTGAAAGCATAGCTGAATGCCTCTTCATGGACCTCTGAGCGGTGTATGAGGGTTTTGTCGATGTCGAATAGTGCGATCATCTTCCCAACCTACTGTTTTGAGGTAAGCTCCTCTGCAGCACCCTCTGCAAGTTCCATGACGTATTCCTCGTCCAGCACCTTCAATTCACCCTCCAGTAGCAGAATCCTCCCGTCACATATCACCGTATCAACATCCGCGCCACTGGCAGAGTAGACGAGGTGTGAGGCCGGCTTCCTCCAGGGTGTGAGGTGGGGTCTGCGGGTGTTTAAGACCACAATATCCGCCAACCCGCCCTCCTCTATGAGGCCAGAATTGACTCCCAGGGCCTTGGCACCATTCACTGTCGCCATCCGGAATACATCCATTGCCGGGAGTGCCGTCGGGTCATGGAGGCTGACCTTCTGGAGCAGCGAGGCGGTCTTCATCTCCTCAAACATATCCAGGTTATTGTTTGAGGCGGCCCCGTCTGTCCCGATGGAGACGTTGACGCCCCGCCCCATGAGTTCAGGTACAGGTGAGATGCCTGATGCCAGTTTCATATTGCTTGAGGGGTTGTGTGAGACCTTCACCCCTCTCTCTGAGAGGATCTCCATTTCATTTTCTTTCAGCCAGACGCAGTGGGCTGCCACGGTCCCCGGCCCAAGGACACCTGTCGAATCCAGGTACTCAACAGGGGACATTCCGTGGGCCTCTGAGACCTCCCTGACCTCATTTTCTGTTTCAGATACGTGGATATGGATACCAACACCGTGTTCAGCTGCCAGTCGAGCGGTTTCTCGGAGGAGTTCCTCTGAGCAGGTGTAGGGGCTGTGGGGCCCAAGGGCAACCTTTATGCGTCCATCTGCCATTCCGTGGCATTCACGGATTATCCTGAGGCTCTCCCTGATTTCAGCCCGCATTTTATCATCATCCCCAAGGTCTATCATCCCGTGACTTAGAACGCATCTCAGTCCAGCCTCATCCACTGCACGGGCCACGTCATCCATGTAGAAGTACATGTCATTGAAGGCTGTTGTACCTGACCTTATCATCTCCACACATCCAAGGAGTGCCCCTGCATGGCAGTACTCCCCGTTGAGGTGGGCCTCGGCTGGCCATATGTGGTCATTCAGCCACCTGTCAAGGGGGAGGTCATCTGCCATACCCCTGAACAGTGTCATTGAGAGGTGGGTGTGTGTATTCACAAGACCCGGGATTAGGAGTTTTCCGTGGCCATCAATGACGGTGTCAGCGTCACCGGGACTCAGGGCGTCTGAAACCTCCTCTATGGTGTTACCCTCAATCAGAACCGATCCCCTGCGGGGGCCTGCTGCGTCGAGGACCTGGGCGCCATGTATCAGTATGCTCTCATTCTCCATAGGATCACCTTATAACTTATAAGTTTTAACTTATAATCTGGGATGAATCTAAAGCTATTATATAGGTTCCTTAAAAAGAGATATAAGTGATGTGATTCTGCAGATGAGATACTGATGTGTACGGCATTCACAGTAAATATTTGAGTCATCGAGGGATTGAATGAAGATAAGAATAGCGGTTCCCTCAAAGGGAAGGATAAGCGAACCTGCAATAAGGCTACTTGAAAATGCAGGTGTGGGGCTGAAGGATACAATTAACAGGAAGCTATTTTCAAAGACGCAGCACCCCCAGATCGATGTCATGTTCAGCAGGGCAGCCGATATACCCGAATTCGTTGCAGATGGGGCGGCTGACCTTGGTATCACAGGGTACGACCTCATAGTGGAGAGGGGGAGTGAGGTTGAAATCCTTGAGGACCTCAACTATGGGAGGGCCAGCCTGGTCCTGGCAGCACCTGAGGACTCCCCCATCGATAAACCAGAGGACATACCCGACGGTGCGGTCATAGCAACAGAGTTTCCCAGAATAACAGAGGACTACGTCAGGAAAAGGAACATAGGGGCCGAGATAGTTGAACTCACAGGTTCCACAGAGATAGCACCCTTCATAGGGGTGGCGGACCTCATAACTGACCTCAGCAGCACCGGCACCACACTCCGGATGAACCACCTCAAGGTCATTGACACACTCCTTGAGAGTTCAGTGAAACTCATAGCAAACCCTGAAAGTTACAGACGCAAGGGGCAGCTGATAGAGGAGCTCAGAACAGGTATACGGGGAGTTATAGATGCAGAGGGCCGTAGGCTCGTAATGCTGAACATAGACCGGGAAAACCTGGATCGTGTGAGGGCACTCATGCCAGGGATGACAGGACCCACGGTCTCTGAGGTTCTATCGGATAACGGTGTTGTGGCTGTCCACGCGGTTGTGGATGAGAAGGAGGTCTTCAACCTGGTGAACAGGCTCAAGTCCGTGGGGGCAAGGGACATACTGGTTGTGCCAATTGAGAGGATAATCCCCTGAGGTGTTATCAATGAAGTTCCTCCGGTTTTCAGATGGCGGAAGGGTTCTCTGCGGCTTTACAGATGGAGAGAAGGTATTTCAGGTTGAAAGTGATCACTACCTCCTTGAAGACCCTGAGGTTATCTCGGAACATAATATGGGGGACGTGAAGATCCTCCCACCGGTTTCACCCTCAAAGGTCATATGTGTGGGTCTCAACTACAGGGACCACGCAGCTGAACTTGGAATGGACATACCTGATGAACCCGTCATATTCCTCAAGCCACCAACAGCGGTCATAGGCCATGGAGATGCAATAGTCTACCCTGCAATGTCCTCGGAGGTTGACCATGAGGTTGAACTTGCAGCGGTTATATCAGAAAGGGTGAGGTGCGTTGATTCAGAGGAGGCGGATGAATTCATAGCAGGCTACACGGTCCTCAATGATGTAACTGCAAGGGACCTCCAGAGGCGTGACGGCCAGTGGACCCGTGCAAAAAGCTTTGACACCTTCTGCCCCATAGGGCCATTCATAGAAACTGATATCAGACCCAGCAACCTCGACATATCCCTTGAACTCAATGGAGTACTCAGGCAGTCATCCAGCACATCAAACATGATATTCACCGTCCAGGAACTGGTTGAGTTCATATCAGAGATCATGACACTGGAGCCCGGAGATATCATTGCAACCGGCACACCACCCGGCGTCGGAGAGATGAAACCAGGAGACACCGTAAGGGCCACCGTTGAGGGTGTGGGAACACTTGAAAACAGGGTTGAATCTTCAGATATCCAATGAAAGCCAGCATCTGATAAAATAAGCGTTATAATCCCCAAGCCATTATATTAATTTTTTCAATAAAGGGCCAGGTACTGAATAAACAAAAAAACAAAATGTCCCCTTTAACCTCATGTCTCAAGGTATATTGCGGGTTTAAGGGGAACAGCATTTTTGGCCTTGTTTTCAGGGTCGTAGTCCGCATCACGGTGGATCACCACATCGGCCCCCACCTCTGATTTTATGTAGTCACTGGCATCAACCAGTACACTGTACTCGTCCACCTCAACAACCTCAGATTTACCTGCATCCCGGAGGATCCTCCTCACGAATTCTGAGACCTCCTTCATGTTGCTGTGGACTTTGGAGGCTGAAACCCGCCCCATTATGGCACCCATATCCGGCTTTCCAACCTCAGATGCTATTCTCAGGACATCCCACTTCCAGGGTGGCGATATGTAGAGGTGCACCCTCTCAGGTCGGGCGTCCAGTATCTTCATGATCTCCTGAATATCCCTGACGGTGTTCTGGACCATCTCCTCTGCAACCTGGACCTCCCTGCTTATGGCTTCCTCCCTGAACCCGGGCCATGGGGCCTCTGATACGAAACCCTCACCACCGTATCTCTCCCACATCTCCTCGGCTGTGTAGGGAGTGAATGGTGCCATGAGCCTTATCCAGGCGCTCAGAACATGTGCAAGCACCATTTTAACCTCCACGTCCACACGGCCATCAACACGTGCCATGTAGTGGTCCACATCCTTTTTGAGGAGATATAGTGCCTCCTGCACTGCCTTACGGGTCTGGAATGACTCAAGGGCCTCTGTGGCCTCTCTTATCCTGTGGTTTAGCTGGCAGATCATCCACTTACCAGCGAAACTTTCAGGCTCAAATTCAGGAAGCTCAGACAGGGCCAGTTCGCCGTCCCAGATCTCAGATACCCTTTCACCGAATTCCCTGAACCACTCGATGCGCCTCCTGGTCCCTATAACCTCCTTCTCCCTCCAGTCAAAGTCCTGCCAGGGCTCTGCAGATGACATGAGGAACAGGCGCACAACATCTGCTCCGTGCCTCTCTATTGCATCCCGCAGCAGTATCACGTTGCCCTTGGATGAGGACATCTTGTTACCCTCAAGGAGGCCCATTCCAAATACAACAACACCACGGGGCCAGCGGGATTCAGGGAATATGGCGGAGTGATGGAATATGTGGAATGTCAGGTGGTTGCCTATGAGGTCCTTGGCAGATAGCCTCCAGTCAAGGGGGTACCAGTAGCTGAATTCCTCCCTGAGTTCATCCCCCGCTCCGGTTTCACCAAGGAAGACACTGTCAAAGAACTCATCATCCAGTTTCTCAGGGTCCATCCCCCTCAGTTTATGGGCGATGGTGTAGTAGGCCATGTAGATGGTTGAATCGGTGAGGGGCTCTATTATCCACCTCTCATCCCAGGGGAGTCTTGTACCGAGACCTATCCTCCTGGAGCATGCCCAGTCATTCAGCCAGTCAATGTAGTACTGGAAGTTGGCCCTCACCTCCTCGGGTATTATCTTCATGCTGGAAAGGCACCTGTGGGCCACTTCCTTCCACTCCTCATCGGAGTACTTCATGAACCACTGGTCCTCCATGAGCCTCACAACGCACCTTCCACCGCAGCGGCATATCACAGGACGCTCTGCAAACTCGTACATCTCATCGGCCAGGCCCTCAGACTTCAGTTCATCTGCTATGACCTCACGGGCCTCTGAAACCTTCATTCCACCGTAAACAGGGATGTGGCTGCTCATCACACCCTTGGCATGTTCGACCTTGTAGAGTTCCCCTGTGGCGTCCTCAAGGCGTTCATCCTCCTGACTCTCAACCCCGAATTTCTGGATTGCCTCTGCGGCAGGGAACATTCCGTAACCCTCAACTGTGATAACATTGATGGGCTCGAGGCCCTTAATCAAATCACCGAGACCATACCTTTCAAGCAGTTCAGAGTTCTTCTTTAGGTCCTCAAGGGCTATGAAATCTGCAGGGGCATGGGCAGGTACAGAGAATACAACTCCAGTGGCGTACTCGGGGTCAACGAATGAGGCTGGAAGTATGGGGTGATTTTCTCCGGTCACAGGGTTTTCAACTTCCCTTCCAATGAGTTCCCCAGGGTCCACGTCACCCTCAACCTCAAGGTCCAGCTTCTGATGGGAGAGGTTATCAAGGGATGCACGGCTTACTATCCACTCTTCACCGCCTGTCCGCACCCTCACATACTCCTCCTCCGGGTTCAACCAGAGGTTGGTTGCACCGTAGATTGTTTCGGGCCTGAAGGTGGCCGCAACAAGGTATGAATCATCCATTCTGAACTTGAGGAGTGTGAGCTGGTTTATGGCCACACCCTCCCCCTCAAGGAGGTCGTGGTCACCGACAGGGTTTTCACAGTCAGGGCAGTACTTCACTGGATGGGCACCCTTCCTAACAAGGCCCATGTCACGGAGCTTCCCTATCTGCCACTGTATGAACCTGCTGTAGGTGGGGTCCGTGGTCTTGAATTCACGCCTCCAGTCTATGGAGTAACCCATATCCTCCATCACAGAACGGTATTCCCTGCTGAAGTATTCAACTATGTATTCGGGGTCACTGAAGCGTTCAAGTTCCTCCTCGGGTACCTTGTGGACCTCTCTGTAGATCTTGAGGGTCCAGGGGTCCTGTCTCTGTATCCTCCTGGCTATCCCTATTACCGGGGCCCCTGTGACGTGCCAGGCCATTGGAAATAGGACGTTGTATCCCTGCATCCTCTTGAAACGTGCATAGACATCCGGGACCGTGTAGGTCCTTCCGTGTCCTATGTGCATGGCACCGCTGGGGTATGGATAGGCAACTGTCAGGAAGATCTTCTCTCTGTCATCGGGGTCAGCATGAAATATTCCTGCATCTCTCCACTTATCGCGCCATTTACTCTCAATATCCACTGAATCACCGCCATCATGGCTTTTTGACTTCATTATTTAACCATTCAAGGTAATCACGGGATCCCCCTGCTGTTATGGGAATTGAAATTATGCATGGATTATCATAACTATGTAGTTCCCTAACTCTTTTAATTATTTGCTGGGTTAGTTCACTGGTTGTTTTAACAATAAGGACCGACTCCTCATCCTCCTCAAGGGAGCCCTCCCAGTGGTAGAATGATTTTATGGAGGGTATGATGTTCACACATGCTGCGAGCATCTCCTCAACAAGTCTACGCCCGATCCTTGCCGATTCCTCCTGGCCGGAGGTCGTTATGTATATCAGCGTGAACATCAGATCACCCAGGGATCGGCTATTTCAGGGGGCCTGAGCTTGTGCCCTGCCGCATTTATCATACCCTGTATCCTCTTAACCTCTTCAACAGGCACTCCAAGTTCAGATGCGACCTCAGGAACCCCCATTTTTTTATCAACCAGCAGAAAGAGGATCTCATCCAGGACATCGTAACTTATCCCCAGTTCCTCCTCATCGGTCTGGCCGGGCCAGAGACCTGCTGATGGGGCCTTGGATATTATCTCGGATGGAACACCAAGCTCCTCTGCAAGCATACGGACCTGTTTCTTGTAGAGGCATCCAATTGGAAGTATGTCGACTCCCCCATCACCGTATTTTGTGAAGTAACCCACAAGGAGCTCTGTACGGTTACCGGTACCTGCCACAAGCCGGTTCATGGAGTTTGCATGGTAGTAGAGGACCATCATCCTTGCCCTTGGCTTGAGGTTTGCCAGAGCGATTTTGCTGGCCCGGTGACCGCATATACCACTGAATGACTCCAGAATGGGTTCAATGTCCACGGTCTCATATTCTATACCGGTTTCCTCTGCAACCAGCTCCGCATGTTTGAGGTCCTCGGGGGGTGTTGTGGCAGACGGCATGATTATGCCAAGGACCCTATCCGGGCCAAGGGCATCTGCTGCAAGGTAGGCGACAGTTGAAGAGTCCACACCCCCACTGAGACCCAGTACAACACCATCTGTCCTGCTATCATCCACCCTGGCCTTTATGAACTCCTCTATCCTCTCCCTCACGTGGGGACCAAGCCCTGGAACATGTCTCATGGAATCACCCTTTCCAAAGTAGCAATGGTTAAAAGTAAGTAGGGTATATTTTATATAACCATATAAATCAATGTAAGGTAACATGTGAAGGTGTTCATCAGCATCACGGATTCTTACAGGAGGAGTACAATGGCATTTAAGGATCTTTTCAAGTTCAATAAGGGCAAAACAACATTCGTGTTCATAGGCGGAAAGGGAGGGGTTGGCAAAACAACCATATCAGCTGCAACAGCACTCTGGATGGCCAGATCAGGTAAGAAGACACTGGTTATCTCAACCGACCCTGCACACTCACTTTCAGATTCCCTTGAGAGGGAAATAGGTCACACACCAACCCTGATAACAGATAACCTCTACGCGGTTGAAATAGACCCTGAGGTTGCAATGGAGGAGTATCAGGCGAAGCTGAGGGAACAGGCGTCAATGAACCCTGGAATGGGACTTGACATGCTCCAAGACCAGATGGACATGGCTTCAATGTCCCCGGGTATCGATGAGGCCGCGGCCTTCGACCAGTTCCTGCGGTACATGACAACCGATGAGTACGATATTGTGATATTTGACACTGCACCCACAGGCCACACACTCCGTCTGCTCTCATTCCCTGAACTCATGGACTCATGGGTTGGGAAGATGATCAAGATAAGGAGGCAGATCGGCAGCATGGCAAAGGCCTTCAAGAATATACTCCCATTCATGGGTGACGAGGAAGAGGAGGACAGGGCCCTCCAGGACATGGAGGCCACCAAGAAGCAGATAAACGCTGCAAGGGAGGTCATGTCAGACCCTGAGAGGACCTCCTTCAAGATGGTTGTGATCCCTGAGGAGATGTCCATATACGAGTCCGAGAGGGCCATGAAGGCCCTTGAGAAGTACAGCATACATGCAGATGGTGTCATTGTCAACCAGGTGCTGCCAGAGGACAGTGACTGTGAGTTCTGCAATGCCAGGAGGAAACTGCAGCAGGAGAGGCTGAAGCAGATACGTGAGAAGTTCAGCGACCAGGTGGTTGCAGAGGTTCCACTCCTCAAGGAGGAGGCCAAGGGTATCGACACCCTTGAGAAGATCGCTAGGCAGCTCTATGGTGAACCTGAGCCAGCCTGATTGGAATATAATATGTTTGGGGCTTATAATATTAAAAAATAATTAACCTCAAACACCATTATTTTTACATAAAACATGTCTGAAGGCTTTAAAAATCCATAAAATTTTTAATCCACGATTTATCAGATTTTCAGGTTATATTGATGCATTAAGTTCATTTTAAAGCGATGTTAGGTCTTATTTTTTTTAAAGAATCAAATGCCAAAATTTATAATATTCCTTCAAATTACTTAACAATATATTAACGTTAGGTGAGCACTATGAAAGTTGCAGTTTATGGCGCGGGTAATCAGAAACTTTATGTGGACCAGCTGAACTTGCCTGAAAAATACGGGGGTGAGGCACCCTACGGTGGAAGCAGGATGGCAATTGAATTTGCAGAGGCAGGTCATGATGTTGTGCTAGCAGAGCCAGCAAGGGAAATGCTGGATGATGCACACTGGAAGGTGGTTGAGGATGCAGGTGTAACCGTAACAGACAGCGATGCTGAGGCAGCCAGCGAGGCAGAGATGGCAGTTCTCTTCACACCATTCGGTAAAAAGACCTTTGATATAGCCAAGGACATAACCAAGCACCTTCCAGAAGGCGCTGTGATAGCCAACACCTGTACCGTATCTCCGGTGGTCCTCTACTACGTCCTTGAAAGAGAACTTCGAAGGGACCGTCAGGACCTGGGTATAGCATCAATGCATCCCGCAGCTGTTCCTGGAACACCACAGCACGGCCACTACGTCATAGGTGGACACTCAAGCAGTGAACTGGACATAGCCACCGATGAACAGATTTCAAGATGTGTTGAACTTGCAGAAAGCTGTGGTAAGACAGCATACGTTGTACCTGCAGACGTATCAAGTGCAGTTGCTGATATGGGATCCCTTGTAACTGCCGTAACACTTTCAGGTGTCCTTGACTACTACTACGTTGGTACCCAGATAATCAAGGCACCTGTGGAGATGGTTGAGAAGCAGATCCTCATGACACTCCAGACAATAGCATCCCTTGTTGAAACATCAGGTGTTAATGGAATGCTCAAGGCCATGAACCCTGAGCTCCTTGTGAGAAGTGCAAAGTCAATGCACCTCCTTGAGGAGCAGGAGGAACTGGATGCTGCAATCAACACACTCGCTGACCTTGATGATGAGGTTACCCAGTGGATAAATAAGGGTGAGATCAGGCACACGGATCTCGTTGCAGCCCAGGCCCTTGCAAAGGAACTCAAGAACCTCATGGGTGGAAAGGCAGCAGAGGGTACCATAAGAAGGTGCATGAGGAAGATGTTCGAATAAAACCTTTATTTTTAACTATTTTAAGAGAAACTATTTTAAGAAGTGATTGCTTTTTAGATGGATTAAAATCAGTTTTAACGGTTATTCGCATTATTTAAGAAGTGATTGCTTTTCAAATAAAAAATAAATAAAAATCAGGTTACGGTTATTCTCATATCAACCGCCCTGAATGTCCTGCTTATATAGACGTAACTGTAACCCCTGATTGTCTTTGTGTGGCTGAGGGTTGCTGACAGTGTATCCGCCCTGAAGGTCTCAGATAACCTTATGGTCCTTGTGTACCTGCTTGGGTTGTAGATCTTCCTTGTTGTAACGATTCTTGCATTGTACGGGTAGTATCCGATGGTTGCAGTGTAGGAGCCTCTGGGTTTCAGTGTAAATCTGTAGGTCTTGTATGCCAGTTTCGAACCGCCTGATGAGTAAACTGTGACATAGTAGGTCACCGTTGCAGTGTAACTTCCGGTGTTTTTGAATGTGAATCTGTAGGTCCTTTTGGGGGGGTTCACGTAAACCGTTGCGGTTTTCAGGTTGTTGATGCTGAATGTGTACGTACCTGGGGATGAGATGTACCTCTGGAATCTCAGGACTGCACCCTCATGGGGCCCCACTTTCACCGTGTAGGTACCGATGAGATTGCCGTTGAGGTAGACTGGAACTGTGAAGTCACCCTCAACATCACCGGTGTTCTGGATTTCTGCTTCAACCTCGACGGTGGCTGATCCCACGGCACTGGATGGTGTCACATTGATGAACCCTATTTCAAGTGTGGCCGGTTTCAGTGCATTGACGTTTGCAGCCGGTAGCGTGTCAACGGTAACGGTATGGTTGCCCCGCTGTGTTATGGGGTATCTGAATGTTACGGTGGTCTCTCCACCGGCAGCCACGTTCACGGTCCTTGATGCAACAGGTACCCCGTCTATGTAAAGCCTTGCGGTGTAGTTACCTGGAACGTCACCAACATTGGAGATCCTTGCAGATGCCTCAATGGTCAGGGGAAGAACCCCCTCGTGTGGTGAAACCAGCAGGTTGTCCACTACGAATGTGGCAGGCCTCAGGACCCTCACAGTCACAGGTGCAAGGTCATTAACCGTGACATCATGGATTCCAGGATCACTGAGCTCCACCCTGAAGAGTACCGTGGAGGCACCGGGTCCGGTAAGCTGCACGGTCTTATTCTGAACATTCACTCCGTCTATGTAGAGCCTTGCGGTGTAGTTGCCGCTTCCAGTCTCAGCAGTGCTGATTCTTGCTGTAACGTTGAATATGAGTGGTGAAACACCTGAAGCTGGAGTTACGTTGAGGTTTGAGACTAATGGTTCATTGAGTACCCTCACGGTTACAGGTGCAAGTGCCCCTATGCCGGCAAGGTAGGTTCCTGGAGCATTAAGGGTGTGGTTGAACCTGACCTGAGATGTTCCGCCTGCAGGAACTGTCACCGTTCTTGTATCAACAGCTGCACCATTTATGTAAAGGGTTGCGATGTACTCTCCATCAACTTCCCCTGTATTTCTGAGTTTAGCGGATGCTGCAAGGTCAAGGGGACTGAATCCTGATGTTGGGGTGACGGTTAAATCTGAGGCGGTTATATTCGCCGGTTTAAGGACCCTGACATTCCCTGTGAATCCATTGATTCCAACACTGTAGTTCCCGGGTAAGAGTGTTGTTTTCATTGATATTTCCTTTGTTTCACCAGGGTTTAGGCTGACCGTGTTCTCCTGCACGGTTTGGTTGTTGACATGTAACCTTGCTGTGAACCCTATGACCATATCATAGGGGTTTGTCACGTTGAGGAGTGCTGTGACGTTCAGTGCACCCACTCCTGTTACAGGAGTAACACTGAAGCCTCCAAATACAGGGTCAGGGTCAAGCACCCTGATTTTAACCTCTTCACCGGAGTTAACACGGAGATTGTACTCCCCGGGAACAATGATCTGGTTCTTAATTGAAACCTTAACACTTGACCTTCCAGGGACGGTAACCGTCCGGCTGTCCCATGCAACACCGTCAAGGTAGACGGTGACGGTGAAATCCCCTGGAAGGTCTCCCTGGTTCCTGACTGTGGCGTTCACAGTGACATTGAGGGGTGACTTACCCTCCAGTGGCGTTACTGTTACATTGGTGAGAGTGAAGCTGGCTGCACTGAGGGCCCTGACTGTGCCTGAAGTGGCGTTATTGAGTGCTATGGTGTAAATTCCACTTTCGGGGAGTGTTATCATGGCAGAGAACGGTACCGTGCTTCCTGCGGGAACATCAAATGTCTGTTCATGGACATCCACTCCATTGACATAGATTATGGCTGTGTAACTCCTTGTCTTTGAGTCTATGTTGGTGATATTCGCGGTGACCATGACATTCAGTGGTGCAAGACCACTTTCAGGTGTCAGCCTGAAACCGTCCACAAGGAACTTTTCACCCTCCATCACATTGACGGTGAGGGGTTCAAGGTCATTGATGGTTATTTCATGCACACCGGCGGCAAGGGTGCTGTTGAAGGATACCCTGACCCTTGATTTTGCATCAACAGTCACACTCTTGCTATCAACGAGAATCCCATCGACGTAGAGGCCAGCGGTGTATGTGTCAGGCAGATCACCGTAGTTCACAATATCAGCAGTCACGTTAACCCTGAGGGGTTCTGTGCCGGCACGCGGTAGTACTGTGAGATTTTCAGGGATTATGAGCGGGCCGCTGAATGCCCTCACAGTGAATGGCTGGAAGTTGTTCACGGTAACAGAATATGTTCTGCTGTTCCTGAGAAGGTATTCGAAGCTAAAGTCCCTTGTTGCTTTTGAGGCCACCTCTATCCACTGCCATAAGACCTCGTATCCGTTAACGTAGAGCCCGAGGCGGTACCATCCGCTGGCATCCCCGTAGTTGGTGATTTTACCGTTAACTGTAATTGATAGGGGTGCTGTTCCATTCACCGGTGTTACACTGAGGTTACTTATGAAGAAGGGTGTGAACCTTGTTAGGAAACCATCTGATAGTCCTGTGAGTTTCATTTTGATGGCATCTGATGTCACAGGGAAATTGTTTGACCAGGTCTTCCCGGCAACATAGACGTTCTGGTAGGGGTCAACAGCAACAGCATAGCCATGATCTGCTTCGATCCCACCGAGATAGGAACTGTAGAGGACGCTTCGTGGGATGCTGAATTTTGTGATGAAGGCATCCACACCGTTCAGTGACCTGTCAAATGCTCCCTCTGTGAGGGGGAAGTCAGATGAGGATGTTGTACCTGTCAGGTAGAGGTTCCCATACTTGTCTGCTGTGATTCCATATATTGCGTCATCACCGCTTCCACCGAAGTAGGTTGAGTATGTTACGTCCTCTCCATCGAATGCCACGACGAATCCATCAGAAAGGCCCTTCTTTGTCCTCTGGTATGCAGTCACCGGGGTTACGGGGAAGTCCGTGGAGTTGGTTTTACCTGCAATGTAGATAAGGCCACCGTAGGAGGTAATGGCGTGGCACATGTCCTGTCCTGAGCCTCCAAGGTAGGTTGAGTAGTCAAAGCTCATCTGTGGGGTGAATCTTGATATGAAGATATCATTCGTACCCCTCTTATACTGTGAAACCGCATCGAAGGTTACCGGAAAATCATCAGAGTAGGTGTACCCTGCAATGTAGATGTTCCCGTTGTTGTCAAGGGCAAGTCCCTGGCAGTAGTCGTCCCAGGACCCTCCAAGGTAGCTAAGGTACGTAACGGTGAGGGTCCGGTCAAGTTTGGCGATGAATGCATCATAACCACCCTTATTGATTTTCTGGTAGGCGTCATCTGTCGCCTGAAGGTCCTCTGAGATGGTGTATCCGCTCACATAGAGGGTCCCCGACCCGTCCATTGCAATCCCCTTTGCAACGTCATACTTGGATCCACCAATGTGTCTGATCATTTCGATTTTTCCAAGGGGGTCTATCCGTGCCACGAATGCATCCTTAGCCTCAACGCCTGCACTACTTATTTCGCCTGCAACATAGGCGTATCCATCTGCATCTGCGATTATCCTGTGTCCCCAGTCGTCTCCAGCTCCGCCGAAGGTCGTGTAGTATATGATCTTTCTTGATGTGTTGAATCTGGCCACGAAGACGTCCTTGGATCCATTGACGTGCGTTGAACCGGTTACATAGATATAGCCTGATTCATCAACGTAAACGTCACGGGCCTCATCAACCACATCACCACCGAGGTAGGTTGAGTAGTCCACGGTGTAATTTGATTCAGCAAAGGCTGAGCCCTGAAGGACGAGCATGAGAAGGAGCCCGCAGATCAGAGCAGAAAACTTTTTATATGGATCAATGATTATCACCTCCCGAAAACATTACAGTTTATATTCTACTTACAATGAATATAGTTTACTATTTAATTTTAAAACTGAAAAAAGAGATCTATAATGAAATATATTTATTTAGAACTGTTAGAATCTATTAAACATTGAAATATAAGTTTAAAGCGCGAATTTTTGTTAAAAGAATACTCATGTATATTATATGCTTATTATCATGATAAAAGCGAACTTATTTGATTTTTTCAAGAATTTAAGTCATCTTATCAGCTATTAAATAACTTTCTGACTGAAATCTGAATAAAATAGAGTTAGGGCGCGCTCTGACTTACTGGAGTACTCTGGTCTCAATGGATAGGTGTTTGAACTGTGGTGGGGGTACGGTTATCTGTGATCAGTAAGCGCAGAAAAGTTGCGGCCATTCTACACCAATATCAGTGTAGTGTCTGTCCATTATAGCTAATTTTAAAAGATTCGGTTGGTAGAAGGTTCAATATCAGAAGAAAGCTATTATTAGAATACAACAATGACTGACATGTAACTGAATTCAGAGACCGCCACTTCCCTGAGCTTCAGTTTAACAACCCTTTCATCGGGATAGCTGAGCCTTTCACAGACAGCAGCACACCTTTCTGGATCCACACCATTTTCAATAAGAAACCGGGCGGTCTCAGAGGGAGTCCTTGATGGGAGAATTATTGTTGGCCTCCCGTTATCAATTATATCCACTATATTCTCCTCACTGCGGCCGTGAAATGTGACTATGTCAGCTTCATCCCAGGGGATAAGGAGCCTTGCAGCGCAGAGCTGGACGGAACTCACACCGGGAATAACTTGGACTTCAACATCAAGCTTCTTTTCTGATATTATCCTCTTAATTGGTTTCAGAACACCTGAAAACCCGGGGTCACCTGTTGAGAGCACCGAAACCTTACCTGAAACTGCAAGATCGGCTGCCATTTCAAGCTTTTCATCCATATCCCCAGCACCCAGCACGACAGCTTCATTCACATCAGGAAACAGTTCAAGGGCCCTTTTACTCCCAAATACAGTCTCAGAATTCCCCACAGCGGTAGCCGCGGCAGGTGTGATGTAATCAGATGAACCGGGACCTATCCCCACTATATAGAGCACCATGACTATCCACAACCAGCGCATTCAGTTCAACTGGATCTTATTCAGGACCAACATATATAATTGTTCCATGACCATTTATTAATGTGGTAACAATGATTCAGATTGCAGTCACAGGAAAACCCAACGTTGGAAAATCATCCTTCTTCAATGCAGCCACACTCTCCGAGGCAGAGGTGGCATCATACCCATTCACCACAATCGACGCCAATCATGCAGTTGCCTATGCATCCTGCAGGTGCCCCTGCCAGGAGCTTGGAGTTCAGTGCAACCCCAAAAACTCACGATGCATTGATGGCACCAGACTGATCCCGGTGGAACTCATCGATGTGGCGGGTCTTGTCCCGGGGGCCCATGAGGGCAGGGGCCTTGGAAATAAGTTCCTGGATGATCTCAGACAGGCCAGGGCATTCCTGCATGTAATAGACGCATCAGGTTCAACAGACGAGGAGGGAAGGCCTGTTGAGCCAGGGAGCCATGACCCTCTGGAGGATGTGCAGTTCCTTGAGGAAGAAATAACCATGTGGCTCTACGGCATCCTTGAGAAGAACTGGGACCGACTTTTAAGGAAGGCAGCATCAGAGAAGCTTGATATGAATCGTATAATCCATGAACAGCTCTCAGGTACAGGGATAACTCCTGAGGATATCATTGAGGCATCAAGGAAGGTGGAGGCAGATATCTACTCATGGGGTAAGGATGAACTCCTGGAATTTCTCGATGAGCTCCTCAGGATAGCGAAGCCAATGCTGATAGTTGCAAACAAGGCCGATATTCCCGTGGCGCGGAAAAACATTGAACGCCTCATGGATTCTTACCCCCATGTGGTGCCGGCATCTGCAGAGGCTGAACTTGCCCTTAGGAGGGCAGCAGAGGCCGGACTTATTAATTACACTCCAGGTGCAGGGGAATTTGAGATCATCGATGCATCAGGTCTCACCGACAGGCAGAGGGCGGCCCTTGATTATATCCGTGAAAACGTCCTCGAGGTCTATGGAAGCACCGGTGTTCAGGAGGCAATCAACCGGGCGGTATTTGATCTCCTGGACATGATAGTTGTCTTCCCTGTTGAGGATGAACACCACTTCACGGATCAGAGGGGCAACGTTCTCCCTGATGCACTCCTGGTGCCCCGTGGTTCAGGTCCTAGGGACCTCGCCTACCTGATACACACCGAGATAGGGGATTCCTTCATGCACGCGGTGGATGCAAGGAAGGGGATGAGGGTTGCTGCGGACCATGAACTTGAGGATGGTGACATAATAAGCATAATATGCAGCAGATAGTATTACATAAAGTTAATAACATGGGTGGTTAGTTTCAAGTGTAAGTGGTGTGGTATTTACTGCCATGAATAGTATGCTGCAGGAAATCATGGTATTACTGAAAGTTATTAAATTGAGTGGTCAGTTTCAAGTGTAATTGATGGTGAGGACGATGGGGGGTATACACGAGCTTCATGAGGAAGAGGTTTTCAGGAGACTTGAGACGTCACCCTCTGGCCTTGACCCCCCGGAGGCTGAAAGACGCCTTAAGAAATATGGCCCCAACGAACTTGAGGAGGTCAGGGGTAAACCACACATACTTCTCTTTCTCTCCAACCTTTACAATGTCCTGGCGATCCTGCTCTGGGTATCAGCTGCCATGTCACTCATCACAGGCAACACCCAGCTTGCAGTTGCGATTGTACTTGTAATAATCATAAACGCGGTCTTCAGTTTCTGGCAGGAATATGAGGCCGAAAAGGCTGCAGAGGCCCTAAGGGATATTCTGCCGGTTATGGTTAAGGTTCTGAGGGGTTCAGATGAAACTGTGATCCCGGCGGCTGAGGTGGTTCCCGGTGACCTCATCCTTCTGGAGGAGGGTGACACGGTCCCGGCAGACGCAAGGCTTGTTGAATCCAGCCAGCTTAAGATTGACGCATCCACACTCACAGGCGAATCAAAGCCTGTCAGAAAGGTATCCCATCCAGTTGAAAAATTCGATAATTACATAGATATCGATAACATCGTATTTGCAGGTACACAGGTGGTATCAGGGACAGGAAGGGCCATAGTATTTGCAACAGGAGGGGATACAGAATTCAGCAGGATAGCATCCCTGACACAGGAGGTAAGGGAGGAGCAAAGCCCCCTCCAGAGGCAGATATCCCGGGCTGCCAGTATCATAAGCATTCTCGCAGTTTCAATGGGCATCGTTCTTTTTACAGTCAACCTCTACATTGTTAAACTCCCCCTCGAGACTGCGCTGATCTTTGCAATAGGGCTCATGGTTGCAAATGTACCTGAGGGCCTTCTACCAAGCGTAACCCTGGCGCTCGCGGCATCAGCAAGGAAGATGGCCAGGGAGAATGCCCTTGTGAAGAGACTCTCCAGTGTAGAGACCCTGGGATCCACAACGATAATCTGTACAGATAAGACCGGGACCCTGACAAGGGGTGAGATGACAGTAAGAAAGATTTGGATACCCTACAGGGTCGTGGAGGTCACAGGTTCAGGCTACAGGCCAGAGGGGGAATTCCTCTGCAATGAAAAACCCGTAACCCACCGGGAGGTAAGGGAGATAAGGCTCCTCATGAGGGCGGCGTCATTCTGCAACGATGCAAAACTTGTTAGAGACGAAAAGGGCTGGCACGTGATTGGGGACACAACAGAGGGCGCACTGCTTGTGGCTGCAGAGAAGATAGGCTTTGACCTTGAGGGTGAACTTGAAAGGATGCCCAGGGTAATGGAGCTCCCCTTTGATTCAAAGCGAAAGTCGATGACCTCCATCCATCAAAAATCAGGAAAAAGGGTGGCCTACGTCAAGGGGGCCCCGAAAAAGATAATAGATTTATCCGAGAGGATATCAGTGGATGGAAGACCCAGACCACTGGACGATGATGAAAAAAGGAAGATCATAGAGATACATGACAGAATGGCCTCTGAGGGCCTCAGGGTGCTTGCATTCGCTTACAGGGAACTCCCGGAGGACCTTGAGGATTACACGCCAGAGAATGTTGAAAGGGAACTGACACTGGTTGGAATGGCTGCAATGCATGACCCGCCCAGGGAGGGTGTGAAGGAGGCTGTGAGGCAGTGCAGAACTGCAGGTATAAGGATAATAATGATAACCGGGGATTATGGGTTAACAGCCGCGGCCATAGCAAAGGAACTTGGAATCATAGAGGGCGACAGTTACAGGGTGATAAAGGGAAGGGAACTTGATGAAATGGAAGACCCTGAACTTTTAAGGATACTTTCTGAGGAGGAGAACATAATATTTGCCCGGGCAGTCCCTGAACACAAGATGAGGATAGCATCGGTCCTTGAGGGCGCCGAGGAGATAGTTGCAATGACAGGGGATGGGGTAAACGATGCCCCCGCCCTCAGAAAGGCGGATATTGGCGTTGCAATGGGTAGCGGCACCGACGTTGCAAAGGAGGCCGCTGACATAGTACTCGCCGACGACAACTTTGCAAGCATTGTAACTGCGGTGAGGGAGGGCAGGACGGTATATGAGAACATAAGAAAATTCATAACCTACATATTTTCACATGAAACCGCGGAGATAGTCCCATTTGTCCTTATGGTGCTCTTTGGAATACCCCTACCCATAACAATAATGCAGATACTTGCAATAGACCTCGGTACCGATACACTACCTGCCCTTGCCCTGGGAAGATCCCCACCTGAATCTGATGTGATGCAGAGGCCACCAAGACCGGTTAGGGAGAGACTACTTAACCTTGAGGTCCTCCTCAGGGGGTACCTGTTTACAGGATCCATTGAGGCATTCCTTGTGATGATGGCATACTTCCTTGTGCTCTCAGGAGGGGGATGGGTGCCAGGCCAGAGCCTCCCAGCAGATGACCCCCTCTACATGAGGGCCACAACTGTGGTCTTTGCAGGTATAGTGATGGCCCAGATGGGCAATCTCCTCTCATCACAGACCACCCGCTCCTCAGCACTGAAGGTGGGGCTTCTGAGGAACAGGTGGATACCTGCCGGCATGATATTTGCGGTCATTGTGATGCTGATGGTCATATATCTGCCCCTACTGCAGCCGGTTTTCGGGACACAGCCACTGAAACCGGTTGAATGGCTGATGATCATCCTCTTTGCTCCACTGGTTTTTCTTACAGATGAGGCGAGGAAGTTAATTCAGAGGAGGCTTGGCTGATCAGATATTTTTTCCTCAGAGATGAGACTGGGAACTTAATCATAATCTGGCTATCAGGACTCTTTCAGAAATTTTTTAATAATGCAAATTAGAAACGTATTGCAGAGGAGGTGCCTGAATGAGATGGATTGCACTTATGCTTTTGATGGTATTTCTTGCCGGCGCCCTTGAAGCATGCGCTGCACACGACTCAGATTCCATGAAACCCACAATCAAGAGGGGTGGATTCAGCGGATTTAAGAGTTCATCAAAGAGGCTCAAAACCGATCTTGACGATGATGATGACGATGATGGGGGCTCCAGTGGCTGGGGGCTGCTTGCAGCTATTGTAATTGTTCTGATTGTGGTGGTGGTCCTGGCATACATATTCTTCACAAGGCGTGGAACCCCATAAGGGGCAGGGTAATGTAAATGGTGCTCATAGTTGAGATAATAAGGAAACACCTCCCACGGGTTATGAGGGTCCCGGCTGCGCGGATATTCCTTCTTGCAGCAGCTGTCATCGCCTACGGAACCCTAGGTTTCCACTTCATTGAGGGCGAATCATGGACGGTCTCATTCTACTGGACCTTTGTAACCATAGGGACCGTGGGTTATGGGGACTACAGCCCATCAACACCACTGGGGATGTACTTCACCGTGACCCTCATAGTCCTGGGTATAGGGACATTTGCCATTGCAGTTGAGACACTCCTTGAATTCCTGATAAAGAGACAGCAGATGAGGCTTATGGGGCTGATAGACGTGGTTAAATCAAAACATGTGGTTATATGCGGGTGGAGTGAGAGCACACTCGAGTGTCTGAGGGAGCTCGGTGGAAGCGAGGTCTTCGTGCTCGCTGAGGATGAGGGTGTCAGGAAGACGGTCATCAAGAATGGTGCTAACTTTGTGCATGGAGACCCAACAAGGATATCTGACCTTGAAAAGGCCAATGTGAAGGGTGCACGGGCTGTTATAGTGGACATGGGGTCTGATTCAGAGACCATACACTGCATACTGGGGATAAGGAAAATCGACTCAGGTGTGAGGATAATAGCCGAGGCCGAACGCTATGAGAACATCGAGCAGATACGGATGGCCGGCGCCGACCAGGTGATCTCGCCATTTGTTATATCGGGCAGGCTTATGTCAAAAAGCATCGACGATGGCTATGAAGCCATGTTTGTACAGGACGTCCTTGCAGAGGGATCCACAAGGAGGATGGTTGAAGTCCCGGTGCCCCCTGAAAGCCCCATTGAGGGCATTTCGGTCCTTGACGCGGACATCCATGAGAGGACTGGTGTGATAGTAATCGGCGTGGGTAGGGGCGATGAACTCATAATAGACCCACCCAGGGATTACGTATTCCAGAAGGGGGATATAATCCTGGGGATAGGGAAAAACCATGAGATAGATCGCCTGATGGAATACATCGGGTCATAATCACGGAATTACGGCCATATAACAGGTATCCGCCTTAGGGGCTCAACACGCACAGAATCGTCAAGAACAGTCCGGAAGGAATATGCTATCACATTCACACCTTTAGCATGGGCTTCTTTCAGTGCATATGAAAATTCAGGGTCCATTTCAATATTTGGTGAGAAATAACGTGAATTTTCACCAAAAACCAGGAAAAGGACGCTGCTTTTATAGCCAATGGAGAGCGCAGATGCAAGCTCCTCAAGATGCCTCCTACCCCTCACTGTGGGGGCATCAGGGAAGAGTGCCACCTCACCATTTACAAGGGTACAGCCCTTAACCTCAACAAGCATTTCTTCAGTTCCTGATGAGAGAAGGAAGTCAATTCTGCTTTTTCCGAATCTGTACTCCCTTTTTTTCACCCTGAAACCACGGAATTCGTCAACAAGGCCTGATTCTATTATGCTGGCTGCGATGTCACTGTGGAAACCGGAATTCACAAGGACCCACTCATCCCCCCTTCTGAGCGCTATGACATCAAACTCGGTTTTCCTTTCTTTTCCAGTGGCTTTCCTAACTATAACATCATTTCCAGGTATAAGAAGCTCCTTTAGTCTACCTGGATCCTTAAGGTGGGCCAGCCTCCTTTCACCACCCACATCAACAACCATGGTGAACCTGTTGGGTCTTTCAAGGTATATTCCCATCAGAGGGTTATCTATGATCATGGTAACCATCCTTATATACTAATTTGACTTAAATGAATATCAATCAGTCCATGGATATGAACTGTGGGGTGTGAGAACCCGCTGTGTTGATGGATATCAATCAGTCCATGGATATGAACTGTGGGGTGTGAGAACCCGCTGTGTTGATGGATATCAATCAGTCCATGGATATGAACTATGAGGTGAGAGAATTTGCATCCAAGACCCAGCCCAATAGCAGCATCACTTTACACACTCAGAGACCTCGATGCTGACGTTATAATTCTCCATGGCCCCCATGGGTGCTGCTTCAGAACAGGAAGGCTCCTTGAAACCGACGGGGTCAGGGTGCTGACCACTGCAATGTCAGAGCAGGACTTCATATTCGGGGCCTCGGATAAACTGGCAGAGACACTCAGAAAGGCCAATGAAATGTTTTCACCTGAACTTGTGGGTGTTGTTGGAACCTGCGCCAGTATGATAATAGGCGAGGACCTCAGGGAGGCGGTCCAGAGGGCAGACATACCTGCAAGGGTTCTAACGGTTGAATCCCATGGGGGATTCGGTGAGGGTGACAACACCGAGGGGGCCATAATAGTCCTTGAGGCGGCTGCAGAGCAGGGAATAATCCCTCATGAGGAGGCCGAGAGGCAGATAGAGATGCTCAGACTTGCAACTGAGATTGAGAAGACAAGGGGAATGGCACAGGGCGACTACATACGCCCCTCATATGGTGATGATAAGGATGAGGTGGCATTAAGGGTCATTGAGGCCATAAAGGATGGTGAAAGAGTTGCATTTGTGCTTAACGCCAAGAAGGAGACATCATATCTCTTTGCAGATCCTCTGAAACTTCCATTTCACTCAGTAAACCCTGATAACCACCCTCTTATAATCGCGAATCTTGACAGGAACACGGGTCTTCCAAGGATACGCAGACATGCAGTGAACATACTTGCGGAAATAGAGGATGCAGGCAACCGTGTTGATTACATAACAGGGGGCCTCGACGAATACCCGGTAACGGGTGAAAGGGCAGCGGAGATACTGAGGGATGAGAAAATAGAATTTGCAGTTGTATCCGGTGTTCCCCATGCCCTGCCTGTTGAGGAACTGGAACTGGAATCCGTAGCCGTTACAGACGGGCCGAGGCTCGTGGAACCACTAAGAAAGCTAGGATACACCCATGTGGTGGCTGAACTGGATGCACATGCAAGGACCCTGGGACAGAGCACTACCGTCGCATCAGACTTTGGAGATGCCCTGAGGCGAAACATTGAGAAGGTGATTTAATTGGCTGAAACCGTTGGAATGATACTCTGCGGAGGATTTGGAAAGAGACTGAGACCCTTAACCGAGAAGATACCCAAACCACTCATAGAAATAAAAGAGGGCTACACCATCCTGGATAAACAGCTCTTTGACCTCAAAAATGCAGGTATAAAGAAGACCTACCTCCTCACAGGGTTCCTTGGAGATAAGATAGAGGAGAGGTATGGTGATGAGTACAAGGGCCTTAAACTGGAATATGTGAGGGAGGAGAAACCCCTGGGAACACTCAACGCAATAAGGATTGGTATGGAGGCCATAGATGGAGATAAACAGTGCATAATACGTAACGGGGATGTGGTGGCAGACCTGAACATAAGGAAGATGATACACCTTGGGGAGATGTCCGATTACCCCCTCACTATCTTCATAACCAAGATGCAGTCACCCTATGGTATAGTGGAACTCAGCGGGGACAAGATAATCAGCTTCAGGGAAAAACCCCTCCTTGACTATTACATAAATGCAGGTGTGTACTTCTCCAAGGGGCAGCTGGACTTCGGGGACTTCGAGTCAGGTGATATTGAGAAAACACTCTTCCCGCTCATGGCCAGTGAAAACAAACTCGGCTACTACCGGGAGGACGGCCTCTTCTGGATGGCAATAGACACATCCAAGGAGCTGGAGGAGATACGCAAGGAGTACCGCAACAGGGAGGACAAGCCCTGGGGCTATGAGAAGGTACTCATAAACACGGAGAAGTACCTCACAAAGGAGTTATTTATAAGGGAGGGCTACAGGACATCCTTCCACTACCATGAGAAGAAGGATGAGACCATGTACATAATATCTGGCTCAGGGTACATCGAATTCCAGGACAGGAAGGAGTACTTCAGCAAGAACGACACCATCAGAATTGAGCCCGGTGAGAGGCATTCAATCGTGGCAATGGAGAACACGGTACTCCATGAGGTATCAACGCCACACCTTGATGACACCGTCAGGGTGAAGGACTACTATACCAGGTGATCCATTGATAGCCATCATAGATTATGGGAGCGGGAACCTCCGGAGCATTTCCAACGCCTTCAGGAAGATAGGGGCCGATGTTCAGGTAACATCAAGTCCAGAATCCATCAATGACTCAGACGCCTTTGTGCTTCCAGGGGTGGGGGCCTTTGGAAGTGCAATGGATAAACTTGAGAATTTAAGGGACCCAATAATCAGGAACATAGAGGATGGTAAACCCTTCCTGGGCATATGCCTGGGACTCCAGGTCCTCCTATCTGAGAGTCAGGAATCACCGGGTGTCAGGGGACTTGATGTGATACCCGGCAGGGTGGTGAGGATACCACCTGGAAATAAGGTGCCACATATGGGCTGGAACCAGCTGGTTTCCAGGAGGGACTCCCCACTCCTTGAAGGCGTGGAGGATGAGTACTTCTACTTTGTCCACTCATACCATGCAGAACCGGCAGACGACGTTGTGGCGGCAACAACCGAGTATGGTATTGAGATGACAGCGGCCATTGAGGCAGATAACGTATATGCAACCCAGTTCCACCCTGAAAAGAGCGGTGAGGCGGGACTGGATATCCTGAGAAACTTCAGGGAAATAATCAGGGGGTAAATTTTAATGGACATAGAGGGATTTGTAAGGCGCAACATAGACCACATGGACGAGGAATCCCTGCGAAGCATCTTGGCGGATCGTATACGGGAATTCAAGGATATAGACACCGAGAGGTCCCTGAGGATGGCTGATGCGGTGATATATGAGGTGAGAAATACACTGGGGACGGATGGCTTGGATGATGGATTGCGGGAGATAATATCATATCCCCTCGCCGGTGTTGGAATGGGCGAGATGGGTGTGGGATCCCGGGGAGAGGGGGACTTCTTTGTCCACAGGAAAATCGCTGATATAGTATCAAGCACAGAAACCGGGGCATTCATAAATCCCGAGGCCCAGGATGATGGCGGTGTTGTAAGGACAGACACCGATAAGGGGGAGGTCTACATAACAACCGCCGTTGATGGCATCCACTCCAGGCTCAGCGAGTACCCCTTCCTGGGGGGCTTCCATGTTACAAGGGCCGCCCTGAGGGATGTCTGCGTCATGGGATCCAGGCCAGTTGCACTCATAAGCGACCTGCACCTAGCAGATGATGGGGATGTTGGCAAACTCTTTGACTTCACAGCGGGTGTAGCGGCGGTCTCTGAACTGGTTGATGTACCTGTGGTTGCAGGGAGCACATTGAGGGTTGGTGGTGACATGGTCCTCGGTGACAGGCTCGTGAGTGCGGTGGGTGCCATTGGAGTTTCAGGGACACCCCCAACGGCTAGGAAGAGGGCCGAGCCAGGTGACGTTGTACTCCTTACAGAAGGCTCAGGAGGGGGTACCATCACAACAGCTGCCATCTACCATGGACTCTTTGATGTTGTATGGGAGACCCTTGATGTGAACTTCATAAGGGCATCCGGGGCCATAATGGAGGCAGGGCTCCTTGAGGTGATCCATGCAATGACCGATGTCACAAATGGCGGGCTCAGGGGCGATGCCCATGAGATATCATCAACCACCGGAGTGGGCCTTGAATTCGATGCCGAGGCTGTGAGGTCAATGGTAAACCCAAGGGTACTTGAAATGCTTGAGGATCTTGAAATTGACCCCCTGGGGGTGTCAATTGACTCCCTCATGATAATAGCACCTGAAGATGTCTCCAAGGATATCATAAGGGCAGTTGAAGGTGCAGGTGTCCCCATAGCCGAGGTGGGAAGGGTCACCGATTCAGGTGTTCCCCTCCTCATAGGGGATGGTGTGATGAAGGAGCTCAGACCCCTCTTCCGTGAGGCCGCCTACACACAGATAAAGAAGATGGTTGGTGACGAAACACCCCAGGACTTTGATGAGATGAAGAGGAAGGTTGAGGAGGCCGCAAGGAGGGCCATAGAGAAGAAGGACATGGTCGTTAAACTCATAGGGAAGTGAATGGTGTCCATATGGATGATGGGGGCTACATATCAACCCTGGACGCGGTCCTTGGACTTGCAGTGGTCTTCATACTGACGGCATCAGTTCTTAACACAGGCACAGCTCCTGTGGATGACACCCTGGAAGCTTCAGATGTCCTTGATGCAATGGCATCATACCCTGCAGATAAACCGCTGCTTGAGGAACTTGCAGAGTCCCCTAATTCCACACTGGCATCAGGGTTCCTCAACGGGACCCTTGAGGGGATGAACTACAATCTGACCATGGATAATGGTTCAGGAGAGGTTACAGTTGCCTCCCGCGGTTCAATGGGGGATGCAGAAGACATAGGTACCGCTGTGGCCTGCCGGGGCACTGTGATCTTCAGGCTTTATGTGTGGAGATGACTGCTGGCATGGAAAAATATTAATAGTTGATTGCCCAATCTTTTATTGATCTCATTTTGCCCTGATAGTGTAGCGGATATCACGTAGGACTGCGGATCCTATTACCCGGGTTCAAGTCCCGGTCAGGGCATCCATTTTCAGTTTTGAAGGGATTTAGGGGCCTTCAAATATTTCTCATCATGTCATGATGGTTCACTGACACTTTAACTGCAGTATGACTTCCCCATGATTCAGCATCATGAACACATTAAAACTTTATCCAATGCACTCCAATCTAATAACTGGAGGTGTGCTTGTCATGGGGAACTACTTCAACCCTGAAATAGAGACCATGGAACGGGAGGACCTGGACGCCCTCGTGGAGGAGAGGATAAGGTATACCGTGAGCTATGCCTACGAGAACTCCCCATTCTACAGTAAATGGTTCAGGAAAAACGGTATCAGGCCCTCAGACATAAGGAGCCATGAGGACCTCAGGGAGCTCCCGATAATAACCGGTGAAACCGTTAGGGAAAACCAGCCCCCTGAAAGGGATGACTTCGAATTCAGATGCGCCCCATTGGAGGACATATACACCATACATGAGACCAGCGGTACAAGCGGAAGGCCGAAGTCATTTTTCCTCACATGGGGGGACTGGCAGAGGTACGCCGAGAAGTACGCAAGGTCATTCGTGTCCCAGGGATTTGAGAGGGGTGACAGGGTGGTTGTATGTGCCTCCTATGGCATGAATGTGGGTGCAAATACCATGACCCTGGCAGCACAGAAGATAGGGATGACCATAATCCCTGAGGGCAAATGCACCTTTCCTGTGAGGATAATAGAGAGCTACCGTCCCACAGGTATAGTTGCAAGCATATTCAAACTGCTGAGGCTCGCGAGGCGCATGAAGGAACAGGGCCTTGATCCCAGGGAGTCAAGTATAAGGAGACTGGTTGCAGGCGGCGAAAGCTTCGCACCCGAATCAAGGGAGTACGTGGAGGAAGTATGGGGCGTTGAAGTCTACAACACCTATGGAAGCACCGAGGGAACCATGTGCGGAGAATGCCACATCAAGGAGGGCCTGCATGTCCCTGAGGACCTGGTGCACCTGGACGTCTATGATCCAGCCATGAGGGACTTTGTTGATGATGGGGAGTGCGGCAGAATAGTCCTCACAACCCTTCTTCCTGTCGGTGAGAAAACGGGGACCCTCCTCCTCAACTATGACACCGAGGACACCACGGTTGTAATCTCAAGGGATAGGTGCAAATGTGGAAGGACCCATATGAGGATAATGAACCCTGAAAGGGAGGCCGAGACCTTCTGGGTGGCAGGGCACCCCTTCAACAGGGTCGATGTTGAGGCAGCGGTGTTCCAGAGGGAGAATATGGATTATCTAACAGGTGAATACGAGGCCTTCCTCTATGGCGATGAGGATGAGGGGCCAATAACAATGAGGGTGTCACTGGAGTGTGAGGACCCTGAAAACTGTGCCATGGATATAGTAAGGGAGAACTTTATAAGGGCCTTCTTCAAATATAAGAGAGAACTCTACGAGGCATATACAGAGGGCATTTTTGAGATACTGTTCAACTTCACAGGTCCCGGGGAGCTTGAATTCTACAGGGTCAAGGGAAGACCAAAACGCATAGTTGATAGAAGATAACGCTGGATAGAATTCAATTTCAGCCTAGGCTTTGGGGTACAATCATGCTTAACGCAGAAACCTACGTCACATCAACAGAGGGGATCGGTGGAAGGATCCGGGTGCATAACAGGGACTTCCAGGTTGAGGAATTACCGCTCATGGAGCCAAGCGGAAGCGGGCCCAACACCTGGATATGGATGGAGAAGGAGGACAGAACAACCCTGGACGTCCTTCTGGACATTGCAAGGGAACTGCACCTGGACCGAAGGAGAATGGGATTCGCAGGGATGAAGGACAGGAACGCGGTAACCAGGCAGTGGATATGCGTCAGCAACACAGACCCCGAGGACGTTAAGGGAATAGAGGATAGAATAAGGAATGTCAGATTCCTCAAGGTCACATCCAATGAAAAAAAGCTCAGAATGGGCCAGCTAAGGGGTAACAGATTCAGGATTCTCATAAGGGGCCCTGAAGCTGATGACCCCCTTGAGAAGACCCGGGAGACCCTGGCTGAGCTTCAGGAGAAGGGTGTTCCAAATTACTATGGATGGCAGCGATTCGGAAGCCCCAGGGCAATCACACACCTCGTTGGCAGGGCACTGGTGCATGGTGATGTGAAGGGTGCGGTGGACACCTACATTGGAAACCCAATTGAGGGGGAATCCGAGCTTGTATCCCGGGCGAGACGGGCATATGATATGGGGGACCTTGAGGGTGCATATGAACTCATGCCGGCCTCCCTCAGGTATGAGAGGATGATGCTCAGGGTTCTCATCAGGGATCTCGGAAAGGGAGAACTCTCTGAAAAGTCCTATATAACCGCGGTACATGCACTTCCAAAGCCCCTCAAGAGGATGTTTGTCCATGCATACCAGTCCTACCTATTCAACAGGGTGGTCAGTGAGAGGGCGGCTCTTGGCATAAACAGCTACCTTGAGGGTGACATCATCATAGACAATGAGCAGCACATAATCCATGACCCGGATCCACGGGAGGTGGAGGAGATGATCATCAACTTTGAGGCACACCCAACAGCGCCACTCTACGGTAGCAAGGTGCCACTGGCAGATGGAAAACCCGGTGAGATCGAGAGGAGGATACTGGAGGAGGAGGGTGTTTCACTCCCTGACTTCAACTCCATAGAGGTCCCTAAGCTTGGGAGTCATGGCATGAGGAGGGCCATAAGGTTCAGGATATGGGATGTTTCGGCCGCCCTAAACCCTGAGGGAATCAAAGTGGAGTTTTCAATACCGAAGGGATGCTATGCAACCTCTGTTTTAAGGGAGATAATGAAGAAGGACGTTGCCTGAAGTGTTAGATCTTATGGAGATGGTTAATTTGGAGATCAGCTGCAGAATCATTTCAAGGGGAAGGGGAAAGGGTCCTGTGATCATTTCAGATAAGCCCCTGAGTTTCCTTGGCGGTGTTGACCCAGGGACAGGTACCGTTATTGACCCCCGGCACCCCCTGCACGGCAGAAGCATGAGCGGAAAGGTCCTTGTGATACCTGGTGGTAAGGGTTCAACGGTTGGATCCTATGTCATATTCCAGATGTCAAAGAATGGAACGGCGCCAGCAGCCATAATATGTTCAAATGCAGAGCCAATAATCGCCACTGGAGCCATAATGGCAGGGATACCCATGGTTGACAGGCCAGAGGCCGATCTTTTTCAAATCCTAGAAGATTCATTGGAGGTTGAGGTGGACGCGGTTGAGGGGAAAATCAGGGTCTAGGGGGTTACACCCACCATAGAGGATCATGATTCAATGGCGGATCTCAGGACGCTACCTGAAGCCCCGCCAAGTATCCCGAGACTTACATCCCCTGCAAGGGCGTAGATGAGTATTGAGAGGATGGCCGCATTCATTGACCCGGTTTTAAGGTAAACAATCAGGATATTTATCAATCCCACGGCGGCCCCCATGATGGCCCCATTGAGGGCACCGCCTGGATACTCACTATCTGCAATGTAACCACATACCACTGCCGCCACGATTATTGAGAGTATACCTGTGAATGATGGAATCACAAATCTGAATACGGGTCCAAGGGCTGCTGTTATTAATATGCCTGCAGCAACTGCCTTCCAGCTGAATCTCAATTCCATTACTGATCACCCACAGATAATTGAATTTGCAGCGATATATAATAGCAGGATGTATTCTGATGATGACTGTCCTGCTTCATCCTCAATCAATTTAACACCTATATTGTTGGGTTGGGTTCAACAGGTGGAACCACTGGTGGCTTTATGGGTTTGCCCGGTGGTTCTATGGGTTTTGGTTCTGGAACAGGCCCCGGGGATGTTGAATTATTTGCACCGGCATTTTTAGCTGCATCTGAGTCATTAATATTTTTTCTGACATCCCGAATATCCTGTGCAGAGTTCAGAGCGCTTCTCTGGAAGTATGACCTGTAAATCAGTATCGCCACAATTGAAATAACGATCACACCCCCAGAGGAGGATGTACTCGGCTGCACCCTGCCCTTCTTCATCAACAAGGAATGAGATAAGAGCCGTAATATCACCCCCTCTCATATATTAAATAGGTTCCAATCAAAATATATAATTTTCTTGAGTTTCATATTATTATAACAGGTGTTCCAATGAGATTCGCGGTAAAGGGGGAACTTGTGGACCTTGAATCAGGGGATCATGAGAGAAGATACATTCTGATCGATAACGGAAAAATAGCGTCTGTTGAGAGACACGTAAAAGGCGTTGATGTGGTTGATGCCTCAGACAGCTTCATTTTACCAGGGTTCATAGACCTCCATGTGCATATCATGGAGGATGGATTCAGGGTGGAGAGCAAACTTGAGGATCCCCTCTCACTTTACTTTTACAGGGCACTTGAGAACATGAGGAAAACACTCCATGCGGGTGTTACAACGGTAAGGGATGCGGGGCTGGCTGATCTGGGCGTCAGAATGGCATCTGAATCCCACATGATCCAGTCACCCCGCATGCAGATAAGTGTCACACCCCTATCAGTGACCGGAGGACACTTTGACTTCCACACCCGCTCAGGGATGAACATTGAGCGAACATACCCTGGTCTTCCCTCAGGTATCTGTGATGGCGTCCCTGATGTGCGGAAAAAGACCCGTGAAGTACTCAGGGCAGGTGCAGATGTTGTGAAGGTCATGGCAACCGGTGGTGTTATGAGCAGCACGGATTCACCATCGGACACACAGTTCACGGTTAAAGAACTCGCTGCAGTGGTGGAGGAGGCATCATTCAGAGGAAAAAGGGTGATGGTCCATGCACATGGACTTCAGGGGATAAAAAACTCCCTGAGGGCGGGTGTGCATTCTGTTGAACATGGTACATACATCGATGAAAGAACAGCAGCTGAGATGTCTGAACGGGGTGTATACCTTGTACCAACATTCCTTGTGACACGCCTTAACTGCAGAAGGGCAATGCGTGGTGAACTCCAGGAATACAGCAGAAAGGACGCCATTGAAGTCGCCAGGGTCCACAGGGACAACATGGAAACAGCCCATGAAAAGGGGGTTAGGATGGTCATGGGACCGATTCAGGGGTTATTGAACATGGCAGGAATCTCATGGAACTTTTTTATCTCACAGAAATCGGAATGGAGCCACTGGAAGCATTGAGGGCTGGAACTGTGCATGCAGCAGAGTGCATGGGTTGGGAAGACCGTATAGGAACTTTGGATAGGGGTAAGATCGCGGATATTGTTATAACCGGTGTCGATCCGGTGGATGAGATTGAAAAACTTTCAGACCCCGGGAATATTCAGTGGGTTATACGGGATGGCGTGATCTACAGGTCCCCGGACGACTGATATCTGCTTACTGTGAAGGTGTCCTGGATGAAGAGGATAACGATACGTATAGGTGGAATGGGGTGCGCAGCATGCGCCCTCAAGATAGAGGACTCACTTAAGAAGCTTGAGGGAGTATCTGATGCCGTAGTTAACCTTGTGGAGGGCAGGGTCTCTGTTGAATATGACCCTGAAACTGTGGGGCTCCCATCAATGGAGGCCGCCATAGAGGAAGCGGGTTACAGCGTCATCAATGAACACCTGACTGTTCTTGTAGGGGGTATGAGCTGTGCAATGTGTGCCCAGAGGATAGAATCAGCCCTGAAGGAACTTGAGGGTGTAAGTGATGCAACGGTCAACCTTGCAGCCGAAAAGGCATACATAGCCTACAACCCATCCCTTGCATCAGCAGAGGATTTCAGGAGGACCATTGAGGACCTCGGCTATGAATTCATGGGAACAGAGGGTGATGAGGAGATTCAGGAGGACCAGGGTCCAAAGTTGAGAAGAATAGCTGTGGGGTTTGGTGTTTCACTGCCACTCATGGCCATGATGTACCTTGGCATACACCCACCGGTAAATGAGGGCTTCTTCATGCTCCTGGTCTCTGTGGTACCATTTGCATATGTATCAGGACCAATATTCAGGGGTGCACTGCGGTCCCTGAGATCAGGAACACTTGACATGGATGTTATGTACTCTATGGGTATAGGGGTGGCTTTCCTTTCAAGTTTACTTGGCACCGTGGGGGTTCTCCCATCGAGTTTCATGTTCTATGAGACAGCTCTGATGCTGGCATCCTTCCTGACACTTGGAAGGTACCTGGAGGCAAGGGCAAAGGGAAAGACATCAGGGGCGATAAGGAGGCTCATGGAACTCCAGCCTGACACCGCCACCATCCTCAGGGATGGAGATGAGGTTGAGGTCAGAGCAGATGAGCTGGTTGAAGGCGACGAGGTTGTTGTGAGGCCAGGTGACAGGATACCTGCGGATGGTCGGGTTCTGGATGGAGAATCCTATGTTGATGAATCCATGATCACGGGGGAACCGCTCCCTGTACTTAAAACCAGGGGATCTGAGGTTATCGCAGGGACCATAAACACCGATGGGGTACTTAGGTTCAAGGTTGAGCGAACAGGTGATGAAACGTTCCTTTCAAGGATCATAGGGCTGGTTGATGAGGCCCAGGCATCAAAGCCACCGGTTCAGAGGATCGCCGACAGGGCAGTGTCCTATTTCATACCATCTGTCCTCATGGTTGCACTGGCAGCATTTCTATACTGGTACCTTGTTGAGGGGGCCGGTCTTTTAATATCGGTCACGGTCCTGATCTCGGTACTCGTTGTGGCCTGTCCCTGCGCCCTTGGACTTGCAACACCAACTGCGGTGACTGTTGGCATAGGAAGGGGGGCTGAACTTGGAATACTCATAAAGAAGGGCGAGGCACTTGAGGTTGCAGGTAGAATATCTTGCGTACTCTTTGATAAGACAGGCACACTTACAGAGGGTAAACCCGAGGTTACAGACATCGTTGGGGACGTGCTGGGGTATGCAGCTGCCCTTGAGGCCAGATCAAGGCACCCCATCGCAGTTGCGGTCACAGAGAGGGTCATGAGGGAGGGTCTGGAGATACCAGGGGTTGAGGAGTTCAGGGCCATTCCAGGAAAGGGTCTTGAGGGTAAAATCAACTCCCAACATGTGATTGCAGGTAACAGGGTCCTCATGGATGAATTCGGTGTGGAGATTCCAGCAGATGCCGGGAAATTAGAATCAGAGGGGAAGACAGTGGTCATGGTTGCGGTTGACGGCGAGTTTAAGGGGGTTATAGCGGTCTCTGATAGGATAAACCCCGGCGCAACAGCCGCTGTAGGGGAACTTGAAAGGATGGGGATCAGAACGGCAATGATCACCGGGGATAACAGGAGGACGGCTGAGAAGGTGGCACGGGAGGTGGGAATCAGCACCGTTATCGCGGAGGTCCTGCCTGAGGATAAGGCATCAAGGGTCTCTGACCTCAGATCACGTGGCGTGGGAGTTGCCTTTGTGGGTGATGGTATAAATGATGCCCCCGCCCTCTCAGAGGCAGATCTCGGGATTGCACTGGGAGGGGGAACGGATGTTGCAAAGGAGGCCGGGGAGGTGGTTCTTGTTGGTGATGACCCGCTTGATACCGCAGCTGCCCTTCAGCTTGCAGGTAAGGTCATCTCAAGGATAAAGCAGAACCTCTTCTGGGCCTTCGCCTACAACGTGATACTCATACCTGTGGCTGCCGGCGCCCTTTACCCGCTTGGGGTGGTGTTCAGGCCAGAGTATGCCGGCCTGGCAATGGCCCTGAGCTCAGTCACCGTGGTTTCACTTTCACTTTCACTCAGGGGGTACACCCCACCTGCAAGAAGGTTGCGGGAGCTTTAAAAGAAATTAGAGGAATACGTCCAGGGAGCTCTGCTTTGACCTGTCACTCTCAAAGAGGGAGTTCACACCGTACTCCAGTATCTCTATCCTCTGCATAAGGTAGGGGTCTATGGGGTACCTTGATGCGAGGTTCTTTGATATTTCAAGGTACTTTATAACCGAGCCCTTTGAGACGGTGAGGACGAGGTTACCACCGCACCGGCACTCCCCGCCGAGGGGTATGCGGCGGTACTTGCGGTTACACTTGGTGCACCTCACCTTCTGCCTTGAGAATGCCCTGATGTTACCCATCATATCAGGGAGGAAGTGGGACATGAGGACCCCCTCAACAACAGCCCTCTGGTCCACGGCCCTTATCTTCTCTGCTAGGCTTATCTGGGATTCCACCTTCTCCTTCATGGTGGGGAGTAACTTGTAGAGGCACACTTTGGGACCTGCGTGTATGCTGGAGGTGTTATGGGAGAACATGAGTCCACTGTACTGTTCGGGCTTTCCGAGGCGCTTTTCAACGTTATCTATAACATCGAGCACATCTGTCGGTTTAGCATGCTCAAAACTCCTCTCATAGACCTCAAGGGGTATCATGTCCATTGCATCTATGTTGTGGGATTCATCATCGATCTCCTCGGGGTCTATCCTTGTTGAGAGAACGAGGGGGGCATCCATGCTGCCTCCGCGGGTGCTCGGGAGGTAGGACTTGGAGAAGTTGAGGAGGGCGTCCAGGAGGAGCATGACCGAGTCCTCGTCGCTGTCACAGTTTCTCCTCTTGGCTGAGTGGAAGTAGGGGTGGGCGTAGCATGCAGAGGCCTCTGTGAATCCTATGATCCTTCCAAGAACAGCGGCAGATGTATGGGGGGCGAGACCAGCTATGAGGTGCCCCACAAGGTCATCCCTTGTTTTAACGTTGTAGAACCTTTCAAGGCCATAGAACCTTTCAAGGAGGTCATCAACGAACCCCGCAACCCTTACAAGGTAATCGGCGCAGTTCTCTGATATGACCACATCCTGGACCTTGAGTTCAAGTATCTGGTCCTCCCTCTCAAGTTCCTCCCCCTGGTAGTCGTGGGTGTACCCGAGTTCACGCAGTTTACTGACAGGGACACCAACCTCCCTGGGGGTGAAGTGTGTAAGGGGGAGATCGGTGGAGTCATGGCGGATTGTCGCATCCTTGAATGTGTATACGTCGTTCTTGGCCCTCAGTATGCCCTTCTCAAGGGGTTCAGGGAATTTATCAGCGGATATCATCCCCTCAACCCCCTTTATCTCATCCATTTTACGGACAGATACATTTTCACCTGCCCTTTTAAGGAGGGATGCAAGGTTGATCTTCCTCTTTCCGGGCTCACCTATCACTGTCCTTGAACCACAGCTGGGACATATGGACTGCATTGAACTGACCCTGCATGATGGACAGGTGGCCCTCCCCACCTCAACCACAATGGAACCCCTCTTTGCTGCATCGGGTATGTTACGCCGGCTTCCACCGTACTTTCCTATTGGGAAGAGCACATGGGGCGCGGGCCTCATCTTGCGCTCCTTGGTCTTCTCTGGCCGACCGACACGTGTACCTATGTAGGTGGGGGCCTTCTTCATTATCCTGACACCCGAGACTCTGTTAAGGGCCTCCAGGGTGTCATCTGAATCTTCAAGGGGCTCTCTGAGCGTGTTGAGGAGTGCGAAGGCGTCATTGTATCCAATGATAACCCCTGATTCCCCCTGCCTGTGTGGCACACCAAGTATCTCCAGTATTCTCTTCTCTGGTTTAAGGTCCAGGACAAGTTCATCATCTAATCTACCGGTTTTTAACCATTCCCTGAGCCTGTTGAGTTCCTCAACAGTCACGTCATGGTAGAAGTAGGTGTAGCGTGGATGGAGGGGCACACCGTACTCCTCTGAAATCCTGAAGGCCTCCTCAGCCCCCAATCTGAGATCATTCCAGTTGTACCTGTGTCGGGCAAGTTTCAGGGGGTCGCTTTCAGGGTAATTATCTGATGAGAGCAGGGTCTGGATCCACCACTCCTCGCACCATCCTGCGGGCATGAGGACGTGGTTGTTCCTGAGGAACTCCCCGAAGGCAACCAGCATGTCCCCCAGGAAGAGTATCTCCTCAACATCGGATCGCACCCGCCTGGCGGTCTCAACATCCTCAACCCTGATGACGTCACCGTTCCTGAGTTTAACTATGGGGCCCTCTATTGTATCCACCGGGACAACACAGTTTCCCTTACCTGGCCTTTCAATTTTCATCTGGGTCCCCACCGCCAGGAACTCCAGCAGCTCCATGGTGGCTGGGTGAACTCCCATTGCCGCAAGCCCAGTGTTCCGTGATCTCCCATACCTTAACCTGAATGCCCCCTTCCTTGAGGGGTAAGCCAGAACGGGCCTGCCGCCGATTATATCCTCCACGTATTTGCTGTCGGCCTTCACAACAACCTTATCTTCACCCCCATCCTTCTTGGGGGCCTTTGAGAATTTTTCGAGCCAGTCCCAGCCCTCAAGTTTTAATTGTCTGGAGTATTTGAGTACCTTTGGGGCCTTCTGTATGACCCCCTCAACCATGGCGAGGAGGGCCCCTCCGCGTATGTTGTTTGTCTCAACCCTCTCAAGGTCCCTGTGGGATACCTCCACCTTGTCTGTTGGCTCCCCTGTAACCTCCACAGGGATGTTGCTGGCTGCAAGGCGCACCTCGTCGGGTTTGGGGCTGTACTGGAGGTTTGTAACCTCTGATTCGTAGAGTTCAACCTCCTCCACGTATCTCTCTATCTCCCTGTCGATGGGTTTGTACCTGTCAAGGTTTATGGCGAGGCGTATGTAATCGGCTATGAGGACTGAAAGGGCTGCTGCGGTACCTCCGGCACTCCTTATGGGTCCTGCAAAGTAGACTGCGAGGTACCTTGAACGGTCGAAGTTCTCCTTTATCCTGACCTTCGCTATACCCTCGAGAGGGGCCGCCACCACACCCTCTGTCAGTATTGCAAGGGCGGTCCTTAGGGCCTGATCTGCAAGTCTCTCCCTTTCGGCGGGGTCATCATCAGGGACGGGCTGGGATGCTATTTCTGATGCTATCTGGAACGCAACCTCTTCACGTCCCCTGTCCCTTTCAAGTTCCTTTATCCTCTTGGCTATACCTTCAGGGCCCACGAGCCCCTCAACACGTTCAGCAAGGTCCTTGGCCAGGGGTATCTCAGGTTTGGTGCTCACATCAAGGCCCTTAGCCCTGGCTTTTCCTGCAATTTCATAGAGGCGTTCAGTCTCCCTTTCAAGCTCATTGAAGTAATCAATCATGGTCAATCACGCATCCACAGGGGTGCAGTTCCTCCTTGTTATCCGACTGTAAACTTAAACTTATATTATATGGTACTGTCAGAGATATAATATGATTATCTATCGGTACTCATGGTGATTTTTCATGGCAAAGAAGGATAAAAAGACACTTCCACCAAGTGGAGCAGGTCTTGTAAGGTACTTTGAAGAGGAAACGAAGGGACCGAAACTCACACCTGAACAGGTCGTCGTGATGAGCATAATACTGGCGGTATTCTGCCTTGTGCTCAGGTTCTCTGGTTGAGGAGTGTTAAAATGGCCATTCATCCTGTTGAGTTCAGGTACGGGACCCCTGAAATGAAGGCTATCTGGGAGGCCGAAAACAAACTCCAGCGGATGCTCGATGTGGAGGCGGCCCTTGCAAGGGCAGAGGGTGAACTGGGGATCATACCAGAGGAGGCTGCAGCCGAGATCGCAAGGAAGGCCAGCACAGAGTTCGTTACCCCTGAAAGGGTTAACGAAATCGAAAGAGAGACAAAACACGATATAGCATCCATTGTGAAGGCCCTGGCAGAGCAGTGCGAGGGGGATGCAGGGGAATACGTGCACTTCGGTGCAACATCCAATGACATTGTTGACACCTCCAACTCCCTCCTCCTGAGGGAATCCATAGGGGTTCTGAGGGATAAACTGGTTGAGGTTTTAAGGGTACTCCTGAAACTGGCAGATGAGAACAGGGACCTGGTGTGCATGGGGAGAACCCACGGCCAGCATGCCCTCCCAACAACCTATGGCATGAAATTCGCCCTGTGGGCAGATGAGATACACAGACAGATTGAAAGACTTGACGCCTGCAGAAAAAGGCTCTGCGTGGGCATGATGACCGGTGCCGTTGGTACAACAGCCGCCCTGGGCGAGGATGGCCTCGAGGTCCATGAGAGGGTATCTGAGATCCTTGGACTTGAACCGGTCCTCATATCCAACCAGGTTGTCCAGAGGGACAACCATGCAGAGTTCATGATGGTCCTTGCAAACATAGCCACAACCCTCGATAAGATAGCCCTGGAGATAAGGAACCTCCAGCGGACGGAGATAATGGAAGTGGGTGAAAAATTCGACCCTGAGAAGCAGGTCGGAAGCAGCACAATGCCCCATAAGATGAACCCCATAACAGCTGAGAGGATCTGCGGTATAGCAAGGGTTATAAGGTCCTACGTTGTGGCTGCACTCGAGAACAACCCCCTCTGGCATGAAAGGGACCTCACAAATTCGTCCTCTGAGAGGATAATCCTCCCTGAGGCCTGCATACTAACCGATTACATACTTAAACTGACACTTGACGTGCTCAACAACCTGGTATTCTACCCTGAAAACATAAAAAGAAACTTTGAGCTCACAGGCGGCCTTATAATGGCTGAGAGGCTCATGGCGGAGCTTACAAGGAGGGGTATGGGTAGGCAGACAGCATACGCCGCTGTACGCCAATGTGCCATCGAGGCAAACAGGAAGGGAATGAACCTAAAGGACGTGGTCCTTGAAAGGCAGGATATCATGGAGCACATTACAGAGGATGACCTTGAGGAGATAATGAACCCTGAAACCTACATCGGTTCAGCCTTAAGGATCGTCCAGCGGGTCCTTGAGGAGTCAGAGAACTGGCTCTGAACCATTCATGGACTATAGGGGCATTATGGTGTTTAATACACCGAAATAAAGTTTTCATAAGTTTTATATGTTTCATGACCACATAGATATGGCCGGTGATAATATGCAGCCAAAGGAAATAAAATCTGTAAGGGTTGTCCCCTACACCATTATGAACTCATCGATAGGGGCAGTATGGGCATTCCTCTTCGCCCTTCTGATCCTGATCTTCGCCGGTGCAATAGGGTCAGTACTTCCAGCTGAAATGAAAGTATTGAAGGGGTTAATCACTGGAATATCAGTTGTTGGACTGGTTGTTTTGCCTGTTGGAGCTTTTCTGCTTGGCATAGTAGAATCATTCCTGAGGGCATTCATTTACAACGGCCTCACGCCCCGCCTTGGAGGCATCAGGCTCAGTTTCATTGACATGGAGCAGATAGAATCATTTGACATCGTGAACACAGCACTCATACTCTCAGCAGTCAGTGCCATCCTCGCATTAATATACCAGCTCCTTGTATCCCCCCTTCAGTGGGTATTCTTCAACGCAATCCTCAGCATTGCAAGGACAGTTGAACCATCAGCAGCATCAAGCATGGCCGCGGTCGGCTCTGCAACGGCACTTGGTACCGTCGTCAACATCGTTATAACACCCATAATGACCTTCATAGTAGCGTTCATAGGAACGGCCATTGTACTGCTCCTCTACAACTTCCTCTCAGGGAAAATCACAGCGATAAAACTGAAACTCACAGAGACCGGCGATGGCTTTATGAGCATAGACAGGATAGAGGCCATACCACTTGGACTCATAACAGGGTCAATTTCTGCTGTTATAGGCCTCATCATAGGGATCATAACATTCATAGTTTCAGCCATCGGGGGGGACTACGTCACAGGGCTAATTTTACTGGTGATTGTGACCATCGGGGCATTCCTTTATGCCTTCATAGTCTATGCACTGACAGCACTGTTCTACAATGTCCTGGCACCAAGGATAGGGGCCGTGCAGATAAGAATGGAGTAGAAACAACCCTTTCTTTTTCTTTTATACGAACAGTTTCAAAATTTAAAGGCTTTAATACTTTAATTGAGCACTTTGGAGTATTAGATGTCTGCAAGGGCCATTTTTATATGGTCAATTGGATTTTATGATTGAATTTAATATATGATGAGAAACATAATAACTAACCATCTGATTACTTCAAAAGGAGCTATATGGTGATCCTGTGATTGATGATTCACGTCTTCTGGCTGCCATACCAACAAAGGCAGAAACATGTGTCCTGAAAAATAATGGCATAAGGGAAAAATTCAGCCATGAAAAACTTGTAAAATCCCTCCTGAACCTGGGGGCCAGCCTATGGACCTCCGAAAATGTGGCCTCAGAGGTTGCAAGGTCAGTCTATAATGGAATAACCACCAAGGAGATAAAGATCCTGGTTTATGATGCCCTCAAGAAGGTTGATGAGGAACTGGCGGACAGGTACCTTGCAGCCAACAGAATGAGGGTGAGAACATCCAGGGACAGGATAGAGACCTTTGACCAGAAAAAGATTGAGGACAACCTTGTAAGGGAGGCCGGGGCCTCTGAGGAGGTTGCAAGGGAAATCGCATCTGATGTCTGGAGGGAACTCAAGAAACTCAACGTGGAGTACCTCACAGCCCCAATGATAAGGGAGGTCGTGAACACCAAACTCATAGAACACGGCCTTGAAACCCTCCGGAGGAGGTACACACGTCTCGGTATCCCTGTCTACAACATAACAAACCTCATAGAGAACGGCTCCAGGGACAACGCCAACATGATCCACAACCCCGAGACCGTCCACAAGTACGTGGCCGACGAGGCCCTCAAGCAGTACGCACTCCTCCACATACTTCCATCCAGGCTTGCAGACGCCCACATGTCAGGGGACATACACATACATGACCTTGAATTCTTTGCTGCAAGGCCCCTTAACTGTCTACAGCATGACCTCAGGCTCTTCATAAGGCACGGCCTCCGGGTGGACGGTACAGGTGACCATACATCTGTGGCAGGACCACCAAAGCACCTGGAGACACTCATGAACCATGCAGGGGAGATAATGCTGGCATCCCAGCAGAACATGTCAGGCGGCCAGGCAATGAGCCTATGGAACGTCTTCGTGGCACCCTTCGCCTCTGGACTTCCCTATGAGAAGATCAAACAGGCTGTCCAGATGTTCATATTCAACCTCAACATGGCCTACGCTGCAAGGGGCAGCCAGGTGCCATTCACAAGCATAAACCTTGAGTTTGGGGTCCCTGAGTTCCTTGAGGATGAACCAGCCTATGGACCCAGGGGTGAGCACGTGGGTGTGTACGGTGACTTCGCAGAGGAGGCGAGGTTACTGACAAGGGCGTTCACGGAGGTCCTCCTTGAGGGGGATGCAGACGGCAAACCCCACCTCTTCCCCAACACCATCTACACCATAAGGCGGGAGACACTGAAGGGTGAATTCCATGAGGAACTTGGACTGGTCCATGAACTGGCATCCAAGTACGGGACAGCCTACTTCATAAACATGCTGGCAGATTACCGGGGTGAGATGGCCAACTACATGGGTTGCAGAACAAGCCTCGCAGATAACTGGACAGGTAACTGGGAGGAGGACTGCCTAAGGACAGGTAACCTTGCCTACATAACCCTGAACCTCCCACGGGTGGCATACCAGTCCAGGGATGACGATGAACTCTTTGAGTACCTTGATGAGTACATTGACATGGCGGTGGAGGTCCTGAGGATAAGGAGGGAACAGGCACTCCACTGTCTGGATGACTACCACCTTCTACCATTCCTGTCCCAGGAGATAGATGGTGAGCGCTACTACAGGATAGAGAATGCCACAATGAGCTTTGGATTCACAGGACTCAATGAGATGCTGGAGTACCACCTGGGCTCAGGTATAGAGGACCCTGAATCGAACAGGTTTGGCCTGAGGGTTGTGGAGCACATAAATGAACGCGCAGCTGAACTCAAGAAGGAGACAGGCTGGAGGTGGAGCGTGCTCCAGACACCTGCAGAGTCCACTGCCCACAGGTTCGCGATGCTGGACCATGAGCACTACCCTGAGGAGGCGGTGCTCCAGGGTACCAAGGGGGCATACTATTACACCAATTCAAGCCACACACCCGTGAATGCAGAGGTGGATATTGTACAGAAGATAAAGATCGAGGAGAAGTACCACCCCCTCACACCGGGAGGCCACATATTCAACGCCTGGCTCGGCGAGGCAAAACCCGACCCCGCTGCCCTTGAGGGCCTCACAAGGAAAATCTGCAGGAGTAGTGACATAGGATTCTGGGCCTACAGCAACGCCCTTAGCTTCTGTCTCAGGTGCAAAACCCTCATGAGGGGGCTTCAGGACTCCTGCGCCCGCTGCGGTGAAAGGGATGATGTTGAATGGTATGACCGGATCACAGGTTACGTGCAGCAGGTCGGAAGGGCCAAGTCCTCAAGTGGCGGCTGGAACAGGGGTAAACAGCAGGAACTTCTGGATAGAAGGAGAATAAACATCTGAGCCTGACCTCTCAGTTCTCTATCCAGAAATGTATTTCTGGTTGTATTTTTCTTTTAATTGATTTTCTTGCAACTTGAAGAGCTTTCTTTTTTAATCAAGCACCTAAACTGCTGAAGCTCCTGTATCGGAGTCTTCAGTGTCTGGCGATAAATAGTATGGTTTCCCTTTCTGAGTATTTCATCAGATGGAAGTACCAGTTCCCATAAGAGGATTGCGGGTTTATTGTCCTGAGCAAAACTATTTATACTAAAATGTCAACAAAGATTACATGGGAAGAAAACGAGTTTACGAAGTAATTAAGCATCTATCAGCAGAAGAGCTCGATAAAAGAATTAAAAAACTCGAAAAAGACACTAGAGTGCTTCAAAGACTGTACTTCATAAGACACCTTTACAGAGGAATGAGCGTCGAGGAAGCTGCCGACTTAGCAGGGACAACCAAGGCTACAGGTTACGCATGGCTCAAGAGATGGAATTCTAAAGGTTATGAAGGTTTAATTCCTGAATTTGGAGGTGGAAGACCCTCAAAACTTACAGAGGATGAGAAGGAAGAACTCAAAGAAATGCTCAAGAGAAAGGACTCCTGGACTACAAAAGAAGTTCAGGATCTCATCGAGGATAAGTTTGGAGTTAACTACTCTTCCTGGCAAGTCAGGAGAATTCTAAAATCCTTTGGAATGAAGTACGCTAAACCCTATCAGAAGGACTATAGAAGGCCCGAGAACGCTGAAGAGACTTTAAAAAAACTTAGAAGAGATTAGATTTAACCAAACAGACATTATAGGATTCGTAGATGAGATGGCAGTTGAAGCAAACGCAAATACAGCAAGAATGTGGAGTTTTAGTAAGCCCTTTAAGAGAGTAGCCACTTACATTAAAGCCAAGGTTTCAGGGTTTTACAGCATAAACGGAGAAAGCATTATAGAGTTTCCTGAGAGAAACAAAGCTGAGGACTTCGTATCTTTTCTCAGGAAGATAAGAAATGCCAACCCCGAGAAAAGGATTGTTGTTATTCTCGATAATTTCAGAACCCATCATGCGAAGAAAGTTAGAGAGAAAGCTGAGGAATTGGATATTGTGTTGGTTTACCTTCCTCCTTACTCTCCCGACTTGAATCCAATTGAAAACGTCTGGAAGAGTGTTAAAAGAGTTGTTTCAGAAGTGTCTCCTTTGAATGTAGAAGAGTTGAAGGAGACGATTTCAAAGGCTTTCAGAAAGCTAACAAGGTCGACATCTTTTGCGAAGGATTGGATTGAGAAGTTCTTGGGTGATAAGTTTAGGATGTTATACACTTAACCATAAATGCAGAAAAGTAAGTAGAATGGAGGTCTTGTACTGAATTATACCAGTTAATCCCCACTGAACCTCACAGGCACCGTCTGGGACTCTGATGATCCTCCAAAACCGTGGGCTATCATGGTGTGTCTCCCGGGGCCACCGGCAACCACCAGGATTACATCTTCGGGACCTCTAGTTATATGGACCATCCCATCGGTCACGAGCTTTTCATCCAGCTTCCTCCCTCCACGGTCAGCCAGGCGAGCCTCCACGGTTGCATTTTCATGTATATAATTTTTAACATCCTCCCTGGACCATCCATGGGATGCAACGGTTTCTGCATGTTCGGGGCTCATTATAACCAGTAGCTCCCCTGGAACGTGACTGTTGTTGCAGCCGGCCGTCGAGGCGGTGTGCACAATGGTGTCAAGGAGGTCCTCAGGGGTCCTGCTCCTGTGGTCATTCACATTGTGCGGCGCCTCAACTCCAATCACGGTCACCGTGCTCTCATCGGCGCCAAAACCCCTCTCGACGTGCAGGGGCTCCCAGGGGCTTTCATCCTCATTCTCCGCGAAGCAGTAGCTGTACTTTGCAGGTGAGCCCATAGTGGCATGGTCACCCACCCCGGGCACCGCACCTGCTATGTTGATGAGGGAGAGCCTCAGGGCACGCCCGAGGGTGGCACAGGCAAGGTTACCGGGTCCAAGGCATCCCACACCTGAGTTGAAGCCAATTTCATCTGCAGCGGGGCCGTTGACCAGGACCGCAACAGCCACAGGGTGTGTTGTGGCGTTTATACCTGCAAGGTTGAATTCATCCCGTCCGACACCCTCGATGCAGGCCTCTATGAGCGGCATCATTGGGGGTATGCAGCCGGCCATCACCGCATTCACCGCCACCTTCTCAACGGTGGCGATCCCCATCCTCGGGGGGAGTGTGGCTATAACGTCCTCTGGTTTCCTGGGGGTGTATCTGTAGAATTTCCTGACACGGCCCTCTGTGGGTGGTATGATGGGGAGTCCATCGGTCATCCTCTTCTCATAGAACTCCAGGCTTATCCTCTCGGGGTCAGGGTCGACAATGACCTTCATATCCTCGGGGGATGAGCTGCACAGTCTTTCATCCTCCATGAGGTCCTCTATGAGGCATCCGCATGATTTATCGATTTTAACCAATGTATCACCTCAGATGGTCCAGTATGGATGGTATCAGTTTCTCAGCCTTTCTCCTCACAGCTTCGGGTTCCAGACCCGCTATGGGGTGTTCCACCTCAACTATTCGAAGACCCGGCATGCCGTGGGCTGATGCCAGCCTTCTGGCGTATTCACTGAAGCGGTCTGAGCAGATGGAGATGGTGGGGACGCCCATACCCTCCAGGCGGATGGCGTCAAGGATCACCCATGTGGTGCAGGAGCCACAGTCACCCAGGGCAAGGATGCAGAGGTCACCCCTGGCAGCCCTCTCTATCTGTTCAGCCTCTGCCGGGGCACCTGCGGGTTTCTCTGACCAGATAAAGTTGAAGCCACTGAGCTCTGATTCCAGAGTTCTCAGTATGATGTCTGCACCGGGCTTTGTGTTATCAAAGAGTGATATGGTCCCGGCATCACCTATACTGTTAACAGGGATCTCATCCATACTGGTGTCTGCCAGGGGGTCCATAACCTCCCTTTCAATGATTTTCACCTTCATCTGACCACCATCATGTCAGGCCTTCAAGCGGAGCCTTTTTACCACGAAGTCCCTTTCAAGTGAAAGGAGGAATGATGCAGCCCTTGGACCCATCTTCTTACCTATCAGAACCTTATATATGGCCTGGAATGCCTTCTGGGGTTTAAGCCCATGCTTTCTCAGTATGCTATACATTTCGTCGTGGAGCTCCTCCGGGCTCATATTCCCTGACTCAAGGACGCATGCAAGTTCCTCTAGGAACTTCCTCTGGGGCTCTGAGAGTTCAACCTGGGGGAGTTCGTCCTGGACATGGAACTTCACGAAGTCTGGGGCATAGAGTTTGAGCCAGTTTTTAACATTTTCAACCCGTTCCCTCAGCTGGGTTAACTGTTTGTCTGTTAAATCTTCAATTTCCCTGTCCATGAACTCATCTGGAAGCTGTGAGTTCCTTTTGAGGATACCGTAGAGCCTTTCAAGGTCTTCCCCTGCGATCTGGTAGGCCACGGTCATGAAGCGGTAGGATGGCCTCAGCGGGAGATCCGGGCCGTCTATCATTGAGACCCGGTAAATCCTTTTGAGTTTCTGCTCCTCCTTCTCTGAGGCAGCCTCCTCCATACCATAGTAGATCCTCTCTGTCCTGTCGAACTGGTCCATGAGGTCAAGGAATGGCATGTCAGGGTTGAAGTCCTTGTGTTTCATGGGTTTACTCCGGAATATGAAGTAGTTGAGGCTCTCGGGGGGTCCTATCTCAAGCCACTGGCCTGGTGTGAAGAATACACCCCTTGACTTGGACATGGCCTCCCCCCTGAGGGTTATCCACTCATAGGGGACCGGGTAGGGGGCAGGGTAATCGAATATCTCCTCTGAGATTATGCTGCTCACATCATATGAGCCACCGCTTGCGGCATGGTCCTTACCGAAGGGTTCGCAGGTGACGCCCAGGATCTTCCACCTCGCGGCCCACTCAACCCTCCAGGTGAGTTTACCGAGCCCTGACTTTATGTCCATCTCCCCATCGAATCCACATTCACAGCGGTACCTCACTGTGTCCCCGCTGAAATCATATGCCTCTGTGGTGTTCACACGCCCGCACCTCTCACAGATGGGGTTGTAGGGGAGCCAGTCATCCCTCAGGGGCCTTTCCCTGAACCTGTTGAATATCTCCCTTATCTCACCGGCCCTCCTCAGGGAGGTTCTTATGTAGTCATTGTAGGCCCCTTCGGTGTACATCAGAGCCCCTGAGTGGTGCTCGACCCTTATCCTGAACCTTTCAAGGGCATCCAGGAAGGGTCTCTGGAAGTGTTCCACGAAACTCTCGCAGCAGCCCTCAGGGCAGGGGATCATGGAGTAGGGCACTCCCAGGTACTTCTCGTAACTTTCTGGGAGGGGATAGGGGACCTTTCTGAGGGGGTCATGGTCGTCTGCTATCCAGACGGTCCTTGATCTGAACCCATCCTTTTCAAGTGACTTTGATATTGAGCTTGCTATGAAAACGTCGCAGGAGTTTCCTATGTGTATCGAGCCTGATATGGATGTTCCGCTTGCAACAACGTGCTCATCAACATCCCTGTCCTTAAGTTCATCGGCTATCCTTTCAATCCAGTGCTTCAAGAAGATCACCTGTAAAAAGCGTGATAGAATCAGTGCAGTAAAAAATGTGTGAACTTCAAAATATATTAATTCTTCTCTAAAAAAGGAGTGGGGGTTCAGTCGAAGATCCTGGTATCTGCACTGTCAAGCCACTCGTTGACAATCTTAACAGCGCAGTACTCACCGCACATGGTGCAGGTGTCTGGATCCTCAGGTGGACGCTCGTCCCTTATGCGCCTTGCCTCTGCAGGGCACATGGCTGCATCGAACTGGGCCTCCCAGTTGAGCTTCTTACGGGCGTTGGCCATTTCAAGGTCCTTCTCCCCACTGTGGATTCCCTTGGCCATGTCACCCACGTAGGCCCCGATCCTTGTTGCAATGACCCCCTCCTTCACATCGTCAGGGTAGGGGAGTGCAAGGTGCTCTGCAGGTGTAACATAGCAGATGAAGTCCGCACCTGCAGCCGCAGATGCAGCGGCACCTATTGATGAGACTATGTGGTCATAGCCGGCCCCTATATCCGTGACTATTGGTCCCAGCATGTAGAATGGGGCTCCACGGCAGAGTTTCTTCTGGAGTATGACGTTGGCCTTTATCTCATTGAGGGGTATGTGGCCCGGCCCCTCAACGATGGTCTGGACACCGGCATCCCTGGCCCTGTCGATGAGTTCACCCAGCACTATGAGTTCCTGGACCTGGGCACGGTCGGTTGAGTCTGCAATGGCACCGGCCCTCATTGCGTTGGCCATGGACATGACAAAGTCGTGTTCCTTGGCTATCTCCAGTATGTAATCGAAGTTCTCATAGAGGGGGTTTTCCAGTCCGTTTTCAACCATCCAGGCTGATACAAAGGCCCCTCCCCTGCTCACAAGGCCACCCTCACGGCCCTGCCTCTTGAGTCTCCTGAGGGTCTCCCTGTTGACACTGCAGTGTATGGCCATGAAGTCTATACCATCCTTTGCCTGCTTCTCAATGGCTTTGAACATGACTTCCTCGTCCATGTAGATGGCAGCGCCCTCCTTCCTTATGGTCTCGATGGCTGCCTGATACACGGGCACGCTTCCAACGGGTATGGGTGAAAGGTCCAGTATGCGTCTCCTTATCTCGTCGAGGTCCCCTCCCACTGAGAGCTCCATGAGGGTGTCTGCCTTGTTTTCAATGGCAACACGGGCCTTTTTCTGCTCCATTTCGAAGTCCACGATGTCGGTGGATGTCCCTATGGTGGCGTTGACCTTGGTCCTTAAACCCTCACCTATACCTACCGGGGCAACATCGTCCCTGTTCAGGTTGCTGGGGATGGCTATTCTCCCACTGGCAACTCCTCTTCTTATGAATTCTGGGGTGACATTCTCCGCCTCTGCCACCGCCTTCATTTCTTCTGTTATAACACCTTTTTTAGCTTCATCCATTTGAGTCATACAATCACCGTCTGGTTTGACCCTTTAACCCGTGCGGGTATGATTGGGATCAGCTGGAATGAGATTCATGCGCATCTTATATTGGTCCAATCCAGTTATAAAAACTATGGGGTTTTAATTTTCTTAATAAAAATTCATTGCCCCTGATGTCAGGGGATCATTCATTTAGGATATTGGAAGATTCATACTTTATCTGAATGGGGGTCTGTTCTGCTAATTATATTGGGGGTTCATAACCCCAGTGCCTCTTAAAGCGTCTCACAGCAGATTCCAGATCTGGAATGTTTGTCTGGGTCCCCTCCTCCTCGACTATGAAGGATGCAACCGCCGATGCAAACCTACCACAGTCCATGAGGTCTGCACCGGCAAGGTAGGCCCTCATGAACCCTGCCCTGTATGAGTCACCGGCCCCTGTGGGATCGGCAGCCTCCCGGGGTATTGCATCGATTTTAATCACATCATCGGCATAGATAACACTTCCATCCCTGCCGTAGGTCTTAACCACAACATCCGGGCCCATCTCTATGAGGCCATCAACATCAACCTCCAGTCTGGAGCATATGCGGTCTATCTCGTGGTGGTTACCGAAGAGGATGTCGCATACCCCCACAGCCCTCTCAAGCTGGCTCCTGGAGTACATGTGGAGGTCCTGTCCCGGATCGAAGGATATGATCTTCCCCAGCGACCTTGCGAATTCACCGCACCTGCAGTTAAAGGAGGGGTCTCCGGTTGCAAGGTGGACCGCCCTGGCAGATTCTATCACTCTGCGCGGGATCTCGCTCTCCCTGAACTGCGCCGCGGCACCCCAGTAGAAGTAGCTTATCTGGTTGTGGTCGGCATCTGTCATCACAAAGGCGGTTGGTGTTGTTTCAGCTTTCACCACAATCATGGAGCTTATATCTATGCCGCTGGCCTCAAGGAGCCTCCTGTACTCTGATCCCTCAAAGTCGCCTCCAACGGCTGATACAAGTGATGTTCTAAGCCCCAGCTTTGACCCCACCAGGGCTACGTTTGCTGCAGCCCCACCATGGAGGTTCCTCATCCTCCTTATGGCCGTTGATGAGTTGGGTTCGGGAAATTTATCAAGCTGTATTATGTAGTCAAAGGCGGTATGTCCAACAGCAAGAAGGTCTCTGTCTTCATTCATGGAATCACCCTGAAAATATAAATTAACTCTGCCACCGCGACTTATAACATCATTGATTATTCGTTAAACAGATCAGTGTAGCGGTTCAAAACCCGCCTCCAGCACAGCCTCCTGGCCCTCCCTCCTTATGAAATCCATGAATTCCTCAACCCCTTCACTTTCCCGGCAGACCACGGCACTTATAACATGCCGGGTCTCATTCTTGAGGATTTCAGAGCCACTGAACTGGCTTGCACTGAGGAATGTCATGAGTTCCTGCTCGTTTTTAACTATCCTCTGGGCATGGTATGGGGACCGAACCTCCCTCACAATTTCAAAACTGACACCGGAATCTGAGAGCACCTCCCAGGCCAGCCTCTGGGCTGAACCCTCAACCCCAACGAATGATGAGCCATCAAGTTCCCTCATGGTTCTCGCATCACTACCCACAAGCACCAGGTGGTCATATGCAACAGGCACGAAGTCGAGGCCCCTCTGGTAGGCCTGGAGGGGATCGTCAAGGAAGATCACATCAAGGATGCTTCTTTCTGCAAGGTGGAAGAGGTCAGCATCACAGCATGAAAACAGGGATGCCTCCACTCCGAACCTCTCAATGAAGACCTCGGCAAGGTTTGATGAAATATAACCCGCCGCAACCATGAGCCTCCCTGACCCACTGAGGACTTTCAGGTGGCGCATGTAGGTTCTGAGGATCTCCATACCCTCTGGTGTGAGTTCTGATCCTGCACCACTGCTTTTTACGAGTTTAACACCCAGGAGAGATTCCACCCGCAGAACCCTCCTGTTTAAAACCTGTGGTGTCACACCGAGTATCCTTGCAGCCTTCCTCTGGGAGAAGGTTTCCCCGATTACACGGAGGGTCTCAAGGAATCTGTGATCCAGTTCATGGCCGTTGATCTTCATTCCAGGGAGGGGTTCAATATCCATGGGGATACCTCTAATCTGGGTGAATTTCCACCCCCTAACATCATCTGCCTATAGCATGGGCAGCTGGGCTGGAATTATTTTTTACTCTTTATATCTCATGATCCATATATTAGATTACAGGTGTTGCAATGATAATGAGAGAGGCCATCAGGGATATAGTGGATAATCTGGAGAAGATGGAAAGGGAGATTGACGCCGAAACAGTTGATAGATTCATAGACACCCTCACATCCGCAGGAAACGTCTTCGTGCTTGGACTGGGGAGGTCGGGGCTAGTTGCAAAGGCCTTCGCCATGAGACTCATGCATCTTGAGATAAACGTCTTCGTGGTGGGTGAGACCATAACACCCGCAATAAATGAGGGTGATGCACTGATTGCAATATCAGGTTCAGGGAGGACAAGCTACATAGTCAGCGCTGCCAGGATAGCCAGGGAGAGGGGTGCCCAGGTCGTTGCTGTAACCTCACATCCAGAATCAGAACTTGGAGGGATAGCTGACCTCACCGTAACCGTGAGGGGCAGGACAAAGATCGATGGTGAGAAGAACTACATGAAGAGGCAGATACGGGGCAACCATCACTCAAGGACACCACTGGGTACACTATTTGAGATATCAGCCCTCGTCTTTCTGGACGGCCTCATAGCTGAACTCATGCACAGGCTTGATAAGAGGGAGGAGGACCTCAACGAGAGACACAGCGTGTTTGAATAAAATTATGTTTTTAGCATCCGAAAAGCTCAGAATTCAATGGAAAATGTCCTAATCAAGTATTATCCTCTCAGGGTGGCTGTATATGTTGAACCTTCTGCCCCTTACAAATCCCAGCATTGTAAGACCGGTCTTCCCTGCAGCCTCATACCCTGATGATGTTGGGGCGGCGTTCGATGCTATGATGGGAACCCCGGCACGCACAACCTTTATAAGCATATCCGCGGGCATCCTGCCACTGTAGACCATGAAGCTCCTGGAGAAGTTAACACCGTCCATGGCCCCGGAGCCCAGGACCTTATCAACCGCCACATGTCTGCTAACATCCTCAAACACCCTGAATTCATCCCCGGTCACAAGGGCGGCAACATGCGTACCTCCAGTCAGCCTCCACACGGTTGCTGCCTTCACCATCCGCCTGAATGCATCGAATATGTCCTCAGCCCTCACCCTGAAGTCTGAGTCAACTGGTTCCACCATCTCAACCCTCTGCCTCCATCCACCGAAGCAATCAGAGCCCATAACAAGCTCACGCCTTATCTCAAGGTCCTCTGATTCTATCTCAACGTCGATGAGGTTCTCTGTGATATCCATGGATCTTATATCATCCACCGAGTCCACGAGCCCCTCGCCGAGAAGGTAGCCTGTTGCGAATTCCTTAAGGGCAGCGGGACTTGCAGTGAAGCGCTGCTCCAGACCCCCATTTATCCTTATACGCACCTCAAGGTCATTCACGATTCTTTCAGGGACCCTCCGCATCTCGTCATCCACACGGAACGCCTCAACCTCTCTGTAAAGTGACATTCATCCACCACCTCTCATCTAAAAACATATATTCCCCCTGGTTTAACAGTTAAACAGATGTTTAAACATTCATCCTAATTAATATGAATGCGACACTAAAATGGATCTCACATTTAAGTGGAGGTTTCTGATGGATAAGAAATTGAAGGGGATATTCTCTGGCTACACAGGCCATGCCTCAGAGATCATACCCATCCTCCAGGATATTCAGGATGTCTACGGCTATCTGCCGGAACATGCCCTGGAGGAGGTTGCTGGTTTCACAGGGGTCAGTAAAACACATGTATACGGGGTTGCAACCTTTTATGCCCAGTTCAGGTTCAAACCAAAGGGAAGGAAGCACATAATGGTCTGTACAGGAACAGCGTGCCATGTGAGTGGGGCTGAACAGGTTCTGGATGCCCTTGAGAGGCACCTTGGCATCGGTGAGGGGGACGTCACAGAGGACATGGAGTACTCCCTGGAATCTGTGGGATGCATTGGCTGCTGCTCCCTGGCTCCATGTGCCATGGTGAACGATGAGGTTGTATCACGCATAAAGCCATCAAGGGTAAGCAAAATTTTCCCAAAAAAGTCTTAGAGTGTTTAAAATGTTTGAAGATACTGCAGGAAGGGCACTGGATGAATACATGTCCCTCTTCAGGGACGAACCGGTGATATTCCTGGGTTCAGCAACCTGTGGAAGATCCGCGGGGGCTCATGAAATAGAGAGGGTATTGCTTGAGAGGGCTTCTGAGCTCTCAGTTGAATGCAGCATTGTACACACTGGATGCATGGGCCTCTGCTACGCCGAACCCATGGTTACCGTATTCAACGGTGATACCCGTGGCGCCATCTATGGACCAGTGAACAGGAGACTTGCAAAGAGGATAATTCAGGAGCTCGCTGATGGTGAAGAATTCTCAGCCATTGGCTCTCTTAATGTGGCCTTCAATGGTGACTCATTTGAACCCTCCTACAGCATTGACTTCATGGAGAAACAGTCAAGGAGGATACTCAGAAGAGGCGGTCTCATAGACCCTGAGAACATCAATCATTACCTGGCGACAGGAGGATACCGGGGGCTCCTCAGGGCACTGGAGATGAAACCTGAGGATATCATTGAAGAGGTTAAGGATTCCGGACTCAGGGGCCGTGGGGGGGCAGGATTCCCCACCTGGCTCAAGTGGAGCCTCTGCCGCCAGGAGGAATCCGATGTGAAGTACCTGGTATGCAACGCCGACGAGGGCGACCCGGGTGCCTTCATGAACCGTTCACTCATAGAGGGGGACCCCCACTCCCTCCTGGAGGGGATACTCATAGCATCATATGCTGTGGGTGCAGAGGAGGCCTACATCTACTGCAGGGCAGAGTACCCCCTTGCCCTTGAAAGACTCAGAACCGCAATATCTGACCTCCGGGATCTCGGACTCCTAGGGGAGGACATCCTTGACTCGGGCTTCAGCCTTGATATAAGGATAAAGGAGGGGGCAGGGGCATTTGTATGTGGAGAGGAGACAGCCCTCATAGCATCCATTGAGGGTAAAAGGGGGATGCCCCGTACCAGACCACCATTCCCAACAACAAGCGGCCTTTGGGGGAAGCCAACTGTTATAAACAATGTGGAGACACTTGCAGCTGTCTCAATGATAATGCAGCATGGTCCAGAGTACTTCAACACCCCGGGAACGGAGGGGAGTCCCGGGACCAAGACCTTCTCCCTTGTGGGAGATGTGAGGAGAACCGGGCTCATAGAGGTCCCCCTGGGCACAAGCCTGAGGGAGGTCATCCACGACATTGGTGGGGGTGTAAGGGACGGTGAGCTCAAGGCCGTCCAGATAGGGGGACCATCAGGCGGATGCCTCCCGGCCGAACTTGTTGACACGGGCATAGACTATGATTCACTGACATCTGCCGGCGCAATAATGGGTTCAGGGGGCCTCGTGGTTTTATCTGACCATACATGCATGGTTGAACTTGCAAGGTACTTCCTTGAGTTCACTCAGCGGGAATCATGCGGAAAGTGTGTCCCGTGCCGTGTGGGTACAAGGCAGATGCTCATGATACTCAATGATATAGTTGAGGGTTCAGGAAGAGAGGAGGACCTGGAGATTCTGAGGGACATCGCAGAAACCGTCAGGGCAGCCTCCCTCTGTGGCCTTGGCCAGACATCCCCCAACCCTGTTCTAACCACACTCAGGTACTTTGAAAGGGAATACCGGGATCACATAAACGGAAAATGCACCGCAGCATCATGCAGCCAGCTCATGCACTACCTCATAGAAGCGGAAAAATGTGATGGATGCATGGCATGCCTGAAGACATGTCCTGCAGACGCCATTGAGGGTTCAAAGGATGAGGTGCATGTTATAGATCAGGAAAGTTGCCTCAAGTGTGGGTCCTGCCTCGACACATGTAAGAGAGATGCTGTTCTGAGGGTTCCGGGGCCATACTCCCCGGCCAATCAGGACTGATAGTAGGGGGACCTTCTTCTGATGGCCTCAAGAAAGAGTTCACGGAGACCCTCAAGGTCACCGGAGCTGAGGGCTTCCTTGGTGTCAACCAGGTTGTCATTCCGGAGGAGGCATGGCTTAAGCTTCCCATCAGGGGTTACCCTCAGCCTTGTACAGTTTGCACAGAACCTCGTGTTGTCCATGGGCCTCACAACCTCCACCTCCCCGTCCCCGATGAAGTACTTCTTGCGGTCCTGCATGAACTTCCTTGTCATTATACGGTCAGCCATCTCTGCCAGTTCAGCCTCAATGGGGGTTATGTCGCAGTGGTACCTCTCCACCCCATTATCAGGGCAGCTGTCGGTTTTCAGTAGTTCTATTATCTGCAGCACCGCGCCCTGCTGACGGCAGAACTCAAACATGTCCCATATCTCATGGTGATTGACACCCCTCAGTATCACCATGTTTATCTTGACAGGGTCGAGGCCGGCCATAACGGCACCTTCTATTCCCGCCTTAACCCTCTCAAGGTAGTCCTTCCTGGTTATGAACCGGTAGGTTTCAGGTTTGAGGGTGTCGAAGCTGACATTGACCCGGTCAAGCCCGGCATCCCTCAGGGGGACGCTGAGGTCCTCAAGGAGGGTCCCGTTGGTTGTTATGGAGATATCCCTGAATCCGATACTGTTTATCTTCTCGACTATCTCAACAATATCATCCCTTATGAGGGGCTCGCCACCTGAAAGCCTTATTTTCTTCACACCAAGGTCAGAGGCCACCCTGCATATGTTCTCTATATCCTCTGGGCTCATCTCCTCGTCTGAACGTAAGATCCCGTCCCGGTGGCAGTAGATACAGCTGACATTGCAGCGCCCCGTCACAGATATTCTCAGCGATACCAGCGGTCTTCTGTGGTTATCATGGACCTGCATTCTCTACCCCGATATTAGTCTGGTCTTTTTATGATGAGATCAACCTTTTGATGTTTAAGGCTTTCTGTATCAAGGGCATCCACCATGCCGAGAACAGTCCTTGCTATGAAGTTCTGGACGAAGGGGTTCAGGGGGACGGGTTTTCCATTTACCCTGAGGAGAACCCTATCAGGCTGGCTCTTACAGTTTGTATCATCTGCATCACCCTGAACCTTTGCCTTTGCAAACTCTCTGCATGATTCAAAGCCGCACTTACCGCAGTTGAGGTCCTGAAGGAGGCCGTAGCTTCTTCTTTCTATGAGCTCAATCAGGTCATCCACTTCATCGATTTTGAATGGATCAACAACCTTCAGGGTGAATTCTCCCGGTGTGGATGTTGATATGTTGGCATACTCCATTGACTTGAAGCCCTCAACCACAAGGAAGTCGATGTCGTCCAGCATCTCAAGGACACCCACAACCTCAGGGAGGTCCATCCCCCTCTCGATAAGGAAGAAGGTTTCCCTTCCAGTTCCTGCAACTATCTCTGCACCGGCCTTCCGGTGCCTGTCAGTGTCCTTGCCTGGAAAATCAAATCCCCCATGGGTATGCTTGAGGGTCGCGACCCGGTAACCCGCATCCACGAGTTTTCTGACGATTTTCTCAACCAGGGCGGTTTTGCCGGTGTCCTTGGTGCCTGTCACCCATACTATCCTCATACTTTCACCTCTTCATAAACTTTATTTTATGTGGGGATAAATTTTCACTATAAAAAATTAGCTGAAGATAACATGAAGGGGACTGTAAAATTCAGGATCGATGGAAGGGAAGTTGAGGCAGCCCGGGGGATGACGGTTCTCGAGGCAGCCCTTGCAAACGGCATCTATATACCGAACCTCTGTTTCAGGGAGGGTATTGAACCATTTGGGGGCTGCAGGCTCTGTCTGGTTGAGAACAACGAGGGGCGTCTGGTCACGGCATGTGAAACACCTGCAGAGGATGGTTCTGAGTTCATATCAGAGTCTGAAAGGATAAACAGGATCAGAAGAACCACTCTATCTCTGATAATAGCTGACCACAGCAGGGATTGTCTTGCATGCCCCGCATCAGGTGACTGCAGACTCCAGGAGCTTTCATCGTACCTCAACGTATCTGATGGGGACCTTGAGAGGCTGAGGCCTGAGCTTTCAGGGATTGATGTGGATGAATCCAACCCGTTTTTCCTGAGGAACCACGATAAGTGCATCCTCTGCGGCATATGTGTCCGTGTCTGCAGGGGACTGGGTGCAGAGGCGGTTGATTTTGCATACAGGGGCCATGACACAAGGATAGCCACCTTCATGGACAGGGATATACTTGATTCAAGCTGCGTCTCATGCGGTGAATGCGTCGAGGCATGCCCGGTGGGCGCCCTCCTACCCAGGACTGAGAGACCCTCCACCGAGGTGAGGACTGTATGCCCCTACTGCGGCGCCGGCTGCGAGATATACCTCGGGGTGAGGGGGAACCGGGTTGTGAGTTCAAGGGGTGTCCCTGATAGCCCTGTTAACCAGGGAAGGCTATGCGTGAAGGGGAGGTTCGCCCTTAAATTTGTAAACAGTCCCGAAAGACTTAAAAAACCCCTGATAAAGGTTGATGGGGAGTTTGTAGAGGTAGAATGGGATGAGGCCATCTCAGTTGTGGCCGAAAGGCTCTCTGAATACACTGGGGAAGAGTTTGCGGCTGTGGCCTCTGCCAAGTGCACCAATGAGGAGAACTATCTGCTGCAGAAGTTCACAAGGGCCGTTATGGGGTCAGGGAACATTGACCACTGCGCAAGGCTATGCCATGCCCCATCACTTACCGGTCTCAGAATGAGCCTGGGCAGCGGTGCAATGACCAACTCCATATCTGAACTGGGGGCTGCCGGGTGTATACTGGCAGTGGGAACCAACCCAACAGAGACACACCCTGTAACCTCCTACAGGGTAATCAGGGCCCTGAGGTCACGTGCAAGGCTGGTTGTGGTGGATCCAAGGAAAACCCGGTTATCAGAACTTGCAGATATCCATCTCCAGAACAGACCGGGGTCTGACATCCCACTTTTAATGGCAATGTGCCGCTTCATACTGGAGGAGGGCCTCCACGACAGCGAATTCATAGATTCCCGCACAGAGAAATTTGAGGACTTCAGAGACGCTGTCATGGCCCTGGATCTTGATGAGGTGGAGAGGATAACCGGGGTTAACGTTAAGGACATAAGGAGAGCCGCAATAATGTACGCATCCAATTCCCCGGCATCCATAATATATTCAATGGGCATCACCCAGCACGTTAATGGGACTGGCAATGTGCTTGCACTCAGCAACCTGGCGCTTCTTACAGGTAACATCGGTATAAAATCAGCCGGCATCAACCCGCTGAGGGGTCAGAACAACGTTCAGGGGGCCTGTGATATGGGGGCGCTTCCCGACCTCCTCCCGGGGTATCAGGGCATTGGTGAGGCTGCAGGGAAATTCTCTGAGAAATGGGGTTCACCTATCCCCCCGGCAGGGTTGACACTTCCTGAGATGTTTGATGCCGCAAGGGACGGAAAAATAAGGTGCATGTACATAATGGGTGAGAACCCACTTCTGAGCGAACCTGACATTGAAAGGACCCGGGAGGCCCTTGAGGGCCTTGAATTCCTTGTGGTCCAGGATATATTCCTCACAGAGACAGCCGAACTTGCCGATGTGGTTCTGCCCGCGGCATCCTTTGCAGAGAAGGACGGGACATTCACCAACACCGAGAGAAGGGTTCAGCTTCTGAGAAAGGCGCTGGATGCCCCGGGGGATGCTCTCCCTGACTGGCAGATAATCTCCATGATTGCAGGGCGGATGGGAAGGGAGGACTTTGATTATGAATCAGCGTCCAGAATATTCGATGAGATAAGGGAACTTGTACCCTCATATGCTGGCATCTCCCATGAAAGGCTGAAATCTGGAGGGATACAGTGGCCCTGCACATCAGAGGAGGACGCTGGAACAGGATATCTTCACTCTGAAGAATTCCCAACACCCACAGGAAGGGCATCGTTCCTGCTGCCTGATTACCAGTTCAGGGGGGTCCCGGAGGAGTATCCCCTGGTCCTTGTGACAGGGCGAAACCTCTACCAGTACCACACAAGGTCCATGACTGCAAGGGTGGAGGAACTGGAATCATTCTCAGACCATGAGGAGCTTCTCATGAACCCCGCTGACGCCTCCTCTATGGGTATAAGGGAGGGGGATACTGTTGAGGTCACATCAGAGAGGGGCTCCCTCAGGGTGAGGGCAGGGGTTACAGATGAGGTGATGGAGGGCGTGGTATTCATGACATTCCACTTTGCAGATGCCCCTGCAAATGTCCTCACAGGCGGAGACAGGGACCCCTTTTCAGGGATGCCTGGACTCAAGTTCACACCGGTCAGGGTGTGTCGCGTCCAGCTAAGATAAGATGTGTGCCACCAAAACACTCATTTATATTATTATCTATTGCTGGCTGACCAGGGACGTGTGCTAACAACACACCAATATATATATATTTTTCTATTTGTTTTTTGTAGAAAATTATTATATACATAGTGGTTAAATGTGTGATTAACACACATGGTGACCCTATGCCGAAACATATAGTTTCTGGACTCAAATACATAGCAGCCGTAAACCTAACAAAACAGGGCCATTCACAGAGAGAGATAGCCAAAGCTCTGAAGATAAACAGATCAACTGTTTCTCACTACCTCAACGGGAGAAACCTCTCATGGAGGTCAATAGAGATTGCAAGGGTAATAACAGAGATGTGTCCAAGGGATTTCCTTCTTCTCACCCACTCCCTTACACAGAACACAGAGATGACAAGGACGATAGTGAAGACATGCCAGCAGAGGGAATTCAAGGGAAACGTCAGGAACTCATGTATTGGGTGCGGGCTATGTGTGGACACATGCCTCAGGAAGGCCATAACCCTCCGAGACCTCAAGGCACATGTGGATTCCGAATGGTGCTGCGGGTGTCTCATCTGTGTGGATATGTGTCCAACTGATTCTATAGAAATAAAGGAGGTAGAAATTGATGGAAACGACCGAAGTAATTGAAGGTAAGAATATTACCGTGGAGCGGACCGGCGAAGAAAACAGAAAGTTGATCTTCCAGGATTGCCTCTGCGCTGTGTGTGGACTGTGTGGCGAGATATGCCCGGTCAGTGCAATCGAGGTTAACCCAACAGGTGCAATGGTCAGAACAGAACAGGACGAGTCAAAGATACTTATCGATGAGAACAAATGTGTCCTCTGCGGTATGTGCAGTTCAATCTGCCCATTCCAGGCTCTTGACCTTCAGATCGATGGAACATCCATAAAAGAACTTGCAGAATACCCTAAAATCCTTAAATCAGCCGAAATTGATGATGAAACATGCATACAGTGCAAGGCATGTGAAACAGCATGTCCACAGGACGCCATAACCATAACAAGGGAACTTCCAGAAAGGAAGGACCTCATCACAGGTGAAATCGAAATAGACAAGGACACCTGTATATACTGTGGCATGTGCGAGGAAATGTGCCCGGTTGATGCCATAGAGATAGAACACCAGATACCAAGTTCATCAAGCCCAACCGTTGCAACCGACATCAACGTGGACGAGGACAAATGTGTTCACTGCGGAATATGTAAGAGGATCTGCCCTGTTGACGCCATAATGCAGGTCTGCAGGATCTGCCCATACGGCGAATACGAGATAAAGGTCCCTGAGGTTACAGGAACCTCCTACATCGACCCTGAGCTCTGTGTGAACTGCGGCTGGTGCCAGGAGATCTGCCCTGTTGATGCTGCAACAGTGACTAAGCCATTCGAGGGAGAACTGATAATCGACCAGGATACCTGTCAGGCATGTGAGACCTGCGTGATGGCATGCCCATGCAACGTTCTCTCATTCCCGAAACCAGAGAAATCCGGTGAAAAACCAACCAAGCTCTACAAGGACGAAAGATTCTGCATATACTGCGGAGCATGTGAGAGATCATGCCCTGTGAACGCCATAGAGGTTAAGAGGAGCAGAATAAATACAACTCCAATCAAATCAAAGGCATGGAAGAACGCCTTTGAATCACTACTCAAATAAATGGAGGTAATCAGATGGCAATTGGACTTAAGGCATACCCTGAACTCTGCCATGGATGCGGAAACTGTGTGATCGCATGTCCCGTGAACGCCCTCAGAAGCCCGGAAGTTGCCGGTGGAAAGGGCCCAACAGATGATGTTGAGATCATCATGATAGTGGAGGACGGGGTTGTAAACATAAAAAACCCTGACCTTTGCGGAAAATGCGGCACATGTGTTGAAAGCTGCCCTGTGGACGCAATAAGACTGGAGGAGTTAGAATGATGGTCATACTCAACACAGGAAGGACAATATGGCAGGGACAGGCCATAGAATCAGGTAAGGATCTTAAAATGTACGTGGATGCAGCTGCAATAATTCAGATGAACGCTGACATGATGAAGCAGCTCGGGATAAACGAAGGAGACAACGTCAAGGTCATATCAGAATATGGAGATGTGGTTGTCAAGGCTGTTGAAGCAAAGGAACCACTACCAGATGGAATGGTCTACATACCAATGGGCCCATGGGCCAACAGGGTCATAAGACCAGATACAGATTCAACAGCAACACCCAGCTTTAAGAATGTACCGGTGGAGATCATACCCACCGATGAAGAGGTTCCTGACATGCCCACCCTCATGAAGGTCTACGGTAAGGTAGGTCAGATTTAATTGGTTCAGCGGGAGGATTCAAATGGAATACATAATCAAAAACGGATTTGTTTACTGTCCTCTTAACAACGTCGATGGAGAGAAGATGGACATCTGCGTCAGGGATGGTAAAATAGTTGAGAGCGTCAGTGACTCCGCAAAGGTCATTGATGCATCTGGAAAAATTGTGATGCCTGGAGGTGTCGACCCACACTCCCACATAGCAGGTGCAAAGGTCAACGTGGGAAGGATGTACAGGCCAGAAGACAGCCGAAGGGACGCTGAAAAGTTCAAGGCAGGAAGGGCCGGAAGCGGTTTCTCAGTACCATCAACCTTCATGACAGGTTACAGGTACGCCCAGATGGGTTACACCACCGCAATGGAGGCGGCCATGCCACCACTCCTTGCAAGGCACACCCATGAGGAGTTCCATGACACACCCATAATAGACCATGCGGCATACCCACTCTTCGGTAACAACTGGTTCGTGATGGAGTACCTCAAGGAGGGAGACGTGGATGCATGCGCAGCCTACGCCTCATGGCTCCTCAAGGCAACAAAGGGTTACACAATAAAGATAGTTAACCCCGCAGGTACAGAGGCCTGGGGATGGGGTGGAAACGTCCATGGAATCCATGACCCTGCTCCATACTTTGACATAACACCTGCAGAGATCATAAAGGGACTCGCAGAGGTTAACGAGAAACTCCAGCTACCACACTCAATACACCTCCACTGTAACGACCTGGGACACCCTGGAAACTATGAGACAACCCTTGCATCCTTCGACGTGCCAAAGAACATAAAGGCAAACCCTGCAACAGGTGAAAGGGATACAGTTTTATACGCCACACACGTCCAGTTCCACAGCTACGGCGGAACCACATGGAGGGACTTCGTATCAGAGGCACCAAAGATCGCAGACTACGTCAACAAAAATGACCACATAGTCATAGACGTTGGTCAGATAACCCTTGATGAGACCACAACAATGACAGCCGACGGCCCAATGGAATACGACCTCCACTCACTCAACGGCCTCAAATGGGCAAACTGTGACGTGGAACTCGAAACAGGTTCAGGTGTCGTCCCATTCATATACTCAGCAAGGGCACCTGTCCCAGCTGTCCAGTGGGCAATAGGTATGGAGTTATTCCTGCTTATCGACGACCCAGCAAAGGTCTGTCTCACAACAGACAGTCCAAACGCCGGTCCATTCACAAGGTACCCAAGGGTCATAGCCTGGCTCATGAGCAACAAGTACAGGATGAACCTCATCGAGGGAGAACTCCACAAGTGGGCCCAGAGGAAGAGTACCATAGCAACAGTTGACAGGGAATACACATTCTCAGAGATAGCCCAGATCACAAGGTCAACATCTGCAAAGGTCCTGGGTCTCAGCGAAACCAAGGGGCACCTTGGAGTCGGTGCAGATGCAGACATCGCGGTATACAACATCAACCCTGAAACAGTCGACCCATCAGTCGATTACATGGCAATTGAGGAAGGATTCTCAAGGGCAGCATACGTCCTCAAGGATGGAGAAATAGTGGTTAAGGACGGAGAAGTAGTGGCCTCACCACATGGAAGAACCTACTGGGTTGACACCCGGGTTGATGAGTCAACCTACAACGAGGTACTTGCCAAGGTGGAGAGCAAATTCAAACAGTACTACTCTGTTAACTTTGCAAACTACCCTGTGCAGGACGAGTACCTGCCAAAATCCGCTCCAGTTAAAGGGGTGATGCTATGAGTGAAATAATATTAACTCCAAAGGAACAGCCTGAAGTGCCACTGGAGGCACCCAACATCAAACCCGATGTATTCGCAGGAAAGTCAATAGACGAGATCAAAAACATCCAGATAATGTATGGTAACGAGGTCGTTAAACTGGGAGACTTCTTCGAGGTCAGCGGAGAACCAGCAGACGCAGCATCAGACATCAAGATCATCATCGACGGCGACGTATACAACACCAAGAGGATAGGCCAGGAGATGACAGCCGGCGAAATCCTGGTGAAGGGTAACGTGAACATGTACGTCGGAGCCGGTATGAAAGGCGGCAGGATCACAGTTGAAGGCAACGCAGCCTCATGGGCCGGACAGGACATGAGGGGAGGAGAACTTGAAATCCTTGGAAATGCGGCTGACTACGTTGGATCATCCTACCGTGGTGACTGGAGAGGTATGAGTGGTGGCGTCATAACAGTCCATGGAAACGCCGGAAACGAGATCGGAGAGTACATGAACGGCGGTAAGATCATCATCAAGGGCGACGTCAACATAATGCCTGGCATACACATGAACAACGGTCTCATAATCATCGAGGGCAACGCCGTTGCAAGGGTCGGCGGTGAAATGGCCGGCGGAACAATAATCGTAAAGGGAATGATACAGGAATTCCTTCCAGGATTCAAGTACCTTGGTGTTGAAAAGGACATAGAGGTTAACGGGGAAACCTTCCCTGGAGCATTCTACAAGTTTGAAGGAGATCACGCAATTAAGGGAGCTAAGGGTATAGTCTATGCGGCTGTCGGATGCAACGGCCACATAGAACCCTAACTGGAGGTAATTATCATGGAATACGTGAAAAATGTGGTCTGCCCCTTCTGCGGAACCCTCTGTGATGATATCATCTGTAAGGTTGAGGACAACGAGATTGTCGGAACCATCAATGCATGCAGGATAGGTCACAGCAAGTTCGTGCATGCAGAGGGTGCAGTGAGGTACAAAAAACCACTCATAAGGAAGAATGGCGAATTCGTCGAGGTAAGCTACGATGAGGCCATAGACAAGGCTGCAAAGATTCTTGCAGAATCAAAGAGACCACTCATGTACGGGTGGAGCTGTACAGAGTGTGAAGCACAGGCTGTTGGAGTTGAACTTGCAGAGGAGGCCGGTGCAGTAATCGATAACACAGCATCAGTCTGTCACGGACCATCAGTCCTTGCCCTCCAGGACGTGGGTTATCCTATCTGTACCTTCGGTGAGGTCAAAAACAGGGCTGACGTGGTGGTCTACTGGGGATGCAACCCCATGCACGCCCACCCAAGGCACATGTCAAGGAACGTATTTGCCCGCGGATTCTTCAGGGAAAGGGGAAGATCAGACAGGACACTCATAGTCGTTGATCCGAGGAAAACTGACAGCGCAAAGCTTGCAGACATACACCTCCAGCTGGACTTTGACCGTGACTATGAACTTCTCGATGCAATGAGGGCATACCTCCTTGGAAACGAGATACTCTACGATGAGGTTGCAGGTGTACCAAGGGAGCAGATCGAAGAGGCTGTTGAGGTGCTCAAAAAGGCACAGTTCGGTATACTCTTCTTCGGTATGGGTATAACCCACAGCAGGGGTAAACACAGGAACATTGACACAGCCATTATGATGGTTGAGGACCTCAATGACTATGCAAAATGGACACTCATACCCATGAGGGGACACTACAACGTTACAGGTTTCAACCAGGTCTGCACCTGGGAGAGCGGATACCCATACTGTGTTGACTTCTCAGAGGGGGAGCCAAGGTACAACCCAGGGGAGACCGGTGCAAACGACCTTCTCCAGAATAGGGAGGCCGATGCGATGATGGTCATAGCCTCTGACCCTGGTGCCCACTTCCCACAGAGGGCACTTGAGAGGATGGCTGAGATCCCGGTCATTGCAATCGAGCCCCACAGGACCCCCACAACCGAGCTGGCTGACATCATAATTCCACCGGCCATCGTGGGTATGGAGGCTGAGGGTACAGCCTACCGTATGGAGGGTGTCCCCATAAGGATGAAGAAGGTTGTTGACTCAGACCTCCTCTCAGACAGGGAGATCCTGGAGAGACTCCTTGAAAAGGTGAGGGAATACAGGGCCTCAAAGTAATCAGGCCCTCCTATTTCTATTTATTTTAAAACTTTTGATTTGGTTTCTGTTGATTTTTATGGGTACTTAAAGCACATTGAAATATTTCAGTGGTTCTGTTTTTGATCTGGTTTCTGTTCATGTTTAAGGATATCTGAGCGCATAATTTTCAGCCATGTGCCGAAAAGTTTAAATATGATACCCTCAAATAATAGAGTGTCGGAATAAGGAAGCATACTTCCGACTGAGATGGTGATTGATGTATGGTACGTAAAATTGCAATATATGGTAAGGGTGGAATCGGAAAATCCACAACACAGCAGAACACTGCAGCGGCAATGAGCTACTTCCATGGAAAAAACGTGATGATCCATGGATGCGACCCCAAGGCAGACAGCACACGCCTTATACTGGGCGGTAAAATGCAGACAACCATGATGGACACCCTGCGTGAACTGGGAGAAGGTGCATGCACACCAGACAAGGTTATAGAAACAGGATTTGGAGGTATAAGGTGTGTTGAATCAGGAGGTCCAGAACCGGGTGTCGGATGCGCAGGCAGGGGTGTTATAACCGCCATAACCCTCATGGAGAGGCATGGGGTCTATGAAAACGACCTGGACTTTGTATTCTTTGATGTGCTCGGTGACGTGGTATGCGGGGGGTTTGCAATGCCGGTGAGAGACGGAAAGGCGGAGGAAATATACATCGTGGCATCAGGTGAGATGATGGCACTCTATGCCGCCAACAACATCTGCAGGGGTATGGTGAAATATGCACGGCAGAGTGGCGTCAGACTTGGGGGGATAATATGCAACAGCAGAAACGTTGATGGCGAAAGGGAACTCCTTGAAGAATTCTGTGAAAGAATAGGGACACAGATGATACACTTCGTGCCAAGGGATAACATCGTACAGAAGGCAGAATTCAACAAAAAATCTGTCATAGAGTTCGACCCCGAGTGCAACCAGTCACAGGAGTACAGGGAACTTGCAAGGAAAATAATTGAAAACACAGATTTTGTAATACCAGAACCCATGACAATGGATGAAATGGAGGACCTCGTTGTAAAATACGGGGTTCTGGACTAGGTGTTAAAAATGAAGATGATAAGGGCCATAATAAGACCAGAAAAGTCTGAAGAGGTGGCTGATGCTCTGGATGACGCAGGATTCCCGGCCCTCACAAAGATAGACGTTATAGGGAGGGGTAAGCAGAAGGGCATACGGTTCGATGAAATCTACTATGATGAGATACCCAAGACCATGATGCTCATCGTCGTGGATGATGCTGATGCAGAGAGGGTGGTCTTGGTTATCAGTGAAAGCGGATACACAGGCAAAATTGGGGATGGTAAAATATTCATAAGCCCCGTGGAAAACGCCTACACCGTCAGAACAAGAGAGGAAGGTCTTTAGGTGTCTGAATGAAAGAAGTAATCGCCATAATAAGACCAAAGAATATGAAGAAAACCAGGGATGTCCTTGAATCCCTGGGGTTCCCGTCATTCAACGCCACAAGAGTCCTCGGGAGGGGCAAGCAGAGGGCCATAATTGATGAGGTCACCATCCCCTCTCCATCTCCTGAAATTGATGAGGTGAGGGGAACAATGAGATACATTCCCAAGAGGATGATCCAGATAACCGTGGAGGATCCGGATGTACAGCTGGTTGTGGAGGCCATAATGAAGGTCAACCACACGGGAAAAATTGGAGACGGGAAGATCTTTGTATGTCCGGTAGACGATGCAATGAGGATAAGGACAGGTGATAGGGGGACTGAAGCACTTTAACCTGTATCTGAGATGGATAGAGTGGGCTTTAGTTATCCCGTATAAATCAAAGGATGATTCAAAATGCCATTTGAACTGTTTGGCGTCGATGCTGAAATACCCGATAGAAAAAAGCACATCTATGTAAAGAAGCAGGGGGATCCTGAGGGAGACATACCAGCATGCAACACAACAACGATCCCTGGCTGCATGACAGAGAGGGGATGCGCATTTGCAGGTGCAAAGGGTGTGATAACAGGGGCAATAAAGGATGCGCTTCATGTTATCCACTCACCGGTTGGATGCACAGCATATGGTTACGGTACAAAGAGGTACCCCACATCACAGGAAATGCCCGATGGAAGCATGTTCCCCATAGAAAAATTCAACCTAAAATACATAACAGGAACGGATCTGAGTGAGTCGGATGTGGTTTTTGGTGGTATGGACAAACTCAAAAGGTGCATCCTGGAGGCGGTCAGGGAATTCCCTGAGGCAAACGCAGTTTACACCTACGCAACCTGTACAACAGGCCTCATAGGGGACGATATTGATGCAATTTCAAGGGAGGTCTCAGAGGAGATAGGTAAGGATGTTGTTGCAATAAACGCTCCAGGATTTGCAGGTCCAACACAGTCAAAGGGACATCAGGTTGCCAACTACACACTATTTGAGGACCTGGTGGGAACCGCGGAGCCCCCCAGAACCACAGAATATGACGTGAACCTCATAGGGGAGTACAATATCGATGGGGACCTCTGGGTTCTGAAAAAATACTTTGAGGAGATGGGGATAAACGTCCTGAGCACATTCACAGGCGACTGCTGTCACGACGAGATAAAGTGGATGCACAGGGCAAAGCTGAGTCTGGTCAGATGTCAGAGATCAGCAAACTACATTGCAAAGCTCCTTGAGGAGAGATATGGTGTTCCCTACATGAAGGTTGACTTCTTTGGAATAGAATACTGCAGAAAAAACCTCATGGCAATAGGGGAATATTTTGGAATACCCGAGAGGGCAGAGAGGGTGATAGAGGATAGAATGAAAAAAATAGGTCCAGAAATTCAGTATTTCAAAGATAAACTCAGGGGTAAGAGGGTCTGGGTTTTCTCAGGGGGCCCCAAAAACTGGCATCTACCCCGCCCACTTGAGGATGAACTTGGAATGGAAGTGGTTGCAGTTTCAACAATGTTCGAACACGAAGACGGCTACGAGAAGATCAAGAAAAGGGTACGGGAGGGTACAGTGATAGTGGATGACCCCAACTCACTGGAACTCGAGGAGATCATCGAGAAATACAGGCCAGACATCATCCTGTCTGGAATAAAGGAAAAATACCTGGCCCATAAACTTGGAGTGCCCTGCATACTCATCCACTCATATGAAAACGGGCCATACATCGGCTTTGAGGGGTTCCTTAATCTGGCGAGGGACATGTACGCGGCAATATACAATCCTGTATGGGACCTGCTTGAATTCGAGGAGGATGTTAACTGATGCCAGAAATAAACGTGATGGAGAGGGGAAGGGAGCTTGTGGTAAACCCCCTCGTCACCTGCCAGCCATTCGGTGCAATGTTCGCAACCCTGGGTATAAGGAGGGGTCTGCCCCTGGTTCACGGCTCCCAGGGCTGCAGCACCTTTGTGAGATACGGACTCAACAGACACTTCAGAGAACCCGCAGAGATAGCCGTCACATCGCTCCATGAGGACGCAGCTGTGTTTGGGGGTAGAAGTAACATAATAAACGGTGTTAAAAACCTTGTGAAGAGATTCAGGCCCGACCTTGTGGGAATTGTAACCACCTGTTCAAGTGAAATAATAGGGGATGACGTGGATGGGTTCATGAGGGTCGCTGAAACCGAACTGCGCGAGGAACTTGGAGACAGGTTCCAGACAAAACTGGTTCACATATCAACACCCAGCTTCGTTGAAAACCACTTCAGGGGATATGGAAACGCCATAAAATCATTCATAGAGACCCTGTCTAGGGAGGACGGTGACTGCAACCACAAACTCAACATAATACCAGGTATAGTCAACCCCGGCGACATAAGGGAGATAGGGCACATGCTTGGCCTCATGGACATAACTCCCATAATACTCACCGATACCTCAGACCCCTTTGATTCACCCCTCAGACCATCAAAAACAGAGCAGATGCCATTCTACCCCCCTGGAGGAACAGCTGTTCCTGAAATAGAGGACTCATCAAACAGCATGGGAACACTGAGCCTGACGATGTACGGGGATGAAGCCTTGAACACACTTGAAAAACGATTCAGGGTTCCAGGGGAATACTCTATGCCAATCGGGGTCCGCAATACAGATGACTTTGTCCGCAGGGCAGCCAGGATTTCAGAAAAGGATGTGAGCGATGAACTGCTTGATGAAAGAGGCATACTGATTGACTCCATGGCAGACCTCAGTTCAAGGTACCTATTTGGAAGAACAGCCGCGGTCTACGGGGACCCGGACATGGTGGCAGGAATATCAAGGTTCCTTTGCGAACTTGGAATAACACCACTCCACACCTGCACCGGCACAGATAATGAACTCTTCATTGACAGGATGAAGACGGTGGCAGCCGAGGCAGATGAACGGATAAATGTCATGGTAAAATCAGATCTCAGGGCACTTGAAGAGAGACTCTCAGAGGAACCAGTTGACCTGATGATAGGAAACTCAGATGGTAGACTCATAGCCCAAGACCTCGGGATACCCCTTGTGAGGGTTGGCTACCCGGTATATGACAGGGTGGGCTATCAGAGGGTGCCCATCACAGGTTACAGGGGGGCTGTGAATCTCCTCAACAGAATAACAAACACGGTACTCAGGGAATACTATGAACCACAGCACTGGAAACTGCAGCAGTAAAGAGAATTTTTCAGCGGACACCACAGCAGATTTAAAGGTTGAGGAGGTCCCTGAAGCGGTGATAAACACGCTCTCCCCCAGAAGAGAACACTTCACAAGGAGCTGCAGCGGGGGAGGGCCCCGCTGTAATCGTGAATCCCTTCCAGGCATGGTAACCCAGAGGTCCTGCGTGTATGGGGGGGCAAGGGTTGTTCTCATGCCCATAACGGATGCAGCCCACCTTGTGCATGGACCAGTGGGATGCGCGGCATGCACCTGGGACATCAGGGGAAGCAGAAGCTCAAAGTCTGAACTCTACAGGATGGGATTCTCAACCGGCCTTGAGGAAAAGGATGTGGTGTTTGGTGGGGAGGACAAACTCCTTGAATGTATACTGGAGATAAATGAAATCCACTCCCCCTCAGCCATATTCGTCTACTCCACATGTGTTTCAGGCGTCATAGGGGACGACATAGCGGCTGTATGCAGAACAGCAGAAAACAAAACAGGAAAATGGGTAATACAGGTGCAGTCTGAGGGATTCAGAAGCTTCAACAAGTCACTGGGCCACCAGCTAGCCTGCGATGTTATTCTCAGGCACATAATAGGACGTGGAGATGCTGAAGTCAGGGAAAACTCGGTTAACCTTGTGGGAGAGTTCAATGTTGCAGGGGACCTCTGGGAGATAAAGGGTCTACTTGAGAAAATGGGTATTCACGTGGTTTCATCCATAACCGGCGATTCAACGGTGGCTGAAATCTCAGAAGCCCACACAGCGCAGCTTAACATTGTACAGTGCAGCAAATCATCAGGTTACATTGCAGAGGAGATGAAGAGGAAATACGGGATACCCTACATAAATGTCAATTTTTTTGGGATAAAAGAGACCATGGATTCCCTGCTATCGATTTCAGATTTCTTTGATCTCAATGCTGAGGAACGGATCAGCTCAATGGCAGAAAAAACACATGAAATGATCAGAGGCTACAGAAGAGCCCTTGAGGGAAAAAAGGTGGCAATATACGTGGGCGGTAACAAGGCATGGTCCCTTATAAGGGCATTCAGGGACCTTGGAATGGAGGTGATAATGAGCGGAACCCAGAACGGGCTCCCTGAAGACTACCTGAAGATAATGGAGAAGTCAGGAAGGGAACTGATACTCTTTGATGATGCAAATCCAGTTGAACTTTCAGAACTCCTGCGGAAATACAGGCCTGATCTGGTTGTCTCAGGGGCCAAGGAAAAGTACCTCTCCTATAAGCTTGGAATACCCTTCTGTGAATTTAACCATGACAGGATAAAACCATTCTCAGGGTTTGGAGGATTCTTGAATTTTGCAGAGGAAGTTAAAAGGACTCTGGAAAGTCCCATATGGACTCTGGCCAGCAAAAAAAGGTTATCAGGACCAGGAGGCATGTCCGGTGAAGCATAGAAGCACCATAATAAACCCTGGAATTATCTGCCAGCCCCTGGGCGCTGTCATGGCATTCCTGGGTATCAGGGGATCAATGCCACTCATACATGGTTCACAGGGTTGCAGCACATATATGAGGTTTCAGCTCACAAGACACTTCAGAGAACCTGTAAATATAGCCTCAAGTTCTCTGAGTGAAGCCACAGTCGTATATGGCGGAGAAGAAAACCTTTTAAGAGCCCTGAAGACAGTTGAAGAACAGTACAGTCCTGAAGTTATAGGTGTAATTTCAGGCTGCCTCTCAGAGACCATAGGAGATGACATTGATAGAATAGTGGATAAACACAGGGAAAGTGGGGGATCTGAGATTATAACTGTCTCATCACCTGGTTTCAGGGGTTCACACGTGGATGGATATGAGGCCGCTGTTAAATCCATTCTCAGATCACTTGTTATGGAGCATGCTGAACCTGTGGATAGAATAAACATTATAAATGGTATCATGAGCCCTGCAGACACCTCAGAGATAAAGAATATCCTTGAGGGAATGGGTGTGGATTTCCTCATGATAACCGATAACTCCGAGTCCCTTGACGAACCCTTCGATGGCGACCCCTATTTTATAACACGTCATGGAACATCCATTCATGACATAGCTACGGCAGGTGACTCCATGGCCACCCTAAACCTTGGGGGGTACGGTGGAGGTGAGTTCCTCGAAAAGAAATACGGGGTTAAGAACATTGAACTCCCGATCCCTGCAGGCCTTGAAGGGACGGATAAATTTTTAGGGGTCCTCCTGGATCTTTTCCATTCAGATATTTCCCGCTCAATCAGGAGGGAGAGGGGTAGACTGATGGATGCAATGATAGATTCCCATCAGTACACCTCAGGGAGGAGGGTGGCCATATTTGCCGACCCATCCTATGTTGTTGCGGTAACATCACTGGTACTTGAGATGGGAATGCAACCATATGTTTTCACAGGTTCCAGGAGCAGATACTTCCATGAAAAAATCAGCCAGTTTCAGAGAAAATGGGGATTTCAATTCCCGGCAGAAAGTGGAGTGGACATATCTGGCTTAAAGGAGAACCTTGCTGGCAGAGAGGTCGATGTCCTTATAGGAAACTCCCACTGCGCAAGGGTCGCCAGGGAACTTGGAGTACCACTCCTGAGGATGGGTTTCCCGGTTTACGACAGGGTGGGGTCCCAGAGAATAAGAATAGCAGGCTACGGCGGGGGGATATCCTTTGTTGACTCCCTCACAAACCTGATACTTGAGAGCCACTATGATGATGGATATGAAATTGATGGTGATACATGTGATAAGGATAGCTGTTGCATCTGATGACGGCAGATACGTTAACAGACACTTCGCGGATGCAGATGCCTTCATAGTTTTTGAGAGGATTGATAATGAAATCAAATTTTCTGAAATAAGAAAGCTGGATGGGGGAAAAATAGAGAAGCACGACGATAGATGGAGGCGGGTCCTGGACCTTATTGATGATTGTGAAATCGTAATATGCAGAAGGATAGGGGAAAAACCCCTTGAGGAGGCCAAAAGGAGGGGTGTTATAGTCTTTGAATCAGATGATGGAATAGCTGCGGCAATACTGAAATCACTCACGGAACTGAACATATCCTGCAGAGTATAATGGGTCTCCCATGAGAGTCTTCACAACCTGCACAAGGGACTGTCCAGGCGCATGTGGTCTCACAGTCAGAGTTGAGGGGGGAGTGGTCAGGTCCATAGGTGGAAACAGAGGACATCCCCACAGCAGGGGATTTTTATGCAGAAAAACAGCCAGCTACCACAGGACGAGGCTCTACTCAGATAAAAGGATCCTGAAACCCCTCATGAGGGATGGAAATCAGTGGAGGACCGTATCCTGGGATGAGGCTCTTCAAACAGTAGCTGATGTGATGAACAGATGTGTGGATGAATACGGCGCGGAATCCATAATCTACTATCAGGGATTCGGGGCAAGAACGGCCCTTAGACTTCTTAACAGGAGATTTTTCAATTCTCTGGGGGCAACAACCCTTGAGGGAACGCTCTGTGGAGGTACAGCTATAGAGGCCCATAAAATGGATTTCGGGAAAAGGGTATCCCATGAACCACGCGACCACCTCAACAGCAGAAACATATTCATCTGGGGACGTAACCCGGCAGTTACCGACCTTAACCTCTGGAGGATAATAAGGAGGGCCCAGCGCAACGGGAAAACCATCGTCACAGTTGACCCTCTAAGGACCGAGACAGCAGCCAGAGCAGATATCCACTGCCAGATTAAACCTGGCACCGATATGTACCTTGCAATTGCACTTTCAAAGATCATCGTGGAGGAGGGAATTCACGACCAGAAGTTTATGGATAATCATTCAGAGAACTCCGATGTCTACCTGAACGTCCTTGATGCCTTCAGCCTCTCTGAACTATCAGGGATCACAGGGATTCCCGAAAAAATGGTGTATGAACTTGCCTTCACCTATTCGGATGGTCCGAGCAGCATAATCATTGGCTGGGGGCTGCAGCGGTACTTCAACTCCCACATAACCTGCAGGTTCATAGATGCACTCGCCGCCATATCAGGCAATATAGGGATCAGGGGAGGGGGCGTCAGCAGCGGATTTGATGAATACGGCGGTTTTGATGAATCGGTCTGCCTTGAAGACAGAAGAAAAATATCCATGCCGCTTTTTGGAAGGGACCTTGAGAATCTGGATTCACCAGAGGCAAAATGCGTCTTCATAACTGCAGGCAACCCGGTGAACCTGGGCCCTAATTCAATGAAAACCCTGAGTGCCCTCAGAAAAATGGATCTTGTGGTCATGGTCGACCACTTCCTCAACGACACATCATATGCTGCCGACATATTTCTTCCAGCAACAACCTTCCTTGAGGAAACAGATCTGGTGGGCAGTTACGGCCACCCCTATATCTCTCCGGTAAATGCGGCAGTCAAGCCCTCAGGGGAATGCCGGTCAGAATTCTGGATTTTAAAGAGACTATCAGAGTTCATGGGCCTTGATAACCTGGAGGGATCCCTAATGGAATGGCTTGAAATTATAGCAGCACCCCTCCTTGATTACCATGGAATAGAGATCCAGGATCTTCTAAAAAGACCATACCGGGTGCCTGGAATTCCAGAGGTTCCATTTGAGGATTTCAAATTCTATACAGAGAGCAGAAGGTTCATCTTACCATCAGAAATCCCCTCAGAGGTCGGAATTTCGGATGAAAAATCTCTTAGACTTTTAACAGTAATGAACTCTGAGTGGATAGGATCCAGAGAACCATATGATGAAGAGAAGCTACTGGAGGTCTTTATACATCCAGAGACCCTATTAAAAACAGGATTGGAAGATGGTGAAACCGTGACCCTTGAATCAGGTGCGGGCAGAACATGTGCAACTGTAAGGTCCTCTGATAAGGTGTATCCTGGATGCGCCCTGTCATTCAGGGGCACCTGGCTCTCAAGGGGCGGGTGTATAAATACCGTAATCGAGGATGGAAAGACAGAGAGGGGCCATGGAACACCCTACCATGAGACCAGAATAAAAATTAAAAAGCGTCATTGAGGGTGAACTCACTGAATAATAGAGTTCAACAGATAGAGCTAAAATTAAAAAGGAGATCTCATGCAGGTTTCCTGTTGAGTAGATGGGCCATCAGACTCACAATTATAAATCCAGCCACTATGAGTGAAACTATCTCTACCACAGCCAACATCCAATCACCTCATTCATCAACAGCCTCAATTACGCATACCCCACCCTCACATTCGTGCTCCAGTTCGATGAGGTATTCCTTCAGCTTCTCAACGTCAATCGTTGTAAGACCCTTTATTAGGTCACTGTCTATCTTTATCTGTATGACGCCCGCGTTGTTGGTGACAACCTTTCCAGGAATGTATACGCGGCCGAGGGATAGCCTCACAGTATCCCCTGGTTTAACCTCTTCCCTTATGTACCTGCAGAGTTCATCGCAGGTTGCAATTCTATTTTCCTTTTTCAAATAAATCACCTTTGCCTCTGATTATATAGTCTTATGATCGTTATAAAATAAGTTTTACACCAGTCATGATGAGTTCCAGGGTCAGGGGTTCTAGTCCTATGAAATAGGGTTTACACCTCGTCAACATACATGAATTCCTTAAGTTCCATGAGCCCCTCAACGGCCTTTATCCTTATATCGATACCTGCCTCACGGACAGCTGCAAGGGGATTCAGGCCTCCAGGGGTCACTATCCCCGCATGGTACTTCTCCACACGGGCGTTGTAGACTATCTCACTGGGTTTGCCAATTTTCAGTATGCTGAAACCTGCTTCTGATAGATCTTCAATGAGGTCTGTGGTGTGATCCCTTGCAAGGTAGGGCACCTCACGGAGACTTGCAAGTACCCTGCCCGGACCATCAAGGGCTTCAAGAACTGCAGTCATATTCTTTGAAACGTAGATCTCATGGGGGTCCAGGGATGAGCCGCTGTAGGCTGTTAGCTCAACAAAGCGGGGATCCCTAACTCCAACCTCAAGGAGGCCCCCATACTTTGGTGTGGACATGATTCCGTTCTTTATGAGTATCCCGTCCAGGGTGAGGCTGCAGACAGTTGCAATTCCAGCCATTTCACCCTCATCCGTGATTCCTATAAGTGGCAGGGTTGAAAATTCGGGGCGCTTCCCCAGGACGTCACGTATGATCTCGAGGGCTTCATCAAGATCCTCTCTTTTAACCAGGGATATGTTTGCAATTATCCTCCCAGAAAAATCCCTGTGGTTGAAATCAACCCTGTTTATGAGGTTCCAGGCCTTTGAAAGCAGGAATCTGACCCTGACACCCCTTTCAGGTGCAGATGCCATCAAACTCCCCTCAGGTTTTACGAGGGGTTCCAGGTTTCTGAAGTCAATGAGGTTCTCTGCCAGCTTGATCTCAGCCATGTAACCTGCCTCCTGTATTGCGCAGAGTGGAGTTATTCCTCCTATGATGGCAACCCCAACCATTCCATCAGCCACAGGGACTCCTAGGACATCCTCCCCTGGATCGCCCACCTTGAGGACGCCTGATATATCGGCTCCCTCAAGTTTTCTGAAGAGTTTCATGGCCTCCTCCCTTGCGGTTCCAGGTATGAGACGGAGATTTGCAGGTACGGTCCCCTCTCCGTTTTCAATGACATCCAGAACTGAGGTCATGTTCTCGGATGTGAATGCCTCCAGGGGGGTCATAGATGTTTTCTTGTATGCTATGAGTTCCCTGAAGTTCACGGGCCTGCTCTCCTCGAACCTCACAAGCCCCCCAAACTGGGGTATTACAGGGATTCCATTCATGAGCAGAAGACCATCAACCGTTGTTCCGCAGATGGTACTTATTACAAACTCCCCATCGTGTTCTTCGAGCCTGACACGGGGGCTCAAACAGAAACCGTTTTTCATAACATATTTCAGGGTTTCGATGGATTCAGGGGATATCCTTGATGTGTTTACAACCACCTTCCCCTCAAGGGTATCAGGGTTGAAACTTGTACGGTAGATCATACTCTCAAACTTTGAGAATATGAAGTCCACTTGGTCGTAGACGAGGCCACGGTTTATCTCCTGCAGCCCCTTTTCTGTTATCCTTCTTCCGGCGTAACCAACCCTTTCTGTAAGGCCCTTTTCATCAAGTATGCGCATGTGGTATCTGACAGCACGTTCTCCTAGGTCGTAGCCCTTCTTTTTAAGTTCTGATGCTATTATCTTTGCCCCAAGGACGTCGTCGTGCTCTGCAAGGATCCTCAGGATCTCCATCATCTTCTGGTTGGTCTCTTCAGCCATCAGCAAACACCATATAAAAAATAGGGAGGGGGTTATTTAAAGTTTAATAAAAAAGGAGGGTTAGATGTCAAGGTATCTTTCAAGTTCGTACTTGAAGACCCTCACCCGGTAGTCGTCCCATTCCTTGTGCTTTATCTCCATGAACTTCTCATAGACATGGTCCCCGAGGGCTCCCTTGATGACATCGTCCTCCTCAAGGGCATGGTATGCCTCCCAGAGACTTGATGGGAGGGTTTCGATTCCCATTTCCCTGAGTTCAGGAATGGATTTTTCGAATACATCGATTTCAGTTGGTTCGCCGGGGTCAATTCTGTTCTGTATACCGTTCATACCTGCTTCCAGCATGGCTGCAAATGCAAGGTAAGGGTTGCATGAGGGGTCAGGCATCCTCAGTTCCACACGTGTTCCCTTACCACGGGATGCAGGGATCCTTACAAGGGTTGACCTGTTTTTGAGGCCGTATGCGATGTACACAGGGGCCTCATAGCCTGGCACGAGCCTCTTGTAGGAGTTGACTGTCGGTGCACATACCGCTGATAGTGCCGGGGCATGCTTGAGGAGCCCTCCTATGAAGTACATGGCCTCTTCTGATAACTGGGTCTCGGTGTTGGGGTCGTAGAATACGTTTTCACCGTCCTTGAAGAGTGACTGGTGGCAGTGCATACCGCTACCGTTTTCACCGAAGAATGGTTTTGGCATGAAGGTTACCATGTAACCCATCTTGTCAACTATAGCCTTTATCGCCTGCTTGAAGGTTATGACGGCGTCTGCTGTTTTAAGTGCCTTGTCAAATTTGAAGTCTATCTCATGCTGCCCTGGGGCGACCTCGTGGTGGCTTACCTCAACATCGAAGTCGAGGGCCTCCAGGTCCATCACGAGTTTTCTCCTGAAGTCTGTACCCTGGTCCACTGGTTCCACATCGAAGTATGCGCCGCAGTCGTGGGGTATTATGTTCCCATCCTCGTCCTGGTCCAGGATGAAGAATTCGGGTTCGGGTCCGACGTTGTATTCGTAGCCCAGGTGGGCGTATTTGTCAAGGGTCCTTTTGAGCACGTACCTTGGGTCTCCCTCGAATGGTTTTCCCTCTGGCCAGTATATGTCACAGATGAATCTGCAGACACCCTTTTCCTCTGGCCTCCAGGGGAGTGTTGAGAAGGTGTCAGGGTCTGGTTTGAGGACCAGGTCACTTTCGTTTATGTCGACGAATCCCTCAATTGATGACCCATCAAAGAGGAGACCGTCCTTTATTATGTCCTCTATCTGGTCTGGCCTTACCAGGGGTATTGCCATGTTTTTTGGTTTTCCGTGTATGTCCACAAACTGAAGGCGGACGAATTTTACTCCGCATTCATCCATTTTAGCTATTATTTTTCCAATCTTATCTGACATGGGTTATGCCTCCGTGGCATGAGATTAACTGTCACCGGAAGTAACTTTCCTTCTACTGGTTTATATATTTTTTGGCCATTATAGTTCAACAATTTTGAATGGTTCGCCCAGGAGCAGATCAAATTTCAGCATCTTCGGCGCGACTATTGGATCGCCCCTCCCGGTTATCAGTTTAAAAACCTCAGCCGCCTGCAAACACCCGGTAACATTGGCCACAGGCCCTATGACCGGCGGAGTTTCAGAGGATAGTTCTTTAAGCTTAGCCTTAACATCCCCTGTAAGGTCAAGACCCCTAGATGGTAGATTGAAAAGTTCCTCATAGGATGGAGAATCAGATGTGAAGACGCTCACCTGACCCATGGATCCATGTATGGCTCCGTGTATGAAGGGTATGCCCTCCTTGCTGCATCTTCTTGACGCCATGACCCTGGAGGTTATGTTATCAAGGGCGTCCACCACGGCGTCACTACCATCAATTATGGTTGGGGCATTTTTTTCCGTGAAACACTCATGAAATGCCTCAACATCAGCGAAGGGATTCACGGTCCTGATGCGTTCTGCTGCAACTTCAACCTTGGGGAGCTTAAGGGCGCTGAAACTGCTCATGAGCTGCCTGTTGATGTTTGAGACATCAAATACGTCGCTGTCTATTATCCGGATTCTGCCTATACCCATTCTCGCAAGCATCTCAACTGCAGCCCCACCTATACCACCACATCCAATTACAGAAACAGTTGAATCCCTGAGCCTTAACTGTTCGGCCTTTGAAATGAAGCCCATCTGCCGGCTGACCATCTCCCAGTATGCCATACTCTCATATCTTCTAGGCATTCCAACCCTCTTTAAATCCTATCGCAGTATATGTATGTCACTGAATTATATTAATGATTTTTACAGGTTTTAGCGGTCACATCATGACCCGGCACTGCATTGAAGTGGGTGGATGTGGCTTGCCGCATAAGAATAGGAGATTAAGTGGATTCGATAAATGACTGGTGATGTGGCCCTGAGGACACTGAATAGCATAATTAACTGGACTCTGTAAATGACTGGTGATATATTGCTACCATAAAACAGATGATCATCAGCGTATAATAAAAAAAGTGGTTTCAAGATGCCGGGGGCGGGATTCGAACCCGCGACCTCACGGTATCCCAGGAAAAAGTCAGAGCACTGCTTAATACCCTATGAGCCGTGCGCTCTAACCAGCTGAGCCACCCCGGCGTAGCTTATAAAAAATCAGTTTTCATCCAATTTAAACTTTTCTGTTAAACACCTGCGATGCATGAAAGCCACCACGATGCAACCATTATTACTGGGTGGTAACATAGATACAATCAGCCACTTGCAGTGGGGGAGGTCCATGCAGATCAGGGATCTTGATCTTTCAGAGGGTGCATGTGGTGCATGCCACCGGGTACTCAGGCATCTCTCAGAGGAGGAATTCATCATTGAAACCTCAGAGTACCCTGAGGGCGTCAGGGCACGTATACTGGACCCCTCAGGAGAGCTGGCTGGAGAGGGTTCAGACATAACCTGGGCCCCGGCAGTTCTCGACGCACAGATAAACGCGGGCTTTATTGATGATGACCTTTCAGATGTCCTGAAACCATTTCTTACAGATAAAAGGGACCAGAAGCGCGTTGCAGAAATGGCAGGGTATGGAAGGGTTGTCAACACAGCATCCATGGTTATATCACGGATATGGTCAGAGGGGGGGTCTGTTGAGGTTAAAAGGGATGGGGCAGGTATAAAGGTTGTTCTCTATTCCAAAAGTGGTGAAGAAACTGTATCCGCAGCCTCAGGGTTCTGCCCGGTCTGCGCAATCAACATAGCGGCTTCGAGGGTGGATTCACTGAGAAAGGAAATTGCCTCAGGAAGGTCCCGGAACACTGGAATGGAGAAATATGAGAGGGGGATCACCGGAAGACTTGAATGGAGGGGTAGGAGGGTTCACTCATATCTTATTGAGGATGGAAAGGTTATCGGAAGGAACTGGGGGTGCTGCATAGCATATGCTACCATAAGGGCCGAAATCGATGCAGGATTTGGAAGCAGTAAGTGGAACAGGCTCTTCAGGAATTACTGTGACCTCTGCCCACTCAAACATTTCTGGCTTGACAGGTCCATGGGGGCCCTGGGCAACAGGATCCTCCACAGGATGGGCAGGGCAGGTGTAAGGGAAAATGTAAGAATGGAAGATTATATAACTGTGGATATCATATCTGGTGATGAGAGGGTTGCATGTGGTATAGGGACGCTATGCTCATTCAGTGCAACTGTAAATGCGCTTCTGAGGTCAGATGCTTCACTGATCCTGAAACCTGATCCTGCCGAAGGATTTCCATATCCCCAGCGTTGAGGTGTTCTCTGTGGGTGAACATGTAATAGAGGCCCTGGGCAAAACCCGGGTTACAGTGAGGGACGGTAAGGTGGTCCATGTATCAGAGCCACTGATCCACTACTGCCCCCTGTTCCATAAGTATCGTGGCATTGAAAAGATCACATCTGAGGCGGTCCGCCAGAATATTGAATTTCGCATCAAGGATTTTGGCATGTGCACAGCCAACCGTGAATTAAGGATGAGGGATTTTCTATCATTTGGCATCTCAGAGATTATCTCAACACTCCTTGCCGAGGGGGAGGTGGACGCAGCCGTGATGGTCTGCGATGGGGCAGGAACCGTCATTGTAACAGAACCAGAACTTGCACAGGGTATAGGCGGAAGGATATCAGGTTTCATCAGCACCTCTCCTGAAAAGGATGTTATAGAAAAAATTGGCCCCAAAAATGTCCTTGACCCTCAAAAGGCAACGATAGACCAGCTTAAGGGCGTTGAAAGGGCTCTTGAAATGGGTTACAGAAGGGTTGCAGTCACAGTCAAGGATCCAGATGAGGCAGAGCAGTTAAGGGAAATCGGTGATGGAGAAATATACCTCTTTGCGGTTCACCTCACAGGAATAGATTACAGGGGCGCAGAGAGAATAATCAATACATGTGATGTTGTAACAGCCTGTGCATCAAAGTACATAAGGCGAATAGCAGATAGAAGGGCGCTGCTGAAGGTGGGCTCCTCAATACCCATATATGCGTGCACAAAAAGGGGTAAAAGATTCATTGAACTCAGATTGGAGATGATGGGGGCTTCGGGGAAGAAAAGTTCAGAAAGAAATCCACTGTCACCTGAACCCCTTGTATAACTCTAAAGGTGGTCCGCAACAGCCTTTATGATGCAGCTCTGAGTTATAAGCCCCACGAGCATATCATCTTTTACAACAGGCAACCTCTGATAACCGGTATCTGCCATTATCCTGCTTATCCTGCTTATTGGAGTATCCTCATGGACAACAACAAGGTCCTTGCTCATGATATCCTTCACCCGCAGTTTCAGGGCCTCACCACCGGCAAGCAGAATATCCCTGTGGGTTATGAGGCCAACAAGTCTGCCGTCCTCCACAACAGGGACGCCGCCAACATTTGCACGGACCATCTTGAGATTTGCAGCTGCCACAAGGTCTTCTGGATTAGCCACAATAACATCACGCAGCATTATGTCCCTTGCACGGAGCTTTCTAATCATGAAATTATTTTTATTGATGTCCATATATTAAGATTGAGGGATCAAAGTGACTCAGATGGAAGATGCAAGAAAGGGCAATATAACTCCTGAAATGGAGGAGGTAGCCCGAAAGGAGAACATTGATATTCAGATTCTCATAAAAAGCATTGCAGATGGTAGAACTGTCATACCATCCAATGTTAATAGAAGTTCATCACCATGCGGCATAGGGGAGGGCCTTTCAACGAAGATAAATGCCAATATTGGTTCATCCTCAAAGATGGAGGACATTGACCTAGAAGTTGAAAAGGCAATGGCGGCCGTGGAATATGGTGCAGATGCGGTCATGGACCTCAGCACGGGTCCTATGCTCCGGGAAGTTAGAAGGGCCGTACTAGAAGCCGTAGACGTACCCGTTGGAACAGTACCCATCTATGAGGCAGGCGTTGAGGTCTTCAGATCCAGCGGCTCGGTTGTGGACATGGATGAGGATGACATGTTCAGGGCAATAGAGAACCAGGCCAGGGATGGCGTTGACTTCATGACAGTGCACTCCGGGATAACCCTTGAGACAGTTGAGAGGGTCCAGCGATCAGACAGGATAATGGGTATAGTGAGCAGGGGCGGAGCATTCCTTGCGGCGTGGATAATCCACAACCAGGAGGAAAACCCCCTCTACAGTAACTATGACTACCTCCTTGAACTGGCATATGAGTACGATGTAACACTGAGCCTAGGGGATGGCCTGAGACCCGGCTGCCTTGCAGATGCATCGGATATACCCCAGATCCAGGAACTGCTCACCCTCGCAGATCTCGTTTCAAGGGCCCGTGATGCAGATGTACAGTGCATGGTTGAGGGTCCTGGCCACATGCCACTCGACCAGATCGCAGCAAACATGAAGATACAGAAGTCTGTCTGTGACGGTGCACCATTCTATGTCCTCGGTCCAATAGTCACCGACATGGCCCCAGGGTATGACCATATCAGTGCGGCCATAGGTGGTGCAGTTGCGGCAATGAACGGGGCCGACTTCCTCTGCTATGTAACACCTGCAGAGCACCTTGCCATACCCGGTGTGGAGGATGTTATTGAGGGGGTGGTGGCTTCCAGGATAGCTGCACAGGCCGCGGACGCCGCAAGCAAATTGTCGGGTGCCTGGAAATCTGAACTTGAAATGGCAAATGCAAGGAAATCCTTTGACTGGGATAAACAGTTTGAAATGGCATTTGACTCAAGAAAACCTGCAGAGTACAGGATGCAGTGCCCCATCGATGATTCAGAGATGTGCACCATGTGCGGGGAATACTGCGCCCTCAGGATCCTCAGAGGTGATTGAAGCACTGTTGAACATGGTCTCTGGAATGTCTGTGCTACCCCAGGTCTGAGGCAGGGGGACAGAACAGCTTCATCTACTGTGCTGTTCTATTCCCCAACAGTTAATATGGACCATTAACAGAAATTACAGTGGTGGTCCAATGAAATTTGAACATGTCGACGGGAGCGAAAAGGCAGAGATCCGGCTTTTTGCCCTGAGCACGTGTGGCTGGTGCAAAAAAACCCGTGAGCTGCTGGATGAACTTGGTGTGGCCTATGATTACATATACGTCGACCTCCTCCATGGTGATGAACGAGAAAAAGCCCTCAGTGAGCTCCGGAAGTGGAACCCATCCCTCTCATTCCCCACACTTGTGATAGACGATGGGGATGTTATTGTGGGATTTGATGCACTCTCAATAAAATCAGCCCTCAGGTAGGGGATCATCATGGCTGGTGAACTTGAAGCACTCTACAGAGAGATCAGGGAATCTGCAGAGAAATCAGGCTATAAAATCAACCCTGACAGGGAATTTGTCATGGACCTCCTGCGGGGGATCCTCACCAACCGTGAGAGGTATGGTTATGATTCCTGCCCCTGCAGGCTTGCATCCGGCAATCCAGAGGATGACAGTGATATAGTGTGCCCCTGTGATTACAGGGACGATGATCTTGAGGAGTATGGGACCTGCTACTGCGGCCTTTACGTTGCGGATGAGGATGTGGAGTTTAAATCAATCCCTGAGAGAAGGAATATGGAGAAAATCCCTGGGGGTAAACTTGACCTTAAGATCCCGGTACTCCGGTGCCGTGTATGCGGTTATCTCTGCGCAAGGAAGGCACCACCCGAACCGTGCCCCATATGTGGTGTCAGCGGAAAATTTGATGTTTTCCTTGAATAGAAGATGGTGAGGTGAATCCTTGCTGGAAGGCTACAGTGAAGTCAAAGAGGATCTCAGGTTCATTTTTGGCTCTGAGGTGAGGCTGAAGGTCCTACTTGCTCTCATGGATGGTCCCATGGAGCTATCTGAGATGAGGTCAGTTATAAGATCAAGTTCATCAACGATTCTACATGCCATATACCAGCTGGAAGAGAAGAGAATGGTCTCAAGGACCAACCGCAGGTATGAGCTTTCAGCAACAGGGAGGATAATATCCCTCAAGGTGCAGGGTATCATAGGGTCACTTCTTGCTATTGGAGATCTGTCGGAATTCTTCCTTGACCACGATCTATCATCAATACCAGATCACCTCCTCTCAAGCATAGAAGCCCTTGCAGGGGCAACTCTTCTTGAATCAAAGCCCGAGAACCTCACAGAACCATATGATGTGGTGGCAAAGAACGCCCTGAATTCAGAGAAGGTCTGGGTCCTATCGGGGGTATATCACCCCTTCTATGGGGATCTCCTGAGGTCAGGGGCGGAGGCTGAGATAATGCTTTCAGAGGATCTTATAGCCTCCATTGAAGATGATTTGCCTCAGAATGCCGGTATTCATTCCATACCGGCAAAGCTTAAGTTCAGCCTCATAATAACGGAGGGTTCAATGGCCCTATCTCTTTTTCTGTCAGAAGGTCTCTATGATCCGTCAAGGTTCCTCTTTTCAAGGGATGATGAGGCAATTGAATGGGCATGGAGCCTCTTCAGACACTTTACAGATGATGGAGTTGGATAGATTGCTCTATATTGAACTTGCAGAGGTCTACAGAAAACTGGAATCAACAACAAAGCGCCTCGAAAAGACAGATATCCTTGCAGAGCTCTTCAGCAGCGTTGAAAGGGACCTTTTACCTGTGGTGACCCTCCTCATGCTTGGAAGGGTTTTTCCAATCTGGAGTGAGGAGGAACTAGGGGTTGGTATAAAACTTCTCATGAGGGCGATATCAACTGTCGTGGGCGTTTCGGTTGATGAAATAGAAGATGCAATGAGGGAGGAGGGAGATATCGGGCTTGCGAGCGAGAAACTCTTCTCAAAGAAAACCCAAACTACCTTCTTTTCGCAACCACTCACGGTTGAATTTGTTTATGATAAACTGCGCTCACTGGCATTTGTAACAGGTGAAAGGGCCCAGTCAAGGAAGATAGGTATACTTGTTGAGGTCCTATCCCAGGCAAAGCCACTTGAGGCACGTTACATCACCAGGACGGTCCTTGAAGAACTCCGGGTGGGGGTTGCAGAGGGAATTATAAGGGATGCCATCTCCAGGGCCTCAGGAGCCGACCCTGCGCTTGTTGAGAGGGCCCACATGCTCACCAATGACCTGGGTATGGTGGCTGCCGTTGCAATGGAGGAGGGTAATCCGGGCCTTGAAAAGCTGAACCTTGAACCTGGAAGGCCTGTAAAGCCAATGCTTGCACAGCTTGCTGAGAGCATAGAATCTGCGATAGAGGATCTTGGAAGGGCATTCTGTGAGACAAAGTATGATGGTATAAGGGTCCAGATACACCGAAAAGGGGACGAGATATCTATTTTCACACGGAGACTTGAAAACATAACCGCGGCGGTCCCTGACATCCTTGAGGGCGTTGAAAGGGCGCTCCCGGATGAAGACTACATAGTTGAGGGTGAGATCATCGTTACAATTGAGGGCAGACCCGCTTCCTTCCAGTACATACTCCAGAGGGTCAGGAGAAAGTATGATATAGAACGATTGAGGAGGAAGGTTCCCCTTTCCCTCTTCCTCTTTGACGTCCTCTATTATGAAAGACCCCTTATCGACGAACCACTTAGGGAGAGGAGGAGGGTTCTTGAGTCAATCATCTCTGAGATTCCAGGGGAGATTGAGGCGAGCCGGATGGTTGATGTGGGCCCTGATAACGTTGATGAAGCCCTGTGGCTCTTCAGGGAATCAATAAGGGAGGGTCATGAGGGTATAATGATAAAGGACACAGAGTCACCATATATACCGGGTATAAGGGGTAAAAAGATGCTTAAATTCAAGGCCGAACCCGAAACACTGGACCTCATTGTGGTTGGTGGCACCTATGGCCGCGGAAAAAGGGCCCACCTTATTGGTTCATACCTTCTGGCTGCAAGGGATGATGATACAGGGGAGCTTGTGACGGTGGCTCATGTTGCAACGGGACTGGATGATGAAACCCTCCAGGAACTCTCAGAGAGGATGGAGAACCTTGCCATTGAGCGGAAGGGCAGGAAACTGAGTGTCAGGCCTGAGATAATACTTGAGGTGGCCTACAGTGAAATAGTCCGGAGCCCTGAGTATGAGAGCGGCTACTCCCTTCGTTTTCCTGTTGTAAAACGCATAAGGGACGATCTAAGCCCTGAGGACATTGATACGGTTTCCCGTATAGAGTCAATGTTCAGGGCTTGATGCGGAACTCCAGTAATATTTAAATATTCATATGTATTACATAATATCATGGGTTTCATGCTGGATGACAGGGCACTGCTTATCATCTCGGTCTTACTTGGAATCGCCGGGTTTATTGGAATGATAGTATCATCAGCATCACTCACACCCCCCGTCGTTAGAGTGTCAGATCTGGACAGGGCCATGATGGACAGGGAGATTACGGTTGAGGGTACAGTGATGGCGGTTCATGAACTCGAATCCGGGACTTTACTTTTAAAAATAAATGATGGGACAGGGACGGTAACAGCTGTTGCATTTAAATCCGTCTCAAAGGACATGGAACTGAGTCCTGAAATCTTAAGTGGAATGAGGATCCAGGTAACAGGAAGGGTTAAGGAGTATCATGGATCACTGGAGATCGTTGTTGAGAAACCATCATCCATCATGCCAAAATCATTTGGGAGTTAGTTCACTCATCGATGTGCAATGGTTTCAGTTCACCTGTGGCTATGTCAATTATAAGACCATGGACCTTTACTGATTCAGGTATAAGTGGCGATGAACGCAGCCTCCTGATGCCCTCAATCACGTTTTCCTCCTCATCGACTATGGGGTTCAGTGTGCTGAGGCTGAAATTTTCAATGACATCCTCATCAACACCAAGTTTCCTCATCTCTGATACTATGCGGTCCCTCTCAAGGCGTGTCATACCACAGTCTGTGTGCCCCACTATGATTATCTCCCGCACACCAAGGGCGTATATGGCCACTGCAGCTGACCTCACAGCACCATCATCCACGATGTTACCTGCATTCCTTATTATCTTTGCATCACCCCTGCCTATGCCGAGGGCCTCCTCAAGGAATCCTGTGAGCCTTGAGTCCATGCAGGTGATGATACAGAGACCCTTCGCTGGGTTTGCGCTCAGAAGGGATCCTTCTTCCTTAACAAATTTTCTGTTTTCAGAGAGGATATCCTTAATAACCATGATAACCAACCTCATTCTATGCCCATGAAAAGCATAGCGGGAATACCGATAGAGATTGTCAAGAGGAACTCCAGTGTGATATTGACCCTTCTACCTCCAGTCTTTGCATTCCTCCTGGCACTCGTACCATCCCTGAAGTACAGCACCCCACTTACATGGGATATCTACTACCACGTACATAACGCTATGCTTTACATGGATAGGGGCATCGTGTTCTGGGATCCACTTACATGTGCCCCTTACGGGAGACCCATCTGTTATCCCCCCCTCTTCCATATAATGCTGACTCTCCTTGTTAAAATCACCGGTCTTGGTTTTTTAACTGTGGCAAGGTTCATACAGCCTGTGATGGCATTCCTGATTATTCTGTCATTTTCTTATATTGCAGGAAGGTTCTATGGATCTCTCGCAGGATTTTTGACCGGAATGCTTTCAATTTCAAGCCTGTTCTTCTTAAGGATAATCATGCCCATTCCAGAAGCCCTGGCCATGATATTCTTGCCCTTTTTTGTTTATGGTTATTGCATTTCTATGGAAAATGATTCTAAACTTTATCCGGTCTTCACAGGCATCATCCTTGGCGTGCTGATGTTAACACATCTCTTATCCGCCGCAATGGCCCTTGCAGCGGTGTTAATCTCAGCGCTGGCTTTTCGAATCAGCAGGCACGCTGTAAAACCTCTAAATCTCCTGTTAATTATCCTAACGGGTTTCGTGCTGGCGATTATCTGGTACGCGCCTCTTCTAATTAAATATGGGTTTTTCTTCAGGCCACCACCGGCAGACCCACTTTCCATTGTGGGGTACCTGAACCATTTAGGGGCGTTGCTCACAGTGCTTGCACTGACAGGATTAATCTGCGCACTTAAAAGAAGAGAGAGGAGGGATATTCTTATGGCCAGCTGGTTCATATTTGTTCTGGCCCTGAGTGCCGGTTACACTGTTGGATTGAAGGTCCTATCGGATAGAATACTGTACTTCGCACTCTTTCCTGCAGCAGCAATGGGGGCCAGCATATTCAATTCAATGAAGGTGGCTGATAGCAGGTGGCCTGTTTATGTTCTGGTCCTTTTCATCTCAGTTTACTCCCTCTGCAGCGGCTACGGAATTGCAAGCACCGTGAAGCCGGAGGTTTCTGAATCTGAACTGGAAGTTGCCCAGTGGTTCAAGTATAATGGGGACCATAAAACCGTTGTAGTGTCTGATTACCATATTCAGCCGTTAATAGTTTCTATTGCAGGGCAACCGGTATCTGCAGGTGGCTATGCCCCGGGATCTAAGGACACGATTGATGCCCGGAAATATACTATCACCTTTGATTATACAGAGGATGACATCAGAATAGATAGGGTAGGTTATATAATTCTTGACACTAAAAACAGGAAAACGCCCCCGTATTCACGGAAGGTCTACAGAAACATGGATTTTGTGGTTTATAGAGTGGAAGTTTAGGATATTTTGTGGTTTATGTGGCGGAAGTCTATCAGGCTCCTTGCGATCAATAATCATATGAGGTTATAAAAATGAAGAGGCTCTTCGGTACATTTGGTGTTAGGAGACTTGCAAATGAGGTTTTAACCCCTGAATTCGCATCTAAACTTGCAGCAGCATATGGTTCCATTGTAGATGGAAAAATTGCTGTTGGAGGAGATACAAGGACATCCACTGTCATGATAAAAAATGCTGTTATATCCGGCCTTCTATCAAGTGGATGTGATGTTGTTGACCTTGGGATACTGCCGACACCAGCGGTCCAGTATGCGGTGAGGAATTACTATGATGGGGGTGTTATCGTAACCGCTTCCCACAACCCCCCAGAGTACAATGGGATAAAATTCGTTGACGGTGACGGTATAGGGATCCCTGATGATATGGAGGAGGAAATAGAGGATATATTCTTCCAGAAAAAATTTAAGAGGGCTTCATGGAATGAGATAGGCCATCTAACAGTCAATCAGGGCATAATAGATGAGTATCAGGAGGAGGTTATAAGGAGGGTCGATGCAGAGGCCATCAGAAAGAGAAACTTCAGGGTGGTGGTTGACTGTGGCTGCGGCGCTGGATCCTACACAATGCCATACATCCTCAGGAAACTGGGCTGCAGTGTTGTAACCCTTAATTCCCAGCCTGATGGGTTTTTCCCTGGTCGTGACCCTGAACCTGTCCCTGAGAACCTTTCTGAGCTCATGGAGACTGTCAGATCAACCGGGGCTGATCTGGGGATAGCCCATGATGGCGACGCCGATAGAACAATATGTATAGATGAGAAGGGCGAATTCGTCCTCGGTGATAGGACCTTTGCCCTTGTTGAGAAGAGGATGCTCCAGGAGAACGGCGGCGGAATAATAGTTACGACAGTCGCGACATCCTCAGCAATATACGACGTGGCAGAGGAGAACAACGGTGAGGTGATTGCAACCGCTGTGGGGGACCTCCTTGTGGCCAGAAAACTTAAAGAGACAGGGGGTCTGTTTGGGGGCGAGGAGAACGGTGGTCTGATATTCCCTGACTTTGTATATGGAAGGGACGCTGCCCTTACAGCCGCAAAAATCCTTGAGATAATGGCACATGAAGGAAGGCCCCTCTCTGAACTTGTGTCAGAGCTTCCATCATATTACTCCGAGAAAAAGAAGGTAAAATGTCCCGATGAAATCAAGGGGGATGTCATGAAACTGGTGGCTGAAATGGTGAGCACTGAACCTGGTGTGAGGGATATAGATACAACCGATGGCGTTAAAATCTTCAGGGACAGTGGTTGGGTTATAATAAGGCCTTCAGGTACAGAACCAATATTCAGATGCTTTGCAGAGTCAGACACCCAGAAAAATGCCACTAAAATGGCTGAATGGGGAATATCCCTGGTGGAAGAGGCCATTGAGAAACTCGGGAAGGTCTAGAGGTTTTCAAGGCACTCCTCCATGAGTATCTCTGCATCCTCATTTTCAGGGTTTAACTGGAAGGCCCTGCTGAATGAATCCAGGGCCTCCTCAAATCTTTCAAGTTCCAGCAGCGCAACACCCAGGTTGGTCCAGTAGACATCATTCTCTGGATCCATTTCAATGGCCCTTCTGTAGCATTCAGCGGCCTCTTCAAATCTTTCAAGCTCAAGAAGGGCGTTGCCCTTACGGTTCCAGAGATGGGGGTCCTGTTCATCTTCAAGGGCCAGTTCAAGGGCATTGTTGTAGGATTCAAGGGCATCCTCCATCCTTCCAAGTTCTGAGAGCAGGTTTCCCCTTGCTGTCCATAATTCAGCATTCCGGGGGTCCCTTTCAATTGCCTTCTCATAGAATTCAAGGGCTTCAACCGGTTTTTCAGCCACCTCGAGCATAACACCCCTCCAGTAAAGCAGGGCAGGGTCATGGGGCCTTATCTTCAGGGCCCTTGAACTGGCCTCAAGCGCCTCATCCACTTCACCCGCATTCAGGAGGGTTATGGCCATGTTGTTCCATATATATGGATTTTCGGGATCTATTCTTATGGCTCTCCTGTAGTTTTCAAGGGCTTCATCGAATCTCCCAAGCCTTGTGAGATTGTCTGCCAGTCTGTTGAGCACGTAAACATCGTCAGGGTCAATGCGGAGGGCTGCAGTATAACAAAGGCGGGATTTATTGAATTTTCCTGAATCAAAGAGTATGTCAGCCCTCCGGGTTATCATGGCCTTTTCATCGATCTTTTTGCCCTCCCATTCCTCCACTGGCAGTTTCCTGAACCTTATAACCTGGAATTCGGTTTCATCATCCACGTCACCCTGATACATCCTTTTGAATTCTTCCTCCAGTTCCCTGGCGTCCCTGAAACCATCCTCCCTTGCCAGTTCATCGTTTTTCCTGAGCTCACCGAACCTGACGGTTTCAACGTCTGTGACCACTGCCTCGAATACCTTCTCTCGGTCCTTGGAGACAAGGTTCCAGTAACAGTGAAGGCGATCACCCGCCCTGAGGGGTCTCTTCCATTTCCGGCGTATTGTCATGGTCCTTTTTCCGGTTACAAGGTCAATGTCCCTGCTGCTGAATGATAGTATGGGCAATTTGGTATCTCCCCCGATTACTGAATTTCTTCCTCTCCAAACTCCTCGGTACGTATCTTAACCTTCCGGAAATATTTTTTAATCTTCAGGGCAAGTTCCCTGAGCATGCGTGGTGATGGGGGCTCAAGGTCCTTCAGTTCTTCATCCAGGACAACCCTGTTTCTGAACTGCTGGATAACGTAGATGTCACAGTCTATGGACTCTGCGATAATCTTAAGGTCCTCCCCGTCCATGAGGCCAGGCACAAAGGTTGTCCGGCACTCAACAGTAACATCTGAGCCTGCAAGAAGACGGAGACTCTCCCTCACACCATCACATCTCGCACCTGCAAGTTCCCTGTAACGGTGGAAGGGGGCCTTCACATCCACTGCAACATAATCAAGTAAGGGCAGCAACCTCCTGAGGGCCCCAGGGGAGTAACCGTTGGTGTCAAGCTTTGTATGGAGTCCCAGGGAACGTGCGTGCTGTAGTACTACCTCAACATCGTCCACCTGGAGGAGGGGCTCGCCACCACTCACCACGACGGCATCAACAAAGTCTGTGTATTTCTCCATATCCTCCAGGATATCTGAGAGATCAGCCTCCACCCCTCCATCTATGAGTTCAGGGTTATGGCAGTAGGGGCACCTGAAGTTACACCCTGCTGTGAATATCACAAGGGAGAGTTTACCTGGATATTCGAGGGTTGAAACTGCCATTGAACCTATTTTCATTGAAATCACGAAATGATCTCAGCGAGAACCTCAAGGAACCTTTTATCCTCCTCAAGGGTTCCAACACTCACCCTTATCCAGTACTCATCGAGACCTGAAAATGAGGTACAGTCCCTCACGATGATCCCCCTCCTTAGAAGCTCCTCTGCAAGTTCAGCGGCGGTTTTACCCGTACCCCTCACATCAAGGAGGATGTAGTTTGCATATGATTCAAATACCCTGAGGCTTTCAAAATTTTTAAGTTCCCCATACAGGTATTCCCTGCTCCTTATGGAGTACTCTGCAGATCTTTCCAGGTATTCCCTGTCCTGAAGGGTTGCAAGGGCCGCTGCATGGGATGGCCTTGTGAGGCTGAATACCGGTTTAACCCGGTGCATGTAATCTATAACCTCGGGGCTTCCGAGGCCGTAACCTATCCTCATGCCTGCAAGACCCATGACCTTCGAGAAGGTCCTCATTATAAAGATGTTCTCATGGTCAGATAAGAGGTCCACGTTGCTGACACCTGCAAATTCAAAGTAGGCTTCGTCAACAACCACAAGGGCGTCTGTGGACTCTGCAACAGCCTTTATATCCTTCTTATCTATAAGACCGCCTGTGGGGTTGTTGGGTGTGCATAGAAAGACCAGACGTGTTGAGTCATCAATCGCATCAAGGACCGATTCAAGGTCAAGGCGGTTCTCCTCAACATCCCACCGCGCATGAACGGGTCTCGAATCATGTGCCTGGAGGGTGTATTCATAGTACATGTATGATGGCATCGGCACAACGAAGGCTTCTCCCGGGTCAATGAATGTTCTACCCAGTACATCAATGATCTCATCTGCACCGTCACCACCCACTATGACCTGGTCTCCATCTACGCCGGCATAATCTGCTATGGCTTCATGGAGGTCTTCAAGGTTTGATTCAGGGTACCTGTGGGCGGATTCGAGTTCCCTCTCCATCGCCTTAACCGCGGCTGGCGATGGACCCAGGGGGTTCTCATTGGACCCCAGCTTGATTATATCACTCTCTCTGAGGCCATAATTCTCTGCTATCTCCTTTATGGATCTTCCAGGTACATATGGCTCCATTTTATCAATTACCGGACGAACTCTGACCATAGAATCACTCTTCAACTCATGTTTACAGTTATAGACCCTGTTCGATTTTCAGTCTTTATATTCCTGCGCAAGGTGGAAGTACCTCTCTGCATTCTCCCTTATGGACTCTATCTCATCATCATTGAGCTCCCTGACGGCCCTTGCAGGAACACCCATGATGAGACTTCGGGGCAGGAAACCCTTACCTGAGGTAACAACCGCGCCTGCACCGACAATTGAATTTTCAGCCACAAGGGCTCCGTTGAGGATGGTTGAATTCATGCCCACCAGCACATTATCCTGTATGGTGCAGCCATGGAGAACCGCGGCGTGACCCACAGAGACGTAATCCCCCACCTTCACAGGGTATCCTCTGCTTGCATGGACAACACAGTTATCCTGAATATTGGAACGGTATCCTATCCTTATGGGTTCTATGTCACCCCTCAAAACAGCGTTGTACCACACAGATGAGCCATCACCTATCTCCACGTCCCCGATTATTCTGGCGCCTTCAAATACACGGTAATACACGGTAAAACCACCATCAGTCCCTTATAATGTACTCCTGTTTGAGTATCACAAGTTTATCAGAGGGCACATCCTCGTATATGACGCAGCCGGCACCAATACGGGAACCCTTCCCAACCTTGACACCGGGATTGAAGCTTGAGTTTATACCGGTCTTCACACCATCCCCGAAAACCGCTCCAAGTTTCCTGCGGCCCGTGTCCACAGACTCCTCCTTGACCCTCATACGTACCGGCCCATCATCAAAACGTAGATTGGCTATATTGGTACCGGCTGCTATGTTGCAGTCTGCACCTATGACAGAGTCACCCACATAGCTGAGGTGGTTAACGTTGGTACCATCCATTATGATGGAATTCTTGATCTCAACAGCATTACCGATGCTCACATTATTACCTATACATGTATGGGCACGGAGGTAACAGTTGGGTCCAATGTCACAGTCTTTACCGATGTAAACAGGGCCCTGGATGTAGGTACCTGACCTTATAATGCTTCCATCACCCACCACCACCGGGCCGTGGATGGTCACACCATCCTCCACTTCACCATGGATGGACCTCTCAAGGCCCTTCATGAGCTTTTCACTGGCATCCAGGAGCTCCCATGGCCTTCCAACATCTATCCACTCCCTCTCTGATACTATGGCCCTTACTGGGAGGTCATCCCTCACCTGCATCATTATGGTATCTGTTATCTCGTACTCTCCCCTCCGGGATAGGGGGGTCTGCTCTATGTAATCAAAGACAGCTGGACTGAACACATATATACCGGTATTTATGAGGTTCCCGGCATCGACATCAGGGGACGGTTTTTCGATTATCTCCCGTACACGGTCACCCTCAAGCCTGACAGCCCCAAAGGAACTGGGGTCGGGAACCTCACGGAGAACCATCAGGGTTTCGGGTTTCATATCACCGTAGGCGGATATCAGATCACCCACAAGCTGCGGGTCGGTTATTATGTCACCGTTCAGGACTATGAACTCGTCACTCACCATACCTGCGGCCTGGCCTATTGCATGGGCTGTTCCAAGGCGTTCATCCTGTTTCACGTAGCTTATGTCAACCCCAAATTCGGATCCGTCCCGGAAGTGGGACCTCACCACCTCCTCACGGTAACCGGTTATCATGATTATCTCACTGACACCGTTATCTCTGAGGGCATCCACACTGTACTCCACCATTGGTTTGCCTGCAACCGGCAGCATGGTCTTGGGCCTTGTAAGTGTGAGCGGCCGCATTCTTGTACCCTCACCAGCAGTCAGGACGACAGCCTCCATATCATCACCCTATCATATTTTCAAGGTAGGCACGGGTCTTCTCATGGATCTGACGGGCCTCCTCGTCGGTCTTGCCCTCAAGGGTTATCCTTATATAGGGTTCTGTTCCTGAGGGCCTCACAAGAACCCAGCTTCCATCCTCCATTGATATACGGACCCCATCTATCGTATTGATCTCTGCAGCGTCGGCGAATTCACGGCTGAGTTCAGAGGCCACCATCTCCATCACGGCTCCCTTCCTATCATCGGGGCAGGGAACCTTATCCCTTATATTGGGGTAGGATGGCACCTCATCCAGGAGCACCGAAAGGGGACCCTTCCGTGAGATGAGCTCGGCCACCCTGAGCGCCGATAGTATCCCATCGGGGCACATGCAGAAGTCAGGGTGCAGCCAGGTCCCTGATGGCTCTCCTCCGAAATCAGCACCCTCCTCTGCGATGGAGTTTGCCACATGGACATCACCCACCCGTGTCCTTATGACCTCGCCGCAGTCTCCAAGGCATTCATCCACACAGAGGGATGCATCCACGGTTGTGATGATCTTTCCCCCTATCTCCCTTGCCATGAGGGCCAGGAGTTTATCGAAACTTGCAAACCTTCCCCTGTCATCCACCGCAACCATCCTGTCGGCGTCTCCATCATGGGCTATCCCCAGATCAGCCCCGGTTGATCTGACAGTCTCCATGAGCTCAGATAGATTCTCAGGGACAGGTTCAGGGTCACGACCAGGGAAAAACCCATCAGGCTGGGAATTAAGGGTCACAACACTGCAGCCGGCCATCCTGAATATGAGCGGTGATAGGTGGGAGGCTGCACCGCAGCCACAGTCAATTACCACCTTTAGGGGTCTTTCAATGCTGACCATTCCAGCGACGGCATCAGCATAGTCATCCCTGAAGTCAGCTTCCCTCACTGAGCCGAGGCCATCCCACCCCCTCCTATTAAATTCTCTAGAATGAATTATTGATTCTATGATGCGCTCCTGAGATGGGCTGTAGGCCATTCCATCAGGGTTCCAGAGCTTTATGCCATTGTAGGGTGCGGGGTTGTGGGATGCCGTTATCATTACACCGGCGTCGGCACCCAGTCTTGAAGTTGCGTAACCAACAAGGGGCGTCGGCACCATTCCGAGTCTGATGACGTCACAGCCACACTCGATTATCCCTGCAATCAGGGCACTTTCAAGGAGCTGGCTGGATGTTCTCGTGTCGTAGCCAACAACGACCTTACCCCCTCCCAGGTGGGTTGCAAGGGCCCTTCCAACATCCACTGCAAGTTCAAGCGTCACCTTCTCCCCGAAACGGCCCCTTATGCCAGATGTTCCGAATAATCTCTTTTCCTTCTTCATTTTAAGCCCCGAATTTTTCCTTTCTGTTCATGAGGTCAAGGAGTATGTCCATGACATGAGATCCCCTTATCCTGCAGAGGCCACCAGCAGCCGCGGCCCTCTCACTGAATACACTCACATCATCAACCCTGACCTCTGGCCCGTTTATTGTGATGGGGACAGGGTCCCCTGTGTGGTCCATGACAGATACCGGTGTTGAATGGTCTGCAGTGAGTATGAAGTAGATATCATCGCGTATAAGGTCACCGAGGATGGAGTCAACCCTCTCTATGAACTCAACCTTACCCTCAAGGTCCCCATCATGACCAGCCTCGTCTGCACCATCTATGTTTATGAGCAGGAACTCGTATTCGTCATCAAGGGCATCCTTTATCGCATTCTTTATACTCTCCAGGTCGGTGTCTGTACCCCCTGTGGCCCCTTCAACATCAATCACATCCATTCCTGTGATGTGCCCTATACCCCTTATGAGGCCTGTCTCAGCGATGCAGGCTGCTTTCAGACCGTAGCGGTCCTCAAATTTTTCAACGTCAGGAACAGCACCCGCACCCCTTGGCAGTATTATATTTGCAGGCGCCTCTCCATTTCTGATTCTTTCGGTGTTCACGGGATGGTCCCTGAGGATTTCATAGGATTCCCTCACCAAATTGTTAAGTATATCGGCGGTTTTCTGTGATTCAGGGGATCCATCAAGGGCTTTCACCTTCTTAGGGGGTTTTCCTTCAGTCTTGGGATCTGCATCTGATACATTATCACCCAGCCCGGGGCCCCTGAGGACCAGGACGGCCCTGTGGCCTGTTGACTCCCTGAAGATTATTTCAACGTCCTCAAATCCATCCAGGGTCATTGAGTTGATGGCCTCTGCTATCTGGGATGTCCCTGACCTTATTCGCCCTGCCCTTCTGTCGGTTATCACAAGGTCATCGTCTGCGGTTGCAAAGTTGCATCTGAATGCAATGTCCCCTGGCCTCACATCCAGCCCCACACCTGCGGCCTCGAATGGACCCCTTCCGGTGTATACACTGTAGGGGTCATATCCCAGTATGGAGAGGTGTGATGTGTCGCTTCCTGCACGGACCCCTGGTCTTATGGGATCCATTATACCATTGATACCTGAACTGGCCAGCCTGTCCATATTAGGGGTTTTTGCGGCCTCAAGAGGTGTTTTACCTCCAAGGCTTTCAATGGGGCGGTCGGCCATTCCATCTATTATCATTATTACCCCTTTCATGATTCACCTACCTTCCTAGATTTATGGATCTCTATGCTAATAAAATTCCTATAACTGCCCCTGTTACCGTTGCAAGGAGGTTAACATGCTCATTGTTGAGGTACTTCCTTCTCTCAAGGACGGCCCCCAGGAGGCTGTCCATGAAGCAGCCCACAGTACCTGCAATCACGGCTATTTTCATTGATTTAAATGGATCGGGACAGACACCAAGCAGAAACGCTGATAAACCAATTATACCGGCCCCTGCTATCCCTGCGGCGGTTCCAACAATGGATATACCCCCATCTGTTCCGGGTTCCACCCTTTGGAGTGTTGTTATGAGGCGTGGTGTCTGCAGAACACCGATTTCACTTGCCATGGTATCAGCGGTCGCTGTTGCAACGGATCCTATGAAACCTCCGAAGAATCCATCATAGTATCCAAAGGCAGCCATTACAAAGGGCACTATTCCGTTGGATATAACATTCTTGGCACTTCTTGTTCCCTCAAAAACTCCAATGGATTTCTTGTATTCATGCCTGTACTTTGTTGAAAGAAGGCCAAGGATCAGAAAAATAAAAATGAGGATCAACCAGTTAAAACCGGCAGATAATATTATGAGCAAACCCATAAGGACCATGAAGAGGGATCCCCATACATCAAGCGCACCTCTCTGATATGTTAAAAATCCAATGAATACGCACAGAAGCACGTATCCAATGTTAAGGTCTGTCATGGGGGTCCCGGTCCATGTTTCAGGCTGGTTCCTCTAGAACCCTTGTTTTTATTATCTCAACCCTCTTGAGGGGGTATATCTTCTTTGCCTGGTGGTATATCTCTGAGGCGATCTTTCCTGTTACAATGCCCTCAACGAATTCCTCGAAGGTCTTTTCAGAGGCTATCTCCTTCACGTGTTCCTCTATGCTCTGCCTCATGTATTTCTGCTGTGAGGACTTGGCCCTCCTGATTGTTATGGCCAGTGGATGGACCTTAAGCTTGTAACCATCCTTTGTTTCAACTATAACCGGGGCATCGACCCTGCTTGTACCCCTCCTTATCATGCTCCTGACGTAGTCTGTTGTGACCTGATGACCTATGAATTTGGTGGTCGCCTCACTTCCGGCAACGTTGTTTATCTGGAACTTCAGTTTGACGTACTGCTTTGAAAAGTCGCCTGTCAGTTCCCTCATTGTTGCCTCAACCCTCCTCTTGAGGAGGAAATCAGGGTCCCTTGATGGTGTTGTTCCTATATCGTTTTCTCCAAACATTTTAGGACTCTTTATCACATACCATTTCTTCTCTTTCCATGTATCACGTACTCTCCTTCTTCGAGCCTTTGCCATTATATCACCTTAAATTTAACACCGTAAAAACAGCTGGTTTAATATAATTCAAAAAATTCATCTTAACTGGTTAAACCATGATAGGAAGTTTCTACACCGCCAGTTATGAATAGTCTATAATTATGATGAGGCAGTATTTAAACCTTGACATCATGGGGGTATATGGTTCACCTTAAGCGGGGATTCACCTGCTGTGCGGGGTCCACTTCTGTGGGGGTGCGTCCGGGATCTTCAGATGGTGGAGTTCATGAATTCGAAGTGCCTCACCCACCTTTCCAGGACCTCACCAACCGGCCCCTCGTCGGCCACAAATTTCAAACCGGCATCCTCGATTCCCATCTTCCCTTTCAGGCCCACCTGGATGGCTATTACAACATCACAGTCCATTATGGAATCAAGAACCTTTCTCCACTGATGCTTATCACTTTCAGCGATATCAACAGTTCTTTCCTCTACGAATTCCATTTTTCCATCGCTGTAGTCATATATTAAAAGTTTTGATGCCCTTCCAAAGTGGAGGTCCACCTCCTCCCCGTTGGAGGAGGCGACTGCTATCCTCATATTACTCCCCGCTTTGAATCCTCTTTATGAGTTCAGCCACGTTCTCCCCAAAGCGCCTTATGGTTTCCATTCCCTCATCATCATCCTCAACCTCGCCCGGGGCCCATCCAAATACCATGTTCCAGTAGGTTGAACCGGGGACTATCATGTCATTTATGAAGTAGAACATGAGGAGTTCCTGTATCGTTGCTGTGTGGCCTCCCCGCCTTGCAACAGCAATGGGGCCCCCAACCTTCCAGCTCAGGAATCCGTCTGAGACCCTTGAAACCATTCCGATACGCTGCAGGGCTGACATGAGGTCACCCCTGGCTGTGCCAAAGTAGACTGGGGTTGCAACTATCAGGCCCTCGGCATCCCTTATCCTCTCGATTATCCCGTTGAGGCCATCATCGATCTTGCAGCGGTGCTTCTTTGCACAGCTGAGGCAGGCACGGCAGGACTCTATATTCATCCCCCTGAGGGATACTATCTCACATTCAACACCACGACTCTCCACCGCATCCCTGCAGTGCTCAAGGACCATCATGGTGTTGCTTTCTTTCCTTGGACTTGCAGATATCATTAAAACCTTCAAGGACATTCCTCCATATTTTCATTAACATCAGCGCCGCTGAGGGCACTCTGACAGCTACAGGCAGGGTTTTGGGGGAGCCTTGAAATTGCCCCCTCAAGTGTGTCGATGAGATCCTCCCTCCTCTCCTCCATAACCTCAAAGACCTCTGTGATGGTGAGCTTTGAGGGGGATATGGATGCAGCGTAGTTTGAGACCAGGCATATGCTTGCATAGCACATCTCGAGTTCCCTTGCAAGCACAGCTTCGGGGATTCCAGTCATCCCAACAACTGTGCCCCCGAGTGACCGGAACATCCTTATCTCGGCGGCTGTTTCAAACCGCGGCCCCTCGGTGCAGACGTATACACCCCCATCAACTGCACCAGAGGACTCCACCAGTGCAGAGCGAAGGTCCCTGCAGTAGGGCTCCGTCATATCCACATGGACGGTCCTCTCATCATAGAATGTTGAGGGTCTGTTTTTTGTGAAGTCCAGGAAGTCGTCCGGGACGACAAATTCACCGGGCCCTATGGATTCTTCAAGGGAACCCACAGCGTTTGTTGCCAGTATCTGTCTGACACCCAGTTTCTTCAGGCCCCAGATGTTTGCCCTGTAGTTGACCATGTGGGGCGGGCTCTCATGGCCCCTGGAGTGCCTTGGCATGAATGCCACATCCCTGTCATGAAGCCTGAAAACTGATATTTCAGGTGTTCTGCCGTATGGTGTCTCCAGAGATTCCCTTCCGATTATTCTTCCATGCTCCACTATCTCGTATACCCCTGTGCCTCCGATGAGCCCTATCATTGATTCACCGCCAGACTATCCCTTTGCGACTCCCAGTGGGAGCATCCTTGCAACAAGCATGGATATGCCGGTCTCGTGGGCTGTCCTGACCACCAGGTCAACATCCTTGTAGGCACCGGGGGCCTCCTCTGCAACCACTGGCATGGATGTTGCCCGCACATAGATGCCCTCACTTTCAAGTTTCCTCTGAACCTCCTCTCCACGGTAGGTTTTCTTTGCACCTGCACGGCTCATCTTTCTCCCTGCCCCGTGGGCGGTCGAACCGAAGGTTTCCTCCATTGCAACCTCTGTTCCGTGGAGCAGGTAGGATGATGTCCCCATGGTACCTGGAATTATGACCGGCTGACCGATCTTTCTGTATTCACCGGGAATCTCCTTTCTGCCCGGTCCAAAGGCCCTTGTGGCTCCCTTACGGTGGACGAAGAGCTCTGTATCACGTCCCTTTACAGTGTGAACCTCCCTCTTTGCTATGTTATGTGCCACGTCATAGACGATCTCCATCTCCATGTCCTCTGCGCTCATCCCGAAGACACTTTCAAAGGACTCCCTCACCCAGTGGACTATCATCTGACGGTTGGCCCAGGCATAGTTGGCTGCGGCTGCCATGGCCTGGAAGTAATCCATGGCCTCATCCGAGTCCACCGGGGCGCAGGCAAGCTGCCTGTCAGGTATGTTTATCTTGTACCTCCTGTATGCCTTGTCCATAAGCCTCAGGTAGTCTGAGCATACCTGGTGGCCGCATCCCCTTGAACCTGAGTGTATCATAACGGCGACCTTGCCGGGGCTCACACCGTAGGCGGCGGCAGCCTCCTCGTTGAATATCTCATCTATCATCTGGACCTCGAGGAAGTGGTTACCTGATCCAAGGGATCCAAGCTGGGGTATGCCTCTCTTCTTGGCCTTATCACTGACCTTATCTGCACTGGCATCCTCCATTTTGCCGTTCTCCTCCAGGAATTTGAGGTCCTGATCCCATCCGTATCCATTTTCAATGGCCCATTCAGCCCCGTTTTCAAGAACCTCATCGATTTCACCGGGCCTGAGCCTTATCTTTCCCTTACTCCCAACACCTGATGGTACATTGGTGAAGAGGGTGTTTATAAGTTCCCTTATCTTTGGCCTCACATCCTCATGGTCCAGATTGGTCCTGACCATGCGGACACCACAGTTTATGTCGAATCCAACACCCCCAGGGCTTATGACTCCTGTGCGGGCGCTGAATGCACCCACACCCCCTATGCTGAACCCGTATCCGAAGTGTATATCTGGAAGTCCAATTGAAAACTTCTGGATCCCGGGGAGACATGCAACGTTTGCAACCTGATCAACAGCCCCCTTCTCAAGGTCCCTGAGGGCCTCATCCTTCAGGAATATTCTTCCAGGAACCCTCATTCCCTTCTTGTATGATGTTGGAACTTCCCAGACGGATTCTCTTACCTTAACCAGATCTTCCCTTATATCCATACGCATCATCCTCTCTAATTATAAATCACAGGTCCAGAATAACTCTCGCCTTCATCAACCCATTCTCTTCAAGGATATCCATCATGTGAAAGGTCACGGCTTTAACCTCATCACGCCTCTCATGGTGGTCCTTGATCACCTCTCCCGAGGCTTTACCTCTAAGCCGCAAGCCATCATCATCTTCATCTATCTTAACTTTGAACTTACTGAATAAAATAAATTCAGTGTCATGTATAAAGAGGAGTTCATCAATCCAGTCATAGAGTAGCGAAACCATATCCTCGGATTTTATTTCCACCCTCCTGCTTTCCTCTGCTTTGACAAGTGATGTGTCTGTCATTATCTCGAACATTGCAAGGGCGGCGTTTTCAAACACCTCCTCTGGTGTACGGCCATAGGCCCAGTATCCTGCATCTGCAGTCACATCAAAGAATTCAAACCTTTTCATGGGGGACTCTCCATTTATCTGATTCAGAGGGGCCACTCTTTATTTCATTCACTGGTTAGTTTTCAGATGCTCTCTATCTCTTTTTTTAAATAAATCTCCGGTGAAGATGATAGTGGAGTGGTAGTATGTACAGTCTCAGGAAACCAAACAGTATCAGGAGAAGGGTCTGGCTGCTGACGGTGGCCGGTGTTGATCCAAGGTCATTCATCTTGATTTCAGTTGTGATCTCTGTCGTAGTGTGGGGCCTTCTCATGGTGGCGGTAGGGGCCAACTCCAACTGCCCTGCAGGGGTCTGATCAGTCAAGGCACCTCTTAAGTTCATCCCTGCTGAATCTGGGGATCACAATCCTTGAATTACCACGAACACCCTTACCTGTCAGTCTCGTGTCAATGAGCCTCAGAAATTCAAGCTTCTCAATTGTCCTGTTGAATGACGAGTAACTTGCCCCTGTCCTCTCATGGAAGAGCTCATAGAGCCTGCCGGCGGTTATGTCGTCATCCTCGGCCTCAATCATACTAATGAGAAACTCCTTTTCCTGGCTGCTGAGCGTCCTCACGGTGTGCATGAGGTTAACCGGCCCGGCGCTCCTCACACCCCTTTCAAGGTGTTCCTCTGTTATTAAAGGTGATGCATCGGCCTCTGCAAGGTTGCCGCATACCCTCAGGAGGTCTATGCCGTAGCGCAGGTCCCCGGTATCCACGGTGTGATCGGTTATTCTCTCTATGAGTTCATCTGAGATCACGCCTGGATAGAAGCCCACCCTCACACGATCTCTGAGGATATTGAATATCTCCTCGCGGGTGTAGGGTGGGAATATGATCTCCTGGGGTATGAATATGGAGTTGACGTTTTTATCAAGGGCGTACCTGAATTCAATGTCAGATAAAACCGCAAATACACCGGTTCTAACACCATCAAACACCTCATGGGCCCTCAGTATATCGTAAAGGACCTTGTTGGCGTTTTTACTGTAAAAGAGGTGGTTTATATCATCCAGGGCCACCACCAGCGCCCTGTTTTCACTGGCCAGGTGCTGCATTATCGCCTGGTAGATCCTGGAGAACGGCACACCTGTTTCAGGGGGCTGGTGACCGAATATCTTGCTGTAGATCTGTGAGAAGATACCGAATCTTGTGGTGTGAAGCTGACAGTTTATATAGCAGCAGACAACGTTTTCGGATGTTGACTCAACCATCTCAAAGATCTTCTTGATGGCGGTGGTCTTACCTGTTGCACAGGACCCCAGTATGATGGCATTCACGGGCCTTCCATTCCTCAGAGCAGGCCTTATGCAGACTGCAAGGGCCTCCATCTGGGATTCCCTGTACCTGTAGTTTTCAGGGACATAGTCTGGGTCAAAGGCATTCATATCCCTGAAGATGGTTTCATCATGAAGCAGTATATCCCTTATATCCTTCATATCCTTCACAGCTTATTTTAAATGGGCATGTAGATTTTTTGCAGGAGCACATCAGGATCCTCAGAATGATTTATCTGGTAACGACCTAATAAGGTTTTATCTGGATCAGCCCGCTTATAAGAAGATATGCTGGATCATTTAAAATCAATAATTAGACTCACCTTATTGATTGAACTTGTTGTTAGATGAACTGCAGGCCCTCACAGCAGCATGAATTCAGACCCTCATAAACGTATGATTTATAACCGTAAAGAATGCTCGCAGACATAGTATCTGGCCATTTCTTTCATATTTCAATTGACATGGGTACCTGTGTGGCTTCCATAAAGCAGCTACCATTTCTCTATCTGAATCCTTCCATTCCTTTCAATCCACTCTATCAGTCTCTCAGCATATTCAAGTTTGAGCCTCTTAACTGGATCTGCCCTTCCTGTTTCAGAACCCATATCAGGCCTTGAGTACCTGGTTACAACCTCACCGAAATCCATCCCGGCAAGTACCACGGTTTCTGCACCGAGCGCCTCTGCAAGGAAAACGGCCCTGTCACCATCCGTGAAGCCCCCAAAATTGTATATGCATCCATAGGGGACACTCTGGGTTGTCCCTATAAGGTTCTGGAGGCGTGGAAGATACTTCCTGAGCGCCTCAAGGTTGTTGCCGTGGGCATGAACCACCAGGGAGGCCCCCCTCCTGTTGGCCTCAATTATATCCTCCATTCTACCGTCAAGGTCCGTCACGATTATATGGGGGATTAAACCCTCCTCAAGAAGCGCTGTTGTCGCGCCATCTGCCGCCACTATGGTAACATTCCCTCTGACCTCTTTGAATCTTTTAACGTGTTTCCTGAGTGATGGCCCAGCACCGAATACGATGAAGTCCAGTGAGGGAACCGTGAGGCTTTCGGGGCCCGGACAGCCATGTTCCCTCAGGAAGGATTCCAGGTAGGATGCAGACTCCTCATCGGCCTTCCTGCTGAATCCAAAGTCATCAAGTATTCGCCCATACCATTCGAGCCAGACTTCCATTTCCATGGGACGAATCTATCAGGGGGGATATATGATTCTTTTGATCAGACACACACTTTCTGGTTCCATCCAATGGCAGAGCCCGGTGACCTCCGTGGTCCTCCAACTTGAACCTTATGGCATCATCACATGTGTAAATCTTTTTAAATGCACGGATTAAAAATAAGTACAGGTTACAGAATCCACTTGAATCTGGAGGTTTTTTGGAAATGGATGAAACACTGCTTATGATCCCCGGGCCAACACGGGTGGCCCAGAGAGTCCTTAAGGCAATGTCAGAGAACATTGTTAACCACAGGAGCGCACTGTTTGGTAAAATACTCACTGAAACAACTGAGATGATGTCAGATGTCTTCAGGACAAACAATAAATCTTACCTGCTAACAGGGTCGGGGACGGCTGCCATGGAGGCGGCGGTTGCAAACATCATCGAACCAGGTGACAGGGTCCTGAACGTTGTTGGAGGCAAATTCGGCCAGCGGTTTGCACAGATAGTTGAGGCCTTTGGCGGGGAACCAATCAGGATAGATGTGGAGTGGGGCAGCGCCGTCAACCCCGATGAGATTGGATATACGCTTGAGGAGAATGATGATATAAAGGCAGTTACCGTTGTCCACAATGAGACATCAACCGGTGTTGCAAACCCAATAAAGGAGATAGGTAAGATAATGGCGGATTACGACGCCCTCTACATAGTTGACACGGTCTCGTCTCTTGGTGGGGACGAGGTTGATGTTGACGGCTACGGCATAGACATCTGCGTGACCGGCTCACAGAAGTGCCTTGCAGCCCCGCCTGGCATGGCAGCCATAACACTCAGCGACGACGCCTGGAGGGTTGTTGAATCAGTGGATAACCCCAGGACATACTACCTGAACCTCAAGAAGTACAGGAAGAGCGGGGATGCCGAGCCACCTGAAACCCCCTACACACCCGCAGTCTCACTGATATACGCAATGCATGAGGCACTTCAGGTGATAATGGAGGAGGGACTCAGCAACAGGATAAAGAGGCATAAGCTGGCGGCTGAGGCAACCAGGAATGCCATAAAGGCCCTCAACCTCGAACTCTTCCCTGATGAATCGGTATCATCAACCACAGTAACGGCCGTTAATCTCCCTGAGGGCGTCACCGATGGGGAACTCAGGGGGACAATGAGGAACAAGTACCACGTTGAACTCGCAGGGGGCCAGGACCACCTCAAGGGCAAGATATTCAGGATAGGTCACATGGGTAACATAACCCACAGGGAACTTATAACAACATTCTCAGCCCTGGAGATGACCCTAAGGGAGCTGGGCTTTGAACTTGAAATGGGAGAGGCAGTGGCCGCGGTTGCTGACACCTACCTCCCTGAGGATGTCTGAACTGGATTATTTTTCTTTAATTCTTTTTCAGGCCAAAAATTCCTTTTTTTCTCCAGTTAAGGATCTAGATCTGGAAGCGGTATGTTCTCCTCTTCAACCATTAACTCCACGAGATAGGGTTCTCCTGAATCAAGGCCCCTCTCAACGGCCCCTGCAACTTCACCAATTTCATAAACCCTCTCTGCACATATACCATATGCACCTGCAAGCCTCACAAAATCAGGGTTCCTCATCTTAACGGAGTAGCTTTCACCGTATTTCATCTCCTGCCACTGCCTTATAACATCAAGCTGCCCGTTGTTCAGTATGCACATGGTGATTCCAAGGTCCAGTTCAGCCACGGTCCCGAGTTCCTGTATGGTCATCTGGAAACCCCCGTCCCCTGCCACCAGCAGAACATCGTCGTCTGGCCTTGCAATTTTGGCACCCACTGCAGCAGGCAGGCCATACCCCATGGGTCCAAAGCCCCCGGAGAAGAGGAGGCCGCGTTCCCTGAGAACCCTCCGGTGGAGGGTGACCCAGGTTGTGTGGCTTCCCGCATCACTGACCACAACCGCATCTGGAGCCGCATCTAGGATGCTGCGGACGGCTGAGGAGGTCCTGAGGATTTTCTCTTCGCCAGCAGGTAAATCATAGAGGGGAGGATTTTTGACTCTGAAGCCATAAAGTTCCCTTAACCATCTCACAGGATGTTTCACGCGAATACCATGCATCAGGAAGTCCCTTACATTCATATTTAACCTGAAATCGCCCCTCAGGACATTGGGGTCTGTATTCACGTGTATAATCCGGGGGTTACCAATCGCCGCTGAGGTCCTGTCCGAGAGCCTTGAGCCGAGCACGAGGAGAACATCACATTCCCTTGCAGCATAGTTTCCTGTGGGAGTCCCCCTTGTCCCCGCCATTCCAAGGCAGAGTGGGTGGTCCTCAGGGAGAACACCCCTCCCACTGTAGGTCGTCACAACCGGGAGCAGGTTTTCAGTGATAAACTTCCTGAACCCCTCAACGGCCCCGGCCCAGATTATACCCGCACCTGCCAGGACCAGGGGCTTTTCTGCTGACCTCAGAACTTCAATGACATCATCAAGGCATGGTGTTTTACCTGGTGTGCTGGGGGGTTTTTCAATGGTCCCCACCCCCTCCTCAAGCACATCCTTGGGGAGGTTGATGTGCATCACCCCGGTGACTCCCCTCTCAAATGCATCGAGGGCATCAAGGAGTGCAAGGGCAGCATCCTCCCCATTACGGGCGGTTCTACTTTTCTTCACAACTGGACTGAAGACACCCTCTATGTCTGCTTCCTGGAACCTGCCCCCACCTTCACCCCGGGGCAGGTCCCCTGTTAGGGCTATGAGGGGCACAGAATCGGTGTTTGCAGCAGCCACGCCCATCACAAGGTTCAGGGCCCCGGGGCCACCGGTGGCCACGCATACACCTGGCCTTCCAGAGGCCCGGGCGTAGCCGTCTGCAGCATGGACAGCTCCCTGTTCGTGCCTCATGAGAACATGCTGAATCTCCGATTTTCTGAGGGCCTCATAGAGGGGGAGTATCTGTTCACCGGGATGCCCGAATATGTGGGTGAAACCTACCTCCTCAAGCATCTCTGTGAGGATCTCTGCGCACACCTTCATGACTTCAAGTATATTCTGCCAACTATTTAAATCATGAAATAAAAAAATTACCATAAGTGGGGGTTTATTATGAGCGGGCAGCTAGATTCTCTCCTTAAGGAGGAACGAATTTTCAATCCAGATGATGAGACAGTTAGAAACAGCAATATAAGGATCTGGATGGATAAACATGGCATAGGGGATTATGATGAGCTCCTTGAGAGGGCAAGGTCAGATCCTGAATGGTTCTGGGATGAAATGGCATCTGAACTTGAATGGTTCAGTCCATACGAGAGGGTCCTTGAATGGGAACCACCCCATGCCAGATGGTTCACAGGCGGAAGGTTCAATATAACCTACAATGCACTTGACAGGCACGTGGCTGGCCCTGAAAAGAACAGGGTCGCCTATATATGGGAGGGTGAGGATGGTAGCGTCAGAAAACTCACCTACTATGACCTCTACCGTGAGGTTAACCGTCTTGCCAATGCACTGAAGGGCATGGGTGTCAGGAAGGGGGACCGTGTGAGCATCTACCTTCCCATGGTACCGGAGCTTCCGGTTGCGATGCTGGCATGCGCAAGGATAGGGGCCGTTCACAGCGTCGTATTCAGCGGTTTCTGGGCCAAGGCGTTCCGTGAGAGGGCTGCAGATGCAGAGGCAAAGGTTGCAATAACTGCAGATGCATTCTACCGGAGGGGTAAGGTAATAAGGCTCAAGGAGACCCTTGACATGGTGGCAGATGACATTCCATCACTTGAGAAGGTAATAGTCGTTGACAGGCTCGGGGAGGACGTGAACATGGTTGAGGGGCGGGATGTGCGCTGGGAGGATGCGCTTGAGGGAATGAGTGATGAATGCCCCTGTGAGGAGCTCGACCCTGAGGACCCCCTTTTCATACTCTACACATCGGGCACCACAGGAAAACCCAAAGGGGTGGTGCACACACATGGGGGCTACGCAGTTGGTGTAAGTTCCACCTACCGCTTTGTATTTGATGTAAAGGAAAGGGACATATGGTGGTGTGCAGCGGATATAGGGTGGATAACAGGTCACAGCTACATAGTCTACGCCCCCCTCATTGAGGGTTCAACATCGGTTATGTATGAGGGGGCCCCTGATTACCCTGACCCTGGAAGGATATGGAGCATGATTGAAAGGTACGGTGTGACCATATTCTACACCGCCCCCACAACCATCAGGCTCTTCATGAAGTACGGGAACAAGTGGCCTGAAAAGTATGACCTCAGCACCCTCAGGCTCCTTGGATCCGTGGGTGAACCCATAAACCCTGAGGCATGGATGTGGTACTACAGGACGATTGGTGGTGGCAGATGTCCAGTGATGGATACCTGGTGGCAGACAGAGACCGGGATGCACATGATAACACCCCTTCCTGTAACACCACTCAAGCCGGGGTCTGCAGGAAAGCCCTTTCCCACCGTGGTGGCTGATGTGGTTGATGATAACGGTGAGAGCATACGTGGAAGCGGGGGGCACCTGGTTATAAGGACACCCTGGCCTGCGATGTTCAGGACACTGTTCAGGGAACCTGAGAGGTATGTGGAGGCATACTGGAGCACCTTCCCGGGGGTTTACCTCAGCGGGGATGTTGCAAGGATAGACGAGGATGGCTACTTCTGGATACAGGGAAGGGAGGATGATGTCCTCAATGTCGCAGGTCACAGGATAAGCACCGCAGAGGTTGAATCGGCCCTTGTAAGCCACCCTGACGTTGTTGAGGCAGCGGTGGTCGGAAAACCTGATATACTGAAGGGTGAGGAGATAGCGGCATTCGTGACACTCAGGGGCACCGTGAAGCCGGCACCACGCCTCAAGGGCGTTCTGAGGGAGCACGTCAGGAGGGAAATAGGGCCAATAGCAAGTCCGAGTTACATTGAATTCGTTGAGGACCTGCCAAAAACACGTTCAGGTAAGATAATGAGGAGGGTTATAAAGGCCCTTATAAGGGGTGAAGACACCGGTGATCTGAGCACACTCTCAAACCCCGAGTCTGTGAAGATGCTTGAGGAGAGGCTTCAGACAATTTAATCCAGTCAGTCCTCCTGGTAGCTCCCGCTGTACCTCCCAGAACCCTTGACAGGGAATACAACTCCCTGCGCTATCCTCTCACCCCTTTTGATCCTGTACTCATATTCACCACAGTTCTGGACAAGGAACTGGAGCGTCCCCCTGAATCCAGGGTCCCCAACCGCGGTGTGGACCGATACAAAGGATCGCAGCAGAGTTGACCTTGGAAGGTAAAGCATTGCATAACCCTCAGGTATCTCTATCCTTCTATCAACACTCACAAGATAGGATTTCCCTGGTTCCAGTGTGTATACAGGAGGATCCAGCCTTTCAAGGGGTGGCAGATTCTTTTCATCGTCAATCAGTGAACCTGGACCTGCCTGCCGGTAAACCTCATCAACACGGAGGTCAATCCCAGCCGGCTGTACCAGTTCCTTGAAATCCGGAAAAAGTCTTATTAACTCCTTTTCTCCGATCATATTTCATTCCTCTCTGTTTGATACTGTGATATAAGCTTATCCAGTTTAAGACTTATTAGATGTGACTCCATAGTTATATCTGGTGGTACCATGCCTGTTATTCAGATAAGCTGCAACAAGCTGACAAGGGAAAAGAAGAGGGAACTTGTAAAACGCATAACAGAGGTCTCAAGTGAGGTGATGGGCCTTCCAGAGTCAACCATAACAGTACTCATAAGGGAGGTCCCACCTGAGGATGTTGGTGTTGGGGGGATACTCCTCTCTGACAGAGATTGACAGATTTTTTTAATTTTCAGCTGGAGAATGATCAATTAAAAATACTGTTACAGTGTCCTCTGAGGTTTTAACGGTTCTCAATTCCAGAAACTTCACAGAATCCCCGTTACAGTACTGAAGACGTTCCCACCTGGAATCATCACCCCTCTCAGCTGCCCTGACCACCTCTTTTAAATCATCCTCATGAAGACCGCTGAGCACATCCTCAATACGCTCACCACCTGCAGTCTCCAGGCCGGTTAAGACTGAGGCTGCTCTATTGAGTTCATCAAGCTGGATACCATCCCCAACCCTGAAGTTGAGTATGGCCAGAGGGGTTGATTCAAAAATTTCCCTGAATAATTCCTCCCTTCTTTCAAGTTCAGTTATCCTTTTATCCATTTCACCAAGGACAATTTCAGATTCAAGGCGGAATGATATGTCACCTGCAAGTTCACCTAGGAGTTCCACCTCTTCAGGGTCGAATGAACCCTTCTCTGAGGAGTAAACGGTAAGGGCCCCTATGTTCTCGTCCCTGACCCTGATGGGAAGTCCCATAACAGACATGTACCCCCTGTCAATGGCCTCATCCCTCCACGGCGCGAATGATGGATCATTCTCTGTATCCCTTATAATTACGGGTTTCCCCTCCTTTATGGACCTTCCTGTGGGCCCCTCACTGTACCTGCCCTCACCCCAGCTCACCCTTATGGATTCAAGGTATCCCTCATGGAACCCATACTTGGTGGATTCCTCGGAGTGTGCTGATAGAAAAACAACAGGTATATCAAGATCCTTTATCCTCTCTGCAGCCTCAACTCCACTCATGGGGCCTCTGAGGATTATGTCCATGAGAATAAGGTCTGGCCGGTGTTTCTCTGCAAGTTCAACTGCAGCCTCCCCGCTGTGGGCAATTCCGATTACATCGTAACCCTGGAATTCCAGTTTCCTCTGGAGATCCATTGCAGTTATTGCCTCATCCTCAACCAGCAGTATCCTTGCAGTCATATGGAAACCCCCCTCCATGGGAAATAGAGATCGCATTGTATAAAAATAGATCACATTGTATAAAAATTTTTGGATAATGTGGAGGGATGATGCTGATAAACTGAGAATCAGTCAGGTAAACAGCTGATCGGCCATCCATTCTGGCCTGAATTCCATGATGTCATCATAGCCCTGACCTGTACCGAGGAATATTATGGGCTTACGGATCATGTAACCAATGGATAATGCTGCACCGCCACGGGCATCGGCATCGGCCTTGGTGAGTATAACGGCATCTATGCCCACTGCCTCATCAAATTTGGTTGCCTGTTCAATGGCATCGTTACCTGTAAGGGCATCACCAACAAATAATATGAGGTCAGGCTTCACAACTCTCTTTATCTTGGCCATCTCATCCATGAGGTTGACGTTTGTCTGCATTCGCCCCGCCGTGTCTATTAGGACAACATCCTTTCCCTGGGCCTTCGCATGGGATACTGCATCGAAGGCCACCGCAGCAGGGTCAGCCCCCTTGCGGTGGCTTATAATTTTAACACCAAGTTTATCTGCGTGTTCATGTATCTGCTCTATCGCCCCTGCACGGAATGTATCTGCTGCAGCCATAACAGGTTCAAGACCCATCTTCATGAAGTACCTGGCCACCTTGGCGATGGTGGTTGTCTTACCTGTACCGTTTATACCCACGAACATTATAACAAGGGGCTTCCTTTTTTCTGCAAGTTCTCTGATTTTAACTCCATCAACACTCAGAACATCCATGACGGCCTTTTTAAGGGCTTCCCTTGTGTAGTCTGAGATCTCGGTACTCCTCTTAACCTTCTTACCAACCAGCTCCTCCCTGAGTTCCTCAACGATTCTTTCAGCCACTTCAAGGGCCACGTCACTTTCAAGGAGGGCCATTTCCAGTTCCCAGAGGACGTCCTCAACGTCCTTCTCTGATATCTTCTTTTCCCTGAAAAATGAAAGGAAACCTGAGCCCTCTTCATCGCTCCGGTCATCGGTTTTATCATCCTCTGATTCTGGAATGGGAGTCTCAGATTCTGTCTTCTCGGTTTCAGCAGCTGCCACAGGCTCAGGGCGGCTATCTTCTGGGGAAACCTTCTCATCCTCAGATGGGGCTTCAGCACCTGAGACCTTTTCGGTGATCTTCCCCACTGTTTCAGTGAATTTTTTCTTCAGAGATTCAAACACTTACTCCTCACTTCCCCTTACCCTTTTAAGGAGTTCCTCTGCCTGAGGAGATAACTTGAGGATGATGTCGGTTATCTTGCGGAGGTTCTCACCCATCTTCTGGAGTGTTGCCTCAAGTTCCTTCTTCTGCGAGTCGATGGTTTTCATGGCGTCCTCAAAGTTCTTCTTTATGGCAACACCAGCACCAACACTCATTATGACCTCGCTTGTCTCCTTGAGTTCTGCCTTTATGAAGGAACCGGCACCAACAGGTACAAGGGTTTCGGAGCCTTCCTTTTCCTGGATGTCCTTCAGTGTGTTTTCAAGTATCTCCAGTTCACTGATCGTTGCCCGGACAGCCTCCATCTGCTGCTGGATGAGTTCTGCCTGGCTCTGGTAAATGTTGAGCTGGTTCACTATCTCCTCAAGTTTCTGCTGGTCTTCCATGGGATCACCTCTGGACCAGCGCCCTGACCACCGGGTCCTCTACCTCCTCGGGTGATATCTCCTCTATCTCCTCAATCATAACCTTGCTTCTCGGAACCCTGTGTTTACTTCCGAATTCTGAGTAGAGTCTTTCGTAGATCTCCTCTTCCTTTATTGCCTTGAGTTCCTTTGTGAATGGCTGAAGTTTATCACCCATCTGGAACTTTCCTTTAACCCTAAATATCTTCGTTTTCATTTTTCATCCCTCAAGAAAACCTAAAGCTTCTTCTATCCTTGCAAGTTCAGGTCCTGTGGTTTCTTCACCCACAAGGACACCATTTGAGTTGGCTGCTGAGCAGGCACCTACCAGTGCTACCCCATGGTTGACGGTGCCAACATCTGCCTCCACTCCCAAAGCCCCCTCAATAACCCTCATTTCATCCTCTGAGGTGTGGGGGTGCAGGAGTGCTCCGCGGTTGGTCACAGCCCCCAGGGATCCTATGATGTTGAGGCCTGCAACTGTGGATACCTTAACATCAACCTCAAGAACATCCCCTATAACATTCAGGGCATCCTCTGATAGCAGTGGACTTGCAACAGCACCATTATCATTGGCCAGAACAAGGTTGCCAACTGCTGTGAACCTGTCGGGGATGCGGGTAACCTCAAGACCTGCAGCCATGAGCGCCTCAACTTCACGGTCCATGGCCTGGTTTGAAACCACGAAACCGTTTGAATTTCCGGCTGAAAGCGCCCCGTTGAGGCTGCTGCCACTGAGGGATGTCCTCAGGACTTCAACTTCAAGGGCCTCCCTCAGTGCATCCTCAAATTTTGGGGATGCATTCACAGGTATGAGGGCCACACTGTCAGTTACAGAGATGTAGACTCCAAGGTTGGGGTTTCCGCTGAGGTTGATCCTTCTGATCATAATCCACCATTTTTTTATTCTTCGAGAATGGCTTCCACCACGCCGTCCTCATCCTTGACGGCTCTGACCTTTATCCTGGGGGGAATCTTCTGGATACCCCTCTCCCAGATTTTTTCGTTGATGGATTCATCAATTTTAACAGTGTCTGTCTTCATGTGTTTCATGAGAAATTCCCTGACAATCTTAACAGCCTTCGGTGCTCTTATGGTTCTTGGAACTTCCTTTGCCTTCCTAAGGGGTATAACGTAAATTCTCTCCATGTTAAGATCCCTCCTACACCTTGAGTTTGGTCCTTCTCCAGTGCCTCATCTTTGGATGGCTTCTGACCCTGTAATTGGTTTTAACCATCACCCATGCGGGCACCCTTCTGTTCTGTCTGTTAGCCTTCGCCATTCTAAGTTTTCTGGCAACATGTTTGTTTCTACTCATTCAGCATCCTCCTTGCTGTGAATCTTTCCAGCCAGTCACCCTGGTCTGGAAGTGAACGGGGAAGAATGTCTCTGATCTGCAGCCCATCTTCTCCATGAGGAGGCGAACCTCAACCTCATAGTCGGAGCTGTTTTCAGGATTACTCTTCTCCCTTTTAAGCGTGAATAACTCTGAAGCGAATCTGTTGATGGTCCTGTGACCAAAACCATCAAGGTTCACGTATTCAACATCCCTACGGTCTTCAAGGCTCTGTATTTCATTTCTTGTAAGCTTGGGGGTCCTGTCGTCACGTCGCGTTCCATCAGCAACCAGATCGTACTCAACTGCAGCGGCCTCAACGGCGCTTCTGTGTATATGCATTATACCGTTATTGGGGAACCCATCATTTATTATCATTTCAGTGGCTTCCCTGAGCACATCCCCACTGAGTTCAAGGACCCTGTGTTTAAAGCCCAGGGCATCTGCCGCCATGGATGCGGGCCTCCAGGAATCATAGACACCAAAGTTCACAGTTACAAGTTCAGCCTGGATCCCCATCCTCTGGAGCATCACAGCCATCAGTGAGCTGTCCTTACCACCACTGTAGAGTACGCATGCATTCATTTTCTACTGATCTTTATCTCCCTTTTTTTGCCAGAAACTCTCTTGAGCAACTCCTTGAGCTGTTCGTCTGTTATCTTTGACCTCACACGACCCATCTGGGCCAGCTGTATCAGCTGGAGTTCTATCTGCTCAACGAATTCTGGCCTTGTAAGCCTCAGATTCGCAAGACGGCTGCGGGCTTCAGGGGTGAGTATCTGCATCATTATCTGTTTCTTCTGCATTTCAAGCTGCTGACGCATCTGCTCCTGGGCTTCAGTTTCCATTGCCTGCTGCTGTGCCCTCTGCTGGAGTTCCAGCATTTTTTTGCGACGTATTTCTTCGAGGTCTGTCAATTAGAAAACCTCCCAGGCCCCTTCAGGTTTTCAGTAATTTTCAAGGCCTTCAACTTCTTTTTTTACTTCAGCAGCAGCCTTATCCAGGAATGAACGGCCTTCAGGTGTTATGACTCTCCCACCATCCTCCTTTGTTATGAGGCCTGATTCCTCAAGCTGCTGAAGGGCTCTCCTTATTATCGCACCGCTTCCCCTTCTGAACCTTTCTGGACGTGAACCCCTATCCTTTTTACCACCGTAGTGGGTTCTGAGGCTGTTAACACCCACGGGCCCGTCGATATAGACCCTCCTCAGAAGGGCAGCTGCCCTCACATACCACCAGTCAGGGTTCTCGGGCCTTCTTTCCTTGTGGACACCTGTCTTGACAAAGTTAACCCACTCAGGGGATTTAACCTTACCATCCTTAAGGTCCTCGGCAACCTTATTTATAAGCAGATCTGCTGGCACATCATAAACTGTAGTCATATTTATCCTCCTAAGATCTTTTTTTGAAAATTATTGCCACATTTCCTCTTAAATCTATGAGCTCAGAATTTGTTTTTTCAACTATCTCGGTAATATAGCTTTCTTTTTCTGAGGCCACTGTCCTGGCAAATCTTACCTTTATAAGTTCATTTGCCTTTAACTGCCTCCTGACCTCTTCAATGAGACTTTCAGTCACCCCGGCCTTTCCCACGTTTATTGTGAGCGCCGAAAGTGACCGGCTCATCAGCTCCTTTTTTGATGGTGTGAGACTCAATTTTATTTCTCCTTTTCTCCTTTTTTTCCTGAATGTAGGGGAATCTCATGATGTGACCGCACTCATGACACCTAAAATTAACCTTCCCACCGGATATCCTGACGGTGCAGTTTGAACCTGGTTTGAGGAAGCTGTAACACCTCCTGCAGAACCTCCTTCTCCACTCTCTGGGAATCCTTACACGGTACTTCATGGATATGTTTCTTGCAAGTTCGGTGTACCTGTGCGATCTCCCCGGGTTGGCTGCAAATTCACGGTCAGCCATTCTGAAGAGGATGTCTATTCTCTCACGGGCAATCTTCAGCATCCATCCGGGTCTCTTTCCTCTCCTCAAGGTTTAACCTCTCACAACGGAATAGAACATCCCTGATCTTGCACATTAAGATGGTGTTGTAACTTAAGCACAAGAAGAATATTATAAGTGGTTTGTGTTTCCATATTTAAAAAGCTTTTCCATCAACCAAGGAGCCATCCTGAGAAGTCAACCCCACCCGGCGGGCACACCCTGGAACCACTTATAATATCCATAATGATCTCTGCAACCTCCCTGGCTGATCTGCCGGTTGTATCAACCTCATGGACCCTATCACCATGGATCTCAACAGCCTCCACCAGGCAGACGTCCAGGGCCTCGGCCTCAAGGTTTTCAGCGATCTTCTCCTCAGGGTAACCCCTTGCCTTAAGGCGCCCCTCAAGGATTTTGGGGTGGAGCCTCAGCACTATCACCATACTGCAGCAGCTGCAGAGGTGGGAGAGGTGACCCTCGAGTATGGCACCGTCACCCTCAAGGCCCTTAACGTGGCTGCAGAGGGATTCAATGTCCACCTCAAGGTAACCACGGTCAGGGTTCCTTCCAAGGATGAAACCCTCCTCCAGCGCAAGTTCACCCACAGAAAGGACTCTGAAACCGGAATCCCTGAGAATTTCAGCCACGGTACTCTTACCAACACCGGGGGTGCCTGTTATGCAGATGGGCCTCATTATTTCAGCTTTTCAATTATCATCTCTGCAACCCTTCGACCTGAGACCAGCATACCCCCGAATATGGGGCCCATACGTGGGGCGCCGTAAACTGCGTTGCTCGCCATACCGGCCACATAGAGGTTGGGGTAAACCTCACGGGTGTTCTCTATGAGGGCGGCCTCACCCACATCTGCCCACATTGACCTCTCACCCTGTATCCTGCCATCAGCTGTGTTGAGTTCAGGGCCTATCTTCCGCTCCACAACCTTCACTATCTCACAGTCATGGCCAGTTGCATCTATAACCGCCCCCGCCCTCACGGTGAGGGGATCAACGTGGAGTCCGGCCATCTCAACAGAGCTCCAGTTAAGCACAAGACCCGTTATGCCCTCATCACGGATCATAACATCCTCTATGCTCATGAGGTTGAATATCTTGAGTCCTGCCTGGCATGCCCTTGAGCAGAGGGTTGATGTTGCCTCAACAGAGTCTGCAACGTGGTATCCCTCATCATAGGGTCTTGACCTTACACCGAACTCATCCAGGATCTCCTTACCCTCATCCTGGACAACGATCTTGTTGAACATCATACCGCCTCCCCACATACCCCCACCTATGGAGAGTTTTCTCTCAAACAGGGCAACCTTCAGGCCCGCCCTTGCAAGGTAGTAACCTGCTGTAAGTCCGGAGGGTCCCCCTCCACCAATCGCAACGTCCATGTCCATGTAGTCCAGGAGTTCCTCCATGTATCCTTCAACAATGGCTCTTGAAATTTTTATATCATCAAGTTTCATCTTCACACCTTCAAATGATATGTGTTCATGATACACATTTTAATTGTTCCCCGGATGGGAGTTCACTTCTTTATGATGATCCTCAGCACATCCTCATCGTTGAGGACATGGTCGATTCCGACCTTCTGACCGTCAAATTTAACCGAGCTGCCCCAGACCCTGGCGTGCCGGAATTTACGGACAAAGTCTCTGTGGAGTTTCTGACACACGTCACCAACGGTTGAACCCTCTTTAATTATTAAAGGCTCACTGTAGTCTGCCTTCTGTCCCTGTGGCTTCATGTATATCCTTATAAGCCCAAGGCGGTTAAATATTTCCTCCCTGAGCCCATCAATGTTCAGTTTCCTGTCTGCAGATATCAGCAGGGCGTCAGGGAATTCATGCTTTATATGGTTCAGATAGGATTCATCCACAAGGTCTATCTTGTTTATAACTGTGATGGCAGGTATGTAGGCACGGTTTGCCTCCATAACATCTATGAACTGGTCAACGGTTATATCCTCCCTTATGAGCACATCGGCATTGTGGATGCCATACTCATTGAGCACAGAGCGTATGATCCTCTCATCCAGGTGGGTCAGTTCAACTGTTGATGATAGCTTCACCCCACCCAGCTTTCTCCTCTTCACGGTCACATCAGGGGGCGTCTCGTTGGGCCTTATGCCAACATCACGAAGTTCACGTAGGATCACATTCATGTGGTCCGTGTTGAAGACATCAAGGACTATGACTATGAGGTCAGCGCTCCTTGCAACCGACAGTATCTCCCTTCCACGGCCCTTACCGCGGGAAGCACCTGTGATTATCCCGGGTATGTCGAAGATCTGTATCTGGGCCCCCCGGTACTCCATCACACCAGGTACTATTTCAAGGGTTGTGAACTGGTACTCCCCAACCTTTGACTCTGCATTGGTGAGTTCGTTGAGGAGGGTGGATTTACCGACAGAGGGGAAACCTATGAGGACAACGGTGGAGTCCCCTGACTTTTTTATATGGAATCCCTTCCCCTTCCCTGAGGACGACCTTCGCTGGAGTGCCTCCTCCTTCAGGCGGGAGATCTTTGCCTTCAGTTTCCCTATATGGTGTGCTGTGGCCTTGTTGTAGGGGGTCCTCTGTATCTCCTCTTCTATCCTTTTGATCTTCTCCTCGATATCCATAATACTCACATGAACATTGTTGAAGCGGGGCAAAATCAGTGTAATCATTCAATGTTCTCTAATCCACATTATTAAATATTTTCCCTTATAATTTTATATCATAAGATTCATAATATACCACGGTGATTTTATGAGGGTTGAGGACGTTATGGTTACAGATGTTGACACCATTGACATATCGGCCAGCCTTGAGGATGTTCTCAGGAACTATGTTGAGAACGGCAAGGGTAGCTCGGTTGTTGTCAAGGATGGTGTCAAGGTTGGAATTGTAACCACCTGGGACGTGCTTGAGGCAATTGCCGAGGGGGATGATCTTGGAGAGGTCAAGGTATGGGAGGTCATGGAGAGGGACCTTGTCACAGTCCCGCCAGGGGCAACCCTGAAGGAGGCCGCTGAGAGGATGGTCAAGAACGTTGTCTGGCGCCTCCTGGTTGAGGATGATGACGAGATAATCGGTGTGGTCAGTGCAACAGACATACTCAGGGCCAAGATGGCCAAACGCTACTGAAAATTAATATTTTTCTTCAATTGTGTGGCTAATTGATTTTTATACTTGCTGTTTTTATGGGTAAAAAATATGGTTATGCTGCTGTCCACAGCAGCACACCTGGTTCCTGATGAAGGAACTTAAAGGATGTCTGGTTGAATCCACCCAGCAGGAACAGTTTCGTGAACACCGCGTCTTCCAGTTCCCTGTTCATTATCACAGTTGTGTACTGATTTCCGCTTCCAATGACAATGAGGCTGAGCTGGGCGTTGCTGTCCACAATCTCATTTCTGACAAGGAGGTTACCATCAATTATTATGAGTTTGTGGGGGTTTATCCTCTGAACGGTCCTGTTGTTACCGATGGCTATCGTTGCGTTTGTCGTATTGCCTTTCTTCTCTATGATGGTTCCAACCAGGTTGTCCTCCACCATTGTGTTGACGGTCTGGATCACGGTTGTGTTGTTCACAACCTGGGGCTTTGAACTTCCCATTGATGGATAGTAGCCGTACCTTGACCCTGTTTTCTTCTTGAAGTCCCAGGTTCCGAAATATGTCCACCATGGTGCCTTTCCGAGCATGTCAGAGCTGAGTACAAGCACGAAGGGCTTTGGTTTTGATGGGTGTGAGTATCTGAGTACACTGTCAGCCTCCTTCTCTGTGAGGCCGTAGCGTCCCGTCATGACTGCCCTGGCATCATCCCTTGAAAGTCCCAGGGTGGATGTCAGTATCTCGGCGGTTTTACCACTGTCATTTGTGTAGTTGTCGAGGGTTTCATAGGCAAGGTCCCCGCTGGATGATAGCATTGTGAGTATGCCCCTTGAGAGTGTCTCGTTACTGGTTGTCAGCGCCTTACCGATCCAGTAAGCCCTTGGGGTGTTCTGTGAACCACCGTCGAATGTCACGGGCCTGTCGGCTGCAACAGCAAAGAGGTGGCCGAAGTCCCACCATGACATGACCACGGTGTCCTTGCTGGTGTTCTTCTTGATCCATTCCATTGATTTCCACATCCCATCATCTGTGCCTGGGGCAACAGCTGATGTCAGTGAATGCGCTCCGCTCACAGAGGGGGCCACCACCGCCAGGACAACAAGGGCCATCATGACAGGGGCCCTAACCTCTGGCTTCCTGACCACGTATATGAATCCAGCTGCAATCACCCCTGCAAGGAGCTTAACAGCAACTGAGACACCGAAGGGCATTGCAATGGCGATTGCGGCCACAAAGGCAACCAGTGCAATGGAGGATGTTGTCTTAATATTTTCTCTTAGGTATTCAACCAGGAATCCAGTGAATATCCCTGCTGAGAGTCCCAGGGGTATTGCAAAGGTTGGTATGAACCTTGAACCCTTCGTGACAGCGTATCCACTCATCACCAGCCATACGGCCATGAGGACAGCGTATAGGAGATAACGGTGCTTCCTTTCGCTGTCGGAGGGCTTGATTTTTTGCCTTTTAATGAATTTGCTCTTCTTGCCTGCCTTAATCTTCCTGTCAGCTTCCTTAACCTGAACCTCTGGCTCTCGGTATTTCCACAGGAGGGCTCCGACACCCAGTACACCGAGAAGGAATACCAGAAGGCCACCAACACCACCGACAACTGATCCCTGTCCTGGCATGAAGAGGTTCTTTGCCCCGGCCCCTGTGGTTATGAATTCAGGGATCTGCAGCTCTGAAACTGACACATACACGTTGGGGTAGGCTGTTGTCTGGGCCGTTGCCTGTATCTGGGTGGTGCTCACAAGACCCGTCACGGCACCGGCCAGGCTGGAAAATCCTCCGAATATGCCTATGAGAATCCCGCCACCTATGAGGAGAACCAGAAGTGGGAATATCTCGCGCTGATGCAGCAGCCAGTCAACCTTACCCGTGAACTCTCTATCTGGTTTCTCACCCAGAACGTACCTTGAGATCACGGAGTAAACTATGATGAAGGCCACCAGAACGGCCAGATAGAATATGTAACCGACCCATGCAGCTGAGAATACAAGCACTGAAACTGCAGCTGCAAGCGCATAGGCTGTTTTCCTTTTCAGGTCCACTGCAAGCATGCTCTCTGTGAAGAACCAGAACACCAGCAGTGGAAGCACGAAGTTGAACATGTCGGTGTCAAAGAAACCGGCGTAGGTGTGGGCAACGTAGGTGGGGACCAGTCCAACCACAAGGGCTGCCGCAACACCGCCGTAGTCATTGGTGATTCTCCTGACGAAGAGGTAGGCAGGGATTACGCAGAGGGAACCTATTAGGGCCCCCATCCAGAAGGCCACCTCCTTGAGGCTGAAGTCTCCAAAGACGTTTGCCACCCTGTAGGCAGCGGAGGTTATGTACACTATGAGTGGAGGGTAATCAACGGGTCTTCCAGGGGGGTAGTAGGAGTGGAGGTCGTAGGGTTTGCCATCGACAAGGGTATCCCCCATTATGCCCTTGGTGAGGTAATTCATTGTGAGCCTGTAGTTGTAGTAGGAGTCCATCTCACTGAAGTATGGCAGTCCATCTGAGTCCTTATAGAAGTCCTTTGCAGAAGCAGGGACCCCTCCAATGTTACTGGCCTCGGCCCTTATATAGAATACGGCTGAGAACAGCAGTATAATTATTATGAAGGGCTTCAATTTTTCAAGCAAATTTCTGATATCCATTTAACCGCCTCTTTACCTTAACTTGGTAATAAATTCAGGAACTTATGGATGATGTATACTCTTTAGTTCAGTAAATACTTATAAACTTTGATCTGTCTCCAGGCTGAGGCAGTGTCCCGCTGAAAATGTAGCCCATCATGCAGCCGGAACATCGTCAACCGAGCAGGTGAACCGACACCTGGGGAATCCCTTGCAGCCCACGAACTCACCGTAACGCCCTGAACGTTTTATAAGATCGGATCCACACTCAGGACACTTACCAACAATTTCTTCACCTTTGGACTCCTTCTTCCCACACGATGGGTCAAGGCAAGCCCTCTGACGTGGCCTGCCATAGGATATCATTGGAAGGCCGCATTTTTCGCAGCGACTTTTAAGTACACTGGCCCCCCTAGGAAGTGAATACACTGTCCTGCAATCAGGGTAGCCTGAACACCCCACAAAGGTGCTTTTGTTTCTGGGGGAATATTTTATGACAAGATTCCTGCCACATGCAGGGCATTCACCCACAACCCTGCTGTCCTGATAGGCTTTATAGAGGTCCCTGCCTATGTCCTTCATGTTCCTCTCAATATCACTGAGTATGGATTTAACCTCCTCTATGGCCTCATCCACCACCCTGTCGCGGCTTATCTTCCCCTCCATGATCTCCTCGAGCTCCCTCTCAAACTGCCTTGTGAGTTCCTCACTGGTTATCTTCTCACAGTACTTTGTGAGGGTGTCAATTATGTTCTCACCCAGGGGGCTCACACGTATTTTCTTACCCTCAATGTACTTCCTGTCATAGAGTTTGGCTATTATATCGGCACGGGTTGACTTGGTTCCAAGGCCCCTCTTCTCCAGTTCCCTTATGAGTGAGGCTTCGTTGTATCTGGCTGGAGGTTTTGTCTCTTTCTCCAGGGTGGATACCCCCACAACGCCCATAACATCGCCCTCGGATATATCAGGGAAAACCTCATCTTCAATTCGGGTGTAGGGGTAGCTGTCCATCCATCCCCTCTTGCTCACCCTCTTTCTTGAGAAACTGAACTCCTCTCCTCCTATTTCAAGGTCGACCCTCATTGTCTGTAGAACGGCATCCTCACCGAATACGCTGATGAAACGGTGGACGATGAGTTCATAGATCTTTCTTTCATCACTGGAAAGATCTGATGGGAGAAGACCTGTCGGGTGTATTGCAGGGTGTGCATCATCCACCTTTTTACCCTCGTGGGGTTTGAGGGGTTCACTGAGCCCTTCAATGTGCGCACCGAAACGGGGGTCCTCTGAAAGTCTGTCCAGTATCTTACGGTAACCTATGCTTTCAGGGAGTTTCTGGGATGATGTCCTGGGATAGGAGGTGTAACCCTCGGTGTAGAGGTTCTGTGCGATGGTCTGGGTCTTCTTGGGGCTGAATCCAAATACACGGTATGCCTCTGACTGGAGTGATCCAAGGTCAAAGGGCACAGGCGGTTTCCTTACGGTGTCCCTTACCTTCACACCTCTGACCGAGGCATCGCTGCCACTACACCTCTCAAGGACCTCATCAACTAGGGGGCGCTGGAATATCTTACCCCTTCTGCTCTCTGCCACGATCCCCGATTCCAGTTCTGCCTGGATTATCCAGTAGGGGACCGGTTCGAATTCCCTTATCTCCTTCTCCCTTTCAACGAGTATAGCAAGGGTGGGGGTCTGAACCCTCCCGGCAGATAATTTAATGAAGCGGTTGGTGGCCTCCTTCACGGATTTCATGAGGGACCTTGAGATGTTAACACCAAATATGAAGTCAAGGATGTGCCTTGCAGCGCCGCTGTCCACCTGCCCGCAGTCAAGTTCTATGGGTTTCTCATATGCGCTCTGTATCTCCTCCCGTGTGAGGGTTGAGAACTTCATCCTGACGGTTTTCTGGAGCGCATCCTCGCCGCAGCCATATCTGATGGCGTTGAAACCGATGAGTGTACCCTCTATGTCGTAATCACAGGCATGTATGTAGCGGTCAGCGCCGGCAGCGAACTTTTTTATTACATTGAGGTAATCCTTAACGTAGTTCTTCTTCTTATCAATCTCATGAAGGGGCGCCCATTCAAGGTCAAAGAAGTGCTCTTCTCCGGGTTTACTCGGGCGAAGTGAATAAAGGTGACCAACCGCCGATACGATGGTCACCCTTTTATTGCCTTCAGAATATTCCCAGTAGGACACCTTCCTGTACTTCTTTCTCTCCGCATCTGGAAAGAGTGCTCCTGCGATCTTCTCTGATGACTTGGGCTTCTCACATATTATAACTTCGTGCATCTTACCACTCAGAATCGTCACCTGTAGAATCCATAGAAGTCACTGCAGTAGCTGCACATCGGGTACTTACCGTAATGATAATGGCTTGAGTCATCGGCGTTTATGTTGAACTTCTTATGGCATATGAAGCACACTTCTATCTTTTCTTCGTCTGAGGACTTCCCTTCACACATATATGATCCCCTAAACGATCCTGTGCTTCTGAAGAAGAAGGATTTCATCCTTTGTAAGCTTTTTGCCCTCTTTGAATTTCTCATATATTTCACGGGCTCTCTCCTTCTCCTCAAGATCCCTTTCACGGGTGGCCCTTCTTTTAACATTTCTATTTTCTGATCTGAGGGCGTTGATCCTTTCGTTTATCCTCTTAATTTTGCCAAGGGTTGACTTGAATTCCTCATGTTTCTCTGAGGCCATCCTGCGGAATTCAAGAAACTTCTCATGGGCTTCATCAGCCTTCTTACGTATCTCGTCTGTCTTTCTGAAGTACTCAAGCATCCCCTCATGATACTTCTGGGCCTCCTCTGAAAGTGAGACCACCTTCTCGTGGTATTCCTCTGATTTCTTCCTGAGTTCAAGGGCCTTCTGTCTGGTCTCCTCATCCTCCTGGATCTTCATGAGCTTCTTACGTAGTTCATTGGCGGTCTTGACCAGTTCATTCTCCTTGTTAATGTCAAGGACCCTTGTTTCTATGATCCTATCTATCCTACGGATCTCGTTCTCTATCTTTATCCTGTCACGCCCACCGGATGACCACTCAAGCTTCTTTATCTCCTGGTTTATCTCGTCCCTGAGCTTCTTGTTCTCTTCAACCTTTGCATTTATCTCATTACGTCTGTCCCTGAGTTCAACAGCCCTGTTGAGGGTTTCACGAAGTTCGGTGTTGAGTTTATCCCTGAGTTCCTTCATTTCACGGGCCTTTTTATTCAGTTCATCCCTTTCAGATGCCAGGCCTGAGAGCTTCTCCTCGTATTCATTTTTAAGGTCCATTACCTCATCGTAGCCGAGTTTATCCAGCTTATCGTCCACCTCAGCTATTTCCTCGATGATGGGCAGTATTTTTCTGAGATCCCTCTCCTCAACCACGGCGTCAGCCTTCTTCCTGAGCGCAGGTTTTGCATTGAATGCTATCCCCAACCTGGCCGCCTGTATCATGGATATGTCGTTGGCGCCATCACCAACAGCAACACATTCGCTGGTGCTTATACCCTCCTTATCGAGGATTTTACAGAGAACATCATACTTTGAGTTTTCCACAAGAGGGCCGCTCACTTCACCGGTCAGCACACCGTCCTCTTCATGGAGTCTGTTGCAGAACAGATAATCAATACCAAGCTTATCTTTGATGGGTTCGGCCACCAGGTCAAAGCTTCCACTTATAACCGCAACACGGTAACCCTTCTCCTTGAGGGTTCTGATGGCCTCCTCGGCACCCTCCATGAGGGGTAATTCCCCTGCAACTGCCTTTATATCCTCAACCGCTGTCCCCTTGAGGAGTTTCACCCTCTCCCTTATGGAGGATTCAAAGTCAACATCACCCTGCATGGCCTTTTCGGTGATCTCCATTACCTCCTCCTCGACTCCAGCGATCTTTCCTATCTCGTCTATGGCTTCCCCATCAATAATGACATTGTCAAGATCGAAAACTACAAGTTTAATCAAAAATATCACCATTAAATCAGATCTAACTCGGCAAGCCTTGCCTTGGTCTTTTCAACTCCAAGCTTAGCGTCCTCAGCACTCTTGGCACCTGTGCACACAACCTTCCCTGAACCGAAGAGCAGCAAGACAACCTTGGGTTCATCCAGCCTGTAAACAAGGCCAGGGAACTGTTCAGGTTCATATTCCGTGTTCTCAAGTCCCAGGGCAACGGCCTCAAGGTTCAGTGGTTTCCCGAGGTTTGCCGAGGCAACAATGTTCTGGATCTTTATCTCAAATTCCTCGGGTATATCAGGGTCCATGGTCCTCATCATATCAACTGTGAGTTTTATGGCCCTCTTGGAATCCTCAATGGATTTTGCACCTGTACATACCAGTTTACCTGATCCAAAGATCAGAGCAGCAGTTTTAGGCTCCTTTAATTTGTATACAAGACCAGGAAACTGTTCTCGGTTAAAATCAACATTTTCAAGGGCTTCAGCAACTGTCTGGAGATCAATGGATTTCCCAAGGGTTGCAGAAGCAACAATATTTTCTATCTTGATATCCACATCTGTCAACTAGATACCTCCCGGTGAAGTTTAAACCTACATATAAATTTAAATGCACCTATATTAATATTGACGTAAAAAACTAGTTATTATAGATAATAATATATTTAATAATTCAGAGGGTGCATTGAAATCATTCACACCCTTCTGGCTGTTCCCTGTAAAATTACTCACCCCTTTATAACACAATTTAAATAATTTGATTTTCATAGTGATAACATATACAGCATTCTTTAGGACCCAGGGTCCTTGCTGGGGGGATGATGTGGTTATCGATCCGAGAATCTACAAGGAACAGGTTGAGGAACTTGGAGTTGAGGGACTTGAAATAAATCCCTCAAACAGGGAGGAGGCCCTTGAGCTTCTGGGGGAGGTTGAAGGATACATAAAAAACCTTAAGAGGATAAGGTACAATCTCCATATGGACATGAGGATCATCAGAAGGCAGTACCTTGAGAGAATGAGGGCCCCTGAGGTGAAGGGAGACCTGCGCAAGAGAAAGAGCATCCTGGATGAAAGGGACGATATCCTCGGTCCATATGAGGGTGTTGACAGGATCATAGATGCCCTCCTTGAAGAACTTGATGAATCGGCACAGTTTTTAAGGGAATACACTGGACTTGAGGATACCTCTGTATCCAGTGGTATTGAAGGGTGGTAGAGTTTGATAGAGGTTGAGGTTAAGGCTAAAATTTCCAGTGGGGATGAGGTAAGCGAGCGCATAATATCACTTGGGGGGCGCCATGTTTCAGATGAGGAACAGACTGACATATACTTCAATGCCCCCCACAGGGACTTTGCAGAGACCGACGAAGCGCTGAGAATAAGAAAAACAGGTGAAAGGACATTCATAACCTACAAGGGTCCCAAAATTGATGATAGGAGCAAGACCCGGAAGGAACTGGAGGTTGAGGTTGCAGACGCTGAAACAGCAGCAGGGATACTGGAGTCCCTTGGCTTTCGAAGGGTTAGGGATGTCTTGAAGGAGAGGAGGACCTACTCACTCGAGGATTTCACCATATCCATTGACACCGTGAGGGGCCTCGGGACCTACCTTGAAATAGAGAGGGACCTACCTGATGGCAGTGACTACGGGGATGCCCTCAGCGAGATATTTGAGCTCTACAGAAAACTGGGGGTAAGCGAGGGATTCGAGAGAAAATCCTACCTTGAACTTCTTGAGGCTGAAGCTGAATAGGCTTGGGTCAGGCAGAATCTGGGTAATCTGGGCTTCTTGAGCTGAAGATGGTTACACTTCATGAGCATGGAGGCTGAAAAGCGCCGGACAACCACAGGCAATTAAAACCAGCACCCGCCGTAACTGCCCATTATCCACATCTGAACTACAGGACAACCACCACCAGATAAGGCATGTGGCCGGAAGACGGCTGAACTCTCAAACCTTTTATACTTAAATATCAAATTTAAATTAATACTAGAGTCTTCATTTTAATAAATCAGTTAAGGTGGTAATCCCTTGAAATACTTCGTCAGTCCCTTCAATAAGGAAGCTGAATTAGAATTTCCCGATAAGATCACGATTTACGATACAACACTCCGCGACGGGGAACAGACCCCAGGGGTATGCCTCGGAACCGAGGAAAAACTTGAAATAGCCAGAAAACTGGATGAACTTGGCATACACCAGATAGAAAGTGGTTTCCCAGTCGTATCAAAGCAGGAAAAGGTTTCAGTAAAGACAATAGCCAATGAAGGCCTCAATGCAGATATACTGGCCCTGAGCAGGACAAAGAAGGAGGACATAGACGTTGCAATTGACTGTGACGTTGATGGTGTTATCACCTTCATGGCCACATCTGACCTCCACCTCAAACACAAACTCAAACTCACAAGGGAGGAGGCCCTCAACGTGTGCATGAACTCCATAGAGTATGCAAAGGACCACGGCCTCTTTCTGGCATTCTCAGCAGAGGACGCCACAAGGACTGACCTGGACTTCCTCAAGCAGATATACAAGAAGGCTGAGAGCTACGGGGCAGACAGGGTCCATATAGCAGATACGGTGGGTGCCATAAGCCCCCAGGGAATGGACTACCTTGTAAGGGAACTTCGAAAGGATATAAATGTTGACATAGCGATGCACTGTCACAATGACTTTGGCATGGCACTCTCAAATTCAATAGCGGGGCTCCTGGCAGGTGGAACCGCAGTTTCAACCACAGTTAACGGTATAGGTGAAAGGGCCGGGAACACATCCCTTGAGGAGCTTATAATGGCCCTGAGGATAATCTATGACATTGACCTTGGATTCAACATCAGCGTCCTCTATGAGCTGTCAAGGCTCGTTGAGAAGCACACCCGCATGAAGGTGCCTGAAAACAAGCCCATTGTTGGAAAGAACGTCTTCAGGCATGAGTCAGGCATACACGTGGACGCGGTGATAGAGGAACCCCTCACATATGAGCCTTTCCTCCCTGAGATGATAGGCCACCAGCGTAAGATAGTCCTGGGCAAACACTCAGGTTGCAGGGCAGTCAAGGCAAAACTTGAGGAGTACGGTATAGAGGTTACAAGGGAGGAACTCTGCAGGATAGTGGAGGAGGTAAAGAAAAACAGGGAGAAGGGGAAATACATTAACGATGAACTCTTCTACAGGATCGTAAGGTCTGTGAGGGGGCCTGTTGACTTCTAGGTGGCTGGAATGAACATAAGCGAAGGGATTGAAGGTATCCTTAGATAGTTTTCAGGTGGTTAAAATGAACATCACAGAGAAGATCCTTGCAGATGCAGCCGGAGTGGCTGAGGTCACACCCGGCGAGATAATAGAGGCTAGGGTTGACCTTGCAATGACCCACGACGGCACATCACCCCCAACAATCCGCACATTCAGGGAGATAGCCTCAAGGGGAGGCCCCGACAGGGTATGGGACCCTGAAAGAATGGTCATGGTATTCGACCACAACGTACCACCCAACACAATAGGGGCAGCAGAGTTCCAGAGGGTAACATCTGAATTCGCATCTGAGCAGGGAATAAATAATATCTTCAAGAACGCTGAGGGCATATGCCACCAGGTCCTCCCTGAGAAGGGATTTGTACGCCCAGGAATGGTCATAGTTGGTGCAGACTCACACACCTGCACATACGGGGCATTCGGTGCATTCGCAACTGGAATGGGCGCCACGGACATGGCAATGGTATTCGCCACAGGAAAAACCTGGTTCATGGTGCCTGAGGCAATGCGCATCGAGGTTACAGGCGAACTGCAGGGGTTCACCACAGCAAAGGATGTTATACTGAAAATCATAGGGGAAATAGGCGTTGATGGTGCAACATACCGGGCTGTGGAGTTCACTGGAAGCACGGTTGATGAAATGGACGTTGCCGGAAGGATGACCATCTGCAACATGGCAGTTGAAATGGGGGCCAAAAACGGTATAATGGAGCCCAGCAGGAGGATAATCCAGTATGTAAAGTCCAGGACAGGGAGAGACTTCCGGGTTTACCGTTCAGATGGGGACAGCCAGTACGTGGAGGACCACCACTTCGATGTCTCTGACCTCGAACCACAGGTTGCCTGCCCCGACGACGTGGATAATGTGGCACCTGTTTACAGGGTTGAGGGAACCCACATAGACGAGGCATTCCTTGGTTCATGCACAAACGGCCGCTACGAGGACCTCAAAATGGCAGCAGAGGTCCTTGGGGATAGAAGGGTCCATGATGATGTGAGGTTCATAGTTTCACCCGCCTCAAGGGAGATCTACCTCAGGGCACTGGAGGATGGGATAATAGAGACCTTCCTAAGGGCAGGGGCCATAGTCTGCAACCCAGGTTGCGGGCCCTGTCTCGGGGCCCACATGGGGGTCCTGGCTCCAGGGGAGGTTAGCATAGCCACAACCAACAGGAACTTCAGGGGAAGGATGGGTGACCCATCATCAAAGGTCTACCTGGCCAACCCGGCGGTTGTGGCTGAATCAGCAATTAAAGGGGTGATCAGTGCACCCGAATAGAAAATAAGGTGAATTCTTAAAGTGATATGATTCCATCACCATGTGATCAGCGCACCTGAATAAAAAAATGGGAAGACCCGCATTATGAGGGAGGCAGGAAATGGATGTCAATGTCTTGGAGGAGATTGAACGCATCGAGAGGATAATAGGGAGGCTCTCAAACACCCAGAAGATACTGCTATCAACAGACGGCTCGGTAACAAGGATACTTGACGTGCTGAGGGGAACAGTGACCATAAGGACCATAAAACAGGAATTCATACCATCAACTCCAGAAATCGCAGATAAACTCAGGATATCCCCCGGGGAAATGGTTAATCACCGGGTGGTTGTGATAGGGAATAATGAACCGCTAATACACGCAGTATCATACATACCACTATCAAGGCTTGAGGATGGCTTCAGAGAGGACCTCATAAGGGCGGATATACCCATAGGAAGGATACTGAAGAAGCACAGCATAGAATCCCGCAGGGAGATAGAGATCCTTGACATAGAAAGCCCCAGCAGAGAACTCAGGGAAATATTCAAAACAGACTCCCCCATGCTCACAAGGACCTACAACATAATCCACCAGGACGAGGTGCTCATAAGGATAAAGGAGACCTTCCCATTCGACTGGTTCAGGGAAGAATTCCGGTAACGGTGTTTTCATGGGAGTTAAATTAAAGGATATAATATCGGCAGAGAAGATAAGGCTTGATGATCTCAGGGGGCGCACCGTTGCAGTTGATGCAGCCAACAGCATATACCAGTTCCTCTCAAGCATAAGACAGAGGGATGGAACACCCCTCATGGACTCAGAGGGGCGGGTGACATCCCACCTCAGCGGCATACTCTACAGGACAGCGGCGGTGATGGAGAGGGATATAAGGATGGCCTATGTTTTTGATGGGAAATCCCATCACCTGAAGGGCGAAACAGTGACAAGGCGTATTGAAACCCGGAAGAAATCTGAAGTGGAATGGAGGAGGGCCCTTGAGGAGGGGGACATCGAGAGGGCAAGGAAATATGCTGTGAGGTCCTCAAGGATGTCACAGGATATAGTTGAAAGCTCCAAAAGGCTCCTTGAACTCCTAGGGATCCCATACGTCCAGGCACCGGGAGAAGGCGAGGCACAGGCATCATTCATTGTTAGGAGGGGTGATGCCTGGGCAGTGGCATCCCAGGACTACGACTGCCTCCTCTTCGGAGCCCCCAGAGTCGTGAGAAACCTCACACTCAGCGGAAAACTGGAGGAACCAGAGATAATTGAACTGGAATCTGCCCTCAGAAATCTTTCAATCACCCATGAACAGCTCGTGGACCTGGCACTCCTCGTTGGCACAGACTTCAATGATGGAATAAAGGGGATAGGCGCCAGGAGGGGACTCAAACTCATAAAGGAAAAGGGTGACGTATTCAGTGTAATTGAGGAGATTGATGGGGACATCGGAGGCGACCCCGAGGTCCTCAGGGGGATATTCCTTGAACCTGACGTGACCGGGGACTATGAACTGAGATGGAGAAAACCCGATAGGGATGGGGTCATAGACTTCCTATGCGGTGAGCATGGCTTCTCAGAGGAAAGGGTAATGGCTGCTCTTAAAAAAATTGAAGGGGCTTCATTCACACAGAAAAGCCTTGAAGACTGGTTCTAGGATCATGGACTCCACTAGTTATATGTAATAGGGGGGGTTGTCACCGGACTGGTTCTGAGGATCATGGACTCCACTAGTTATATGTAATAGGGGGGGTTGTCAACGGACTGGTTCTGAGGATCATGGACTCCACTCCCTCAGATCATCGCCTGATGGTTCATACAGGAATCCCTGGTCCCTGCAGTATTCAATCAGCCTCCGGTAGGAGGGGTGGGATGAGAGGGTACCTGTATCACCTATTATTATGAGTTTGCGCCTTGCCCGTGTAAGTGAAACATTGAGCCTCCTGAGGTCCCTGAGGAAACCTATGTTACCTTCACTGTTACTTCTAACCATTGAGATGATGATGACCTCCCTCTCACGTCCCTGGAAACCATCCACACTGTTAACCTCAACACCGGTCATGGAGGATATCAGGTCCACCTGGTCGTCGTAGGGTGTTATTATACCGATCTCCTCTTCTTTCACACCCATCCTGATGAGTGCACCAGCGATTATAACTGCAAGGTCAGCCTCAAGGGGGTTCTGGATTGATGTTGATCCCTTCAGCCTCCTCTCACCCCTCCCAACCTTTGAGGTATCAATAAAGAGGACAGGGTCCCTTTCCGCAAGTTTTCTGTGAGGCATTGAGTCAGGGATCTCAGTGGATATAACATCCAGTACTGAGATTTCCTCAAGGGAGGGATGGGCCCTTATCCTCCCCCCATAGAACTCCCTGTTCGGGAACTCCATTATGGCAGGGTTCATACGGTACTGGCAGTTCAGCATCCATGAATTCTCAGGGTATGAACCTATGAGCTCCTCAAAGAGTGTCACCTCCAGTTCAGAGGCCTCAGGGTTCAGTATGGTTGGCGGAAGCTGCCGGTGGTCCCCTGCCAGCACGAACCTTGGTGCACGTGAGAGTGGTATGAGTATGCTGGGGATTGTGGCCTGGGATGCCTCGTCGACAATTGCAACATCGAACTTCACATTATCTATGTACTCGAGGGCCGCAGATGAGTTGGTTGCAAGGACAACCTGGCTGTTACGGATTATCCTGTCAACGATTTCAACTTCAATCTCCTGCATCTTCCTGTGGAGTTCATCTATCTGCTGGTTGACCTCTATCCAGCGGGCCATGGATATCATCACATTTGGGGATATGCCACGGGCACCCCTCCTCTTTGTGGCGTTGATCATTATCTGACTGTCTGTGAGCCCCCTGCGCAGCTGGGGGGTGGGTTTATGGTGCCTTTCACGTTCCTCAATGAGCCCGTCAATCCTCTCCTGGTATTCGAGGACCCTCCTGTACTCGGGGTGGTTCTCAAGTTTATATGCAAGTGTCTCCTGCAGGTTTGTCCTGGAGACCCTCTGGGGGTGTCCTAGACGGACACATCTCAGATGACCCGCGATTCCCTCAAGGAGGTTATCAACTGCAGCGTTGCTCTCAGCCGTCACAAGGACACGGTTACCTCTCCTGACCTCCTGCCTTATGAGTTCATGGAGTGTACGGGTCTTTCCTGTACCGAAGGGTCCGTGTATAAGGAAGAAATCATCTGAACCCAGGGCCCTCATTATAGCCTCCCTCTGTGACCTGTTGAGTTCAGGGTCCACTGGTTCAAATTCAACAATCTGGTGACCAGATGGCTTTTCATCCCCCAGCAGAAACCTTAAAACCCTGAACACATTCCTGCCGGCACCCCTGAGGTTGTCTATCATCCTCTGGAATGTTATATCGTTGGCGTAGAGGTCCACCCTGACGTTCCTCAGGGCCCAGCGGGGGACACTTTCAAGGGCAACCACAATGAAGCGTTTACCCTTCGCCGCCACGGTACCTGTGAGGTCACTTCTGAGGGGGTTTCCACGGCTTATCAGGACAAGGTCACCCACTGATATCTGGGTATCTATGGGTTCCCTCCTCCCGTATTTCACGAGATGGAATCCAAGTTCACGCCCGGTTACCTTACCGTTAAGGCCATTTATGGCCCTCCCTACCCTTTCACGCTTCTGGGGGGATAACCTCCTTATCTCATTCATCATGGCGTTTATTTCCGCCTCCCTCTCCATCTCAACAAGTTTAATAAGCCTCTTTATGTATGATTTCACACTGATAGTATCCACCCCGGATTTCACCTGAGGTAATCCAGTACCTCATTTTCATTAAATGATTTTCCATTCATCTAGAAGGGGGGGTATTCCCCGAAGAACTCCCTGGCGTATCTCCTGGCGGTTTCAACCTGCTCAGGGTATCTCCTGCCAAGGCGCTCTTCCAGTTCTTCACGGGTCTCTGATGAGGCAACGATCTTCAGGAAATTCACGTAAACCTCAAGTCCATCAGCTTCATCCCTGGGACTCCTTAGACAGGGCATCTCAATGGTCAGGCAGATATCCTCGCGTTTGAAGAGTTTCTTGCGTATGTGGGGTGATACCGACCCTATCAGGACACCCCTCTCCAGTTCTATGAGGGGAGGGACACCATCCCTGCTCCTCCTTGAGGGATCCGTTAACCGGCCGTAACTTTCCTCCCTGTAGCAGTGGGCCTCCAGGTATGTTGATGGCCGGTACTTCTCTATGAGCCCGATTATCTCCATTCCCTGCTGGCTCATGTAATAATTGGGGTCAAGTGTGCTCAGGTACTCTGTGGGGTTGCAGCTGTATATTATCAGCTTTCCCCTCCTGATGTCATTGAAACCAAGCCTCTTGAGGGCCCTTATAGCTGTGAAGCCCTCCTTTCCATGCACACCACCAACAAAGAGCCTTACAGGACCTTTGCCCTTATCTATCATCCTGAAGAAACCCAAGTTCTTCCTCCTATGTCCCCTCTTCCCAGTTTTCAAGGTACCTTATCTGTTTCTCTGTCAGTTCATCGATCTGGATTCCCATGGCCTCCAGTTTCATCTCCGCAACCCGCATGTCTATCTCATCAGGGGCCCTGTATACGCCGGGTTCAGGTTTTTCACTGAGGAGGTGTCTCGCTGATAGTGCCTGCATTGCAAAGCTCATGTCCATTATCTCTGCGGGGTGACCCTGACCCCTCTCTGAGGCAAGGTTCACAAGTCTCCCCTCGGCAAGGAGGTATAATTTGCGCCCATCAGGCATGATGAAGACCTCTATGTCCTCCTTAACCAGCCTTTTTTCCTCGGATAACCTTTCAAGGTCCTTCCTGTTTATTTCAACGTTGAAGTGACCTGCATTTGCCATCACACAGCCGTCCTTCATGTTCATAAAGTCATCACCCGCAACCACATCGGTGTTTCCTGTTGCAGTTACGAGTATATCCGCATGTTTAACGGCCTCTGATACCTTCATAACTCTGAATCCATCCATACGGGCCTCAAGTGCCCTTATGGGGTTAACTTCGGTTACTATGACGTTCGCGCCAAGACCCTGGGCCCTCAGGGCTATTCCGCGCCCGCACCATCCATAGCCACACACCACAACGGTTTTGCCTGCTATGAGCATGTTGGTGGTCCCCATTATGGAGTCAAATGTGGACTGCCCGGTCCCGTAGCGGTTGTCGAATAGGTACTTTGTGTAGGCGTCGTTCACGGCCATGACTGGAAATTCAAGGGCACCATCGGCTGCCATGGCTTTTAGTCGGTGTATACCTGTTGTTGTCTCCTCACAGGCACCTATTATCCCATCCAGGAGTTCCCTCCTTTCCCTGTGGACCAGGAATATCATGTCCGCCCCGTCGTCTATGAGGATGTCGGGTTCATGGTCCAGGACACGGTGTATGTTTTCATAGTACTCCTCATTGGTTTCACCGCGCCAGCCGTACATGTTGAGGCCCATTTTTGCTCCAGCGGCGGCTGCATCGTCCTGGGTTGATAGGGGGTTGCAACCTGTCATGGCAACCTCTGCACCGCCCGCCAGGAGGGTGAGTCCCAGGTTTATGGTCTTTGGTTCTATATGGAGGCATGAGGCTACTGTGATCCCCTCGAATGGTTTTTCCTCTGAGAAGTCCCTTTTGATCCTTTCAAGTACAGGCATGTGTTCCTGAACCCACTGGATCTTCTTTTTGCCCTGAGGGGCAAGTGAAATGTCTTTAACATTATATGGCATGGTATCACCAGGTTAACTTAATTCATTGACTTTAGATAATAGTTGGAATGACCACTTAAAAATAGTTATGAAGAGGTCTTCTGGTGACTCTTCGCAGTATTTCATTATTTCACTTTCTCAATCCACAACAGAAGGCTGTTAATGATCCATATAATTGCTTAAATTTTGTTTTTTTAGATTATAAAGATTTAAAGGATTTTGATTCAATAATTGAAATTCCGATAAACTCTTTGAAATCATAAAATATTTTTAATGATTCTAATGATCATATATCACGCTAAAAATTATTTTTAAAAATTTTAATCCAATTAAATTATTTTTTGAGACCATTAAAGGGATATCCTCCAGAAGTTTTTGACCATTTTCCAGCCAGCATTTTATAATAACCCTATGTTATTTTAAGCTTATTTTATAATTAAAATGTCTCATAGTTCATTTTTAACTTTTTATCTCGCTAAAATTCTGATTTTCATTTTTTAAATTATTCATGATCTTTATTTTTTAATTATAAATCCCAACAGCAAGTCGTCTGTCAATATAAATGAACTGCATTATTGGGGATCGACAAATTTATAAGTCTGAGAGAAGAAACCTTAGAGTGATATAGGTCAAATAGAGAAAAAATCCGCCCTGTTAAAATCAGACCAAAATGGGATTGAAATGAAGAAAACGTTGAGGCTCCTGGAGCTGCTGACGCGGTTAAAATCAGACCAAAATGGGATTGAAATTCACAGAGTTCACACCACAAAACGAGAAAGTCAGAAGTTAAAATCAGACCAAAATGGGATTGAAATCACTCTCAACTGCGGATGCGGAGTCACCTATCAAATGAGTTAAAATCAGACCAAAATGGGATTGAAATTTTTTGGGGGTGGGGGTGGTGTCCCCCCTAGATTAGGTTAAAATCAGACCAAAATGGGATTGAAATGAATGATTCATTCGTCCGGTAGAAGTAGATGAAAGCGTTAAAATCAGACCAAAATGGGATTGAAATGGTTTCATGTTTCCGCTGAGAACGAGGAAATTCGCGTGTTAAAATCAGACCAAAATGGGATTGAAATTCTATGAATCTTTCACGCACCCACATGTGACCGAGTTAAAATCAGACCAAAATGGGATTGAAATTGGATTTCCTTGTATCTTCTGAAGATTTCATCGTATGTTAAAATCAGACCAAAATGGGATTGAAATACAATCAGCAGGCACCCTTGCATGGATCAAAGCACTCGTTAAAATCAGACCAAAATGGGATTGAAATTCAAGATGGTCTGTAATGACTCCTCCGCCTCCCATAATGAGTTAAAATCAGACCAAAATGGGATTGAAATAAACTACCCCTCACCGACCCAAAACAGATCACACCAGGTTAAAATCAGACCAAAATGGGATTGAAATTGGTCGGATCAGCAACCATAACAAGCCCTTTCTTAAGTTAAAATCAGACCAAAATGGGATTGAAATCTTCCATACCAGCATGTAGTATATTACCCACACCAGGTTAAAATCAGACCAAAATGGGATTGAAATCGAGGTAGTCAGAGGGATAGATGAGGACCTATACAGGTTAAAATCAGACCAAAATGGGATTGAAATTGGAGGAACCCGTAGAGATAGAACTCGAGGACTGGGTTAAAATCAGACCAAAATGGGATTGAAATAGACAGGAACGCGGAGAAAATCATCCGCGTCCAGAGCGTTAAAATCAGACCAAAATGGGATTGAAATTGAGAATGACTTCCAGGACAAAAGCATCCAGGCACTTGTTAAAATCAGACCAAAATGGGATTGAAATTGTCATGGTGTTTTGGATGATTGCGCCCGGTTTCTGTTGTTAAAATCAGACCAAAATGGGATTGAAATTCTTCGATTAGGCTGGCTTTGAGTTCATTGTTTTCTGTGTTAAAATCAGACCAAAATGGGATTGAAATTTTCTTCACAAGGACACTCGCCAGCCGCATACTAGAGTTAAAATCAGACCAAAATGGGATTGAAATTGTACAGGTTTCCGTCCTGGTCTTCGTAGAAGTGGAGTTAAAATCAGACCAAAATGGGATTGAAATTCTTTCCCTTGGATCTCCGCATCTCTGCGGAGATCTGTTAAAATCAGACCAAAATGGGATTGAAATCAGCAAAAGCAGAAGGAATCTACAACCCAGTTGCAAGTTAAAATCAGACCAAAATGGGATTGAAATACTCAAAGTGATTACTCTATCTCTCTGAATTGTAATGAGTTAAAATCAGACCAAAATGGGATTGAAATGAATAGGGTCTTTTGATATAGTCCACCATAGTGTTTCGTTAAAATCAGACCAAAATGGGATTGAAATAAGTCTACAAAGACACAGACAAAACCAACAAATATGTTAAAATCAGACCAAAATGGGATTGAAATCCCCGTGGCCTGGTTGTACTCGTATTGTGTTTCGAATGGTTAAAATCAGACCAAAATGGGATTGAAATGAGGATCGTGCAGATTTCGTGAGAGAAGGTATTCAGTTAAAATCAGACCAAAATGGGATTGAAATCAGGGCAGAAGGTTAAGATAACCCCCCATCTTAGGTTAAAATCAGACCAAAATGGGATTGAAATGAGCAGGTAATCTGCTGGTAGGAACTGTGTCTTGTTCAGTTAAAATCAGACCAAAATGGGATTGAAATGATAGTTCCAGGGCGTTTTCGAGTTTCCTTTTGTTAAAATCAGACCAAAATGGGATTGAAATTTGTGAGTTCGCGGGCTAATTCTAGGGGTGGTTTCGTTAAAATCAGACCAAAATGGGATTGAAATTCATCTATGATCACATCTAATTGGTGCTGCCTGAGTGGTTAAAATCAGACCAAAATGGGATTGAAATCAAAAATAAGAAAACAAGGAAGCTACTACTATGTAGGTTAAAATCAGACCAAAATGGGATTGAAATCATATACCAGCTGATTATTAAGGGGGCAAGGTATTATGTTAAAATCAGACCAAAATGGGATTGAAATGCTTATTTATTGTGAATTTTCAAAAAAAACGTCCTTTGAATTAAAAATGTGTATAAATTCGTTTAAAAAAATTTAGAGAGGTTAATGGTACTGAACCTGTTCCTCAACGCCACCCTTTGGTTTTATTTTTTCCATGGCCTCAAGGAAGTGTTTCATCGGGACATCCTCCGCGTCCATGTTCTCTCTGAGTGTCAGCATGGCGGCCTCCCTGCAGACGGCTTCAATGTCGGCACCAACGTATCCTTCTGTCTTATCCGCCAGTTTTTCAAGGTTCACGTCATCTGCAAGCGGCATATCCTTGGTGTGCACCTTGAATATGGCGAGCCTTGCCTCCCTGTCTGGATCGTCGACCTTCACGTGTCTGTCGAATCTTCCAGGTCGGAGGAGCGCAGGGTCCAGGATGTCTGGCCTGTTGGTTGCGGCTATCACAGCAACGTCCTGTAGCTCCTCAAGTCCATCGATCTCTGTGAGGAGCTGGTTCACGACACGCTGGGTCACCCCTGAGTCTGCAGTGCTTCCACTTCTCACTGAGGCTATTGAGTCTATCTCATCAAAGAAGATCACGGTTGGCGCTGTCTGACGGGCCTTCCTGAAGACTTCACGAACACCCTTCTCAGATTCGCCCACCCATTTTGAGAGGAGTTCAGGGCCCTTCACGGCTATGAAGTTTGCCTGGCTCTCATTGGCGACTGCCTTGGCGAGGAGTGTCTTACCTGTACCTGGTGATCCATGCAGCAGGATACCCTTTGGCGGTTTTATGCCGAATTTCTTGAACCTGTCGGGGTACTTGAGGGGCCACTCCACAGCCTCCCTGAGTTCCTGTTTGGCGTCCTCCAGTCCACCTATGTCCTCCCATGAGACGTTGGGCACCTGTACAAGGACCTCCCTGAGTGCTGATGGTTGCACCTCTTTCAGGGCTTCCTTGAAGTCTGCCCTTGTGACTATCATCTTCTTGAGGACCTCTTTGGGTATCTCCTCATCGGCCTTTATCTCAGGCAGAACCCTCCTCAGTACTCTCATGGCGGATTCCTTACAGAGTGATTCCAGGTCTGCGCCCACAAAGCCGTGGGTTATCTCTGCAAGTTCATCCAGGTCAACGTCCTCTGCCAGTGGCATACCCCGGGTGTGTATCTGGAGTATCTCCTTTCTTTCCTCCCTGTCAGGGACGCCTATTTCGATTTCACGGTCGAATCTGCCGGGTCTTCTGAGTGCAGGGTCTAGGGCGTCTGGTCTGTTGGTTGCACCTATGACCACAACCTGGCCCCTGCTTTTCAGGCCGTCCATGAGGGTGAGGAGCTGGGCAACTATTCTCCTTTCAACCTCGCCACTCACGTCCTCCCTTTTGGGTGCTATTGCATCTATTTCGTCTATGAATATGATGGATGGTGCGTTTTCCTCTGCTTCCTCGAAGAATTCCCTTAGTCTCTCCTCTGATCCCCCAACGTATTTGCTCATTATTTCGGGACCGTTTATGGCTATGAAGTGGGCGTCGCTTTCGTTGGCGACTGCCTTGGCGAGGAGTGTCTTACCTGTACCTGGTGGTCCATGCATGAGGACACCCTTTGGTGGTGTTATGCCGAGCCTCTCGAAGAGTTCGGGCCTCTTGAGGGGGATCTCTATCATCTCTCTGACCTTTTTGACCTCCTCCTTGAGGCCTCCGATGTCCTCGTATGTAACGTCGACTAGGTTCTTCACGCCCTCCAGTTTGCTGACGTCAACGGGTTTTGACTGCATTTCCACCTGGGTTGTGGGCGTGACTCTCACGACACCCGCGGGGCTTGTTGATACGACTGCGAGTTTTATTTCCCCCAGGGGTGAGAGGTCCATGAAGTCCCTGAAGAACTCATCGAAGAGCCCTCCACCGGATATCTGCTGCCTTATCCCTGATACGATTATGTCCCCCTTGACGAGGACCCTGTTGAGGAATGCTGATCTTATATCTCCACGTATGATCACCTCCTGGTCAACGGGTGCCAGGACGACTTTCTGGGCGTCCTTTACCTCTGCCCTTCTCACTGTCACCTCTTCGCCGATGGATGCCCCTGCATTTTTACGGAGGTATCCGTCTATCCTTATGATTCCGAGGCCTATGTCGGACTGTGATGATATGACGGTTGCAGCGGTCAGTTTTTTACCCTCTATTTCGATTATGTCTCCATCGGAGAGACCCAGTTTTTCCATGCATGCGGGGTCCACACGGGCTATACCTCTACCAACGTCCTGCTGGGCGAGGGCCTCTGCAACCTTTAATTTTATTTCCTTTTCTGCCATACAACCCACCTCTTTTGTGTAATTATTATGATTCTGGTTAAATTTATAATTTAACTGAATATTTTAGTAAACTTAAGTTACTATAATATTGAAGTAAGTCATCATATATAAAGTTTTCGGTATATTTATATAGTAATAGCAGAAGCAATTAATACTTACCCGCTGGTCAACTTTAGCAATCTCTAAGAGGTAGGGGGCGCTGAATTAACAGCACCCTCCATCATACCCGCCGGTCCACTTTAGCAATCTCTAGGAGAGGTGTGGCTGCTATCTTATCCTGGCCCCCATACCCTCAAGGATTTCCCTGACCCTCTCGTAGTCCTCCCGCTTGAATACACGAATCCTGAGGGTTAAACTCACATGACCATCGGGTATCTGCGGGCCACTATAAACATCAACGACCTCTGAGCCAGCAACACCATCAAGAAGCCCTGTAAGGTACTCAATAACATGGGGGGCCACTGTATCTGGAAAAACAGCCGATATATCATAAACACGTGTGGGAAGGTTTTCAGCCTTCCACATCTGAAGTTCATCATCAGATAGAACCCTTATGTTGGAGATCTTGAATCTGAGTAGCCTCTTACCTTCCCTGAGGGTCGCATAATCCGGTGTGACCGACTCAAGCACCCCAACATGCACCTTACCTGAATAGATGTGCCTCAGACCAACTTCCCCTCCAACAGAATCCTTCAGAATTTTAAGTTCCTCATTGAGGGCTTCTATTGCCTTATCAGACCTCCCCAGGGACGCCTCAACATCATCGATGTTCTTGGCTGCAAGGCCCATCCTTGATACGAATTCATCCATCCTGCCATCACTGAGCATCTCATTGAGTTCAGAGGCCGTCCTCAGGAAACTGTCACGCATATCCTGTCCATGGGGGTTGTGGATCTGGATGGAGTATGCCAGGTAGGGGTTCTGGGCCACTATCCTTGCAATGGTGTCTATCATGAGGTTGTAGATGGGGCTTGCAAATTTCCTCGACTCCCTTATATCGACCCCCTCTGCCTCGAGGGTGGATGCTATGCTTATGTAGGCAAAGTGTGTCAGCACCTGAACAACACTCATCATACGGTCATGGGTTGCAGGATCAGTTACTATAACACGGGCCTTATGTTTCTCAAGGAACTCAATGACGGTATCAACCCAGGGATTTTCCTGTGTGGGTGTAAGGACAACTACCTGTCCCTCAAGGGAGGAGACCCTGGGCCCGAACATGGGGTGGGCTGGAAGGTGGTGGGCGCCATCCCCTATGGACTCCTCCATGACCCTGGCGGGTTCCTCCTTTACAGATGTGACGTCCATCAGGAGGCCCCCCTTCCTGACCTGGGGGGCGACCTCCCTTATAACATCTGCGGTTACATCTATCGGCACAGAAACAACCACGACATCTGCACGGGATGCCGCCTGGACGTTGTCACCACAGTATTCCACACCGATCCTTGATGCGGCTTCCATTCCAGCATCATGGTCCCTTCCGGTGATTATGACCCTCAGGCCCTCCTTTTTCAGGAACCTGGCTATCCAGTATCCAAGCCCACGCGTACCCCCTATGATGCTCACAATCATTTCCACCAGCCTACTCCCTGAAGGCCTTAACAGCAATGTAGCCCCCTATACCACCCAGCAGGAGGCTCAGACCCCCAATGATTACAAGACCCGTGGTGAAGGTGAATATGTCAGGTGCGGCAAGACCTGCAATCCTACCGGGCATTTGGGGACCGAATATCATCCCTGATGAGAAACTTATAACCGCAAGGATGAGTGAAGCAGCAGCCCCTCCACCCGCACTTCTCACTTCAGCCCTTGTGAGGTAGGCTGCCAGGAACCCCGTGAAGGTGTAAACAAAGAGGCCGTCAATGAAGAATAGCAGGATGAAGCCCACGATGATGCTCAGAAAAATTGCAGTGCCTGATTCATAGTCACCCATCAGATTACACTCCTCGCCTTTAGCTGACTCTTAATTTATAAAAGCATGCATATATATTATCATTGATCATTCAGCATATAGAATCATCTTCCAATTGATTCCAGGGTGAAGAGATGAGGATAGTACATGAGGATGAGAAAAACGGCGTCATAGAAGTTGTACCAGAAACCCTTGACGACCTCTGGCACCTCTCCCATATAATTGAGGAGGGGGATCTGCTTTCTGCAAGGACAACAAGGAGGATACAGGATACCAGCGGAGAGAAGATAAGAAGCGACAGGGGAGTTAAGAAAACCTTCTATCTGGGTATAAGGGTGGAAGGTGTCAGTTTTCACATCTACACAGGAAAACTCCGAGCAACAGGGGTTATAGAGAGGGGCCCTGAGGACCTGGTTCCCCTCGGCTCTCACCACACCCTTGAGGTTAAACTAAACACCCCCCTCAGGATCAAAAAGGATTCCTGGAGCAGATGGACACTTAAGAGGCTTCAGGAGGCGGTGGAGGCATCAAAGCATATCAGGGCAGTGATAGTTGTGATTGAGGATGATGTGGCAGACATTGGAGTCATAAGACAGTATGGTGTGGAATACCAGGGCCCCATCACAGGTCACATTCCGGGTAAGAGGATGCAGCAGAGGGACCGGGGTAAACTGAGACTTGAATTCTATGAGAGTATAGTGGATGCCCTCAAAAAATACGGTGAACTTGAGACAATCATAATTGCAGGGCCAGGCTTCTACAAGTCGGACTTCCATGAATACCTGCTGGAGAAACACCCTGAAATTGGAAGGAAGGCCGTGGTTGAGAATACAGGTACCGGCGGAAGGTCAGGGATATATGAGGTTCTGAAGAAGGGCACCGTGGAGAGGGTTTCATCAGAGAACAGGGTGGCTGCAGAGGTAAGGAATGTGAATGAGGTCCTTGAGAGGCTGGCGAGGGACCCTGAAACCGTGGTCTATGGCAGGGAGAGGGTGCTGGATGCCATCAATATGGGGGCTGTTGAGAGGCTGCTGGTCCTTGACAGGGTTGTAAGCAGGGAGGATATTGAGGGATACCTTGATATTGTTGAGAGTATGGGGGGTTCTGTTGTTCTCATAAGCAGTGAACACGAGGGCGGCAAACAGCTGGAATCCCTTGGAGGACTTGCAGGGATCTTAAGGTTCAGGATTTCATGATGGGGGTATCAGGTGTTCAGGATTCTCCAGGATAAATGCACCGGGTGCGGGAGATGCAGGATGCTCAAGTGCGGCGAAAAGTGTTCAGGGTGTGGGGCCTGCCGGCTTGTATGCCCTGAGGGAGCACTTGTTCCAGGGAGGAGGGATGATACAGAGTACCGGGTGACAGTGAACAGTGAAGATGTCAGGGCCACTGGCACCGTGGGGGACGCCCTTGAGGCCGCAGGTATCAGGGTAAGTGACATCCCTGGCGAGGGTGGATTATTCTCACCATGCGGTACAGGCGGATGCTGGGCCTGCGCTGTATCAGCAAATGGCAGGACAGTGCAGTCCTGTGTAACACCCCTTGAGGAGGGGATGGACATAGAGACCATACCTGAACCACCACTCAGGTATGTGAGCAATTTCGGCCCACACACGGCGGGGGGAGTGGGGACACCCTTCAGTGAAAAGGGGGATGGCCCAGTTGAGGTGGTATGCTTCGCCCATGGATGCAACCTGAGGTGTCCCCAGTGCCAGAACAGTCAGGTGGCGTTCACCATGGGCGACACATTGCTTGACCCTGAGGAAACCGGAATGATACTGTTTGGTGTTGAATCGATTTACAGGACAGGCACCGTGACTTTCTCTGGCGGTGAATGCACACTTAACAGGTCATGGCTCTCTGGTTCAGTCAGGAGGATAAGGGAACTTGATGGGAGGATCAACATTCACGTGGACACAAATGGCACCGTGCTCACCCCGGGATACATTGATGAGCTTGTTGAGGCCGGCATGAACAGGATAGGAATTGACCTCAAGGGCAGGAGGCTGGAGACCTTCATGGGGATATCAGGGCTCAGTGACCCTGAAAAAGCCAGGGTATACCTTGAAAACTCCTGGAATGCATTCAGGTACATATCTGAGGAGCATAATGGGATATTCATGGGCCTGGGGGTCCCCTACAACAGGGCACTCATATCCGCCGGGGAGATTGCTGAAATGGCTTCTGAGATAGCCTCTGTCAGTCCAGACGTCCAGGTAACTCTTCTTGACTACAGGCCCGAGTTCAGGCTTAAAAATATACAGAGGCCCTCGGTTTCTGAAATGCTTTGTGTGCGTGATCTGATGCTTGACGGGGGCCTCAGAAGGGTAATTGTTCAGACATCTGAGGGGTTCATAGGATGATCACAGACAGATTCATGGGATGGGAGATCCTGGTGATGTTAACTGGTGAGTGGTCCCTCCCTGTAGCGGCTGTCGCTGTGCTTGTACTGACACCTGCTGCTGCGGCCATCATATCACTCTTTAAAAATTCAAATCTCTACACTGATGTGAGGGGTGGCACACCCCGTGGGGCTGGTATTGTGCCATGGGCGGCGCTCTCGATATTCACACCCCCACCATTTAACGTGCCTCTTGCTGTAATGGGGGCTCTGGCCTTTATTGATGACCTTGCTGGAAGAAGAAGGATAATGAATCTTTCCATTGAGTGGGGGCAGCTTTCAAGGGGATTGGGTATACTGGCAGTCGCCCTCATCACCTACCCATTCATGGGGGCCTGGGGACTCCTTGCGGCACTCATGGTACAGCCATTGAATATTGCGGACATGCAGCCTGGTGTGGCCTGCACCGTGACGGTCATCATGTCCCTCCTGGCACTGCCTGCAGCAGTCATGACGGGTTCAGGCATCCACCTTGCCCTTCTCATCATGGTGGTGGCACTGGCGTACTCACCACTTGATTACAGGGGGAAGATAATGATGGGGGAGGTTGGAAACCACAGCTTTGCAGTTGCCCTTGGACTCTTATTCTACATTTCAGGGGGACCGTGGCTTCTCCTGGCGCTCTTTCTCCTTACACCCCTCGTAACGGCCATTTTAAGGAGGGGTAATCTCTCAGAATTCCTTGAGAAGCGACTTAAAATTGAGAACCCCACCCTTGGAGATCTCTATATGGATGTAATGACAGGTGGAGGTCTTGGGGATCTTTTAAGGAGAATATTAATGGGTAGAAGGGCTTTCAGAATCAGGAACCCGTTTCTGATTTCGCTTGGATTCAGGAGGCTACTTTTCAATCCCCACGCATCTCATGTGTCCCGGGGTGAGCTCTGATTACCTCAGGTCATCTTCCTTGATTTTATGATTGAAATTATTAGTGCAAGGGCTATGAGGAAACTCACAGCAAAACCAAAAAGCCCCAGGAAGGGGAACTTCTGGAGTATCAGGGCCTCCTTTGGGATTGCAACCAGCGATGATCCAATTATAAGGGCCGAGACCAGCATCGCCACTGATATCCTGTTGGTTGATCTTTCAATTCTCCTTGATATCTCATCGAGGTTCCTGTGCTCAAGTTCCATCTTGAGTTTACCCTCCTCCAGCCGCTGAAGCGCCCTTATCATGCCACGCGGGAGATCGTTCATTATGTGTTCAAGTTCTATGAGCGCCGAGGGGACCTCGTCCAGGTTCCGGAGGGGGTTCAGGCGTTTTCTCATGAGGCTGTAGGTCATCTCCCATGCAACCTCGAGTCCATTGAATCTGGGATCCAGGCGCTCACCAAGATCCTCTGCCATGCTCATGACCCTTGCAAGGAGCACGAAGTCCCGGGGGATCCTTATCCTGTGCTTCATTATCATCTCAGGCATTGTGAATTCTGTGAGGATCTCCCCAACCTTCTTAACGTCTGCGCCATAGTAGCGGTCAAGGAGGTCCATTATATCGTACTTGACCTCTTCAAGGTCTGTATCCTCTGTGAGAATATTCATGTACCTCAGCTGGTTCACTATACCGTTCACATCATAGTTCATGAGGAGGATGAAGAGTTCAGCCAGTTTATCCCGGAATGAACGGTCAAGGTGACCCATCATCCCGAAGTCCAGGAAGCACAGCACATTACCCTTCTGGACCAGTATATTGCCGGGGTGGGGGTCGGCGTGGAAGAAGCCGTGTATGAATATCTGCTTGAAGTAGCAACGGGCACCCCGCTCTGCTATTGTCCTTGCATTGAATTTTATGTCGGATTCAAGGATTTCTGTGAGTTTAACCCCCTCAACGTACTCCATGGTCAGCACCCTGCTGGTGGAGTATTCCCTGTAGACGTAGGGGGCGTAAACGGTTTCGTCATCAAGGAACATGGCCCGGAATCTCTCAGCGTTGTTGGCCTCCTGGTGGTAGTCAAGTTCCTTCCTGATGGCCCTTTCAAACTCCGCCACTATCCCAGGGAGATTGTAGTACTCGAGACCCGGGATGCGGTCATTTGCAAGCTTTGCGAGGTACTTCATGAGTATAATATCACTCTTTACGGTGGCGGCTATACCCGGGCGCTGCACCTTAACGGCAACTGCCTCCCCGCTTTTCAACCGCGCCCTGTGGACCTGGCCTATGGATGCCGATGCAACGGGTTCCTCCTGGAATTCGGAAAAGATATCCTCCAGGGGCATTCCAAGTTCAGATTCGATAACCCTCCTGACGTCCCTGAAGGGGAACGGCGGTGCCTCGTCCTGAAGTTTGGCCAGTTCATCTGCTATTTCCCTGCCAACGAGGTCCGCCCTGGTGCTCAGCACCTGGCCCAGTTTGATGAAGGTCGTCCCCAGTTCTTCAAGGACAAGTCTGAGGCGTACGGGGGCTGGTTCATGGATCTCCTCAGGGCTCTTTATGTAGAGTTTGAGGCTTTCAAATAACCTGTTTTTGAGGCCTATGGCCTCAAGTATGTTTCCGAAGTGGTACTTGCCCATTACCCTTACTATCTCCCTGAGGCGTCCCATGTCTGGCCTCTTATTATAGGGGGGTATGTTCATATTAACCACTTATTTAATGTATGATATTTAAACCTATTTTGCAGATATAGAATCTCCCGTTACATTTCATGGGTTTTTCACTGAAATCATGGTGATCATATGAAGGCACTTTTCACTGTAACAGGTCGGGGAATGGGTGGAGACGCAATAACAGCACTAAACATAGCCAGTGCACTTGAGAAGAGAGGATTTGAATGCGAATTTGCACTTGATCACAGCGCCCCCGGGATACTCCTTAAAAAGAGGGGTATCGACTGGCACAGGGTCAGGATACCCCAGGCCGGGGGCCACGCAGCAAGCAGACTGAAACTACTGAAGGCTGCTTTCAGGACCCTGAGGGCGGTTTACGAGACAGGAAGACTGATAAGGAAGATCAAACCGGATGTGGTTGTTGGTGTGATAGGCGGGGGCGCGGTGGTGGGCTGCCTCGCCGCAAAAATTACCGGAGTGCCTGCTGTGGGTGTTCTTATAACACCAACCGATGCACGGGTCTGCACCCGCCTCAACAGGAACGTGGCGCTTCCAGAGTCCAGCCTATTTGGAGAGAACGTTGAGGGAGTTGAGAGTGTATATTCACCCATCAGCCCGGACATAACACTGGGGGATCCTGAAAGGGCCATTCAAAGGATGCCCCATGAATTTGACCCTGAGAAACCAACCATTGTTTTCTCCTCAGGTTCATCCCTCTTCAGGATGATGGCTGAGGCCGCGGTTAAAATGGCAGAATCAGATGTCAGTGCAAACATCACAGTTGTGGGGCACCCCCTCAGGGAGGAATACGGGCAGATGGTGGACCGTGATGGGATAATCAACCTGGGCTACATAGACTGGGTCAGTGACCTCTACAGCCTCGCCGACCTTGCGGTGCTCTCCGACGATGGGGTGATGGTCCATGAGGCCATTGCAATGAGGGTTCCGGTGGTGGCCCTCAGGGGTGTCAAGTACGGAAGGTACCATAACATGGGTGCTGTCTTCAGGGGGGCCGTGCTGGAGACCGACCTTGATGGTATTGAGGGGGCTATTTTAAGGGCACTTGAGGCTTCAGATGATATGAAGAGGGCCGCAGAGGCCTACAGTGGTGATGTAATAGGGGCCGCAGACAGGATAGCTGAAATTATAGAGGAGGAAGCTGGGAAGTCAGTACCTTGAGAGGAACCTCATGAGCTTGTATACACCATCCGTTGATGGGTGTGTCTCCACAAAGCCCTCAAATTCATACATTGAAACACCCATTCGCATGAGCAGTGAAAGGTAGGGCATTATCAACCTGGCACCCGGTGCAACAGAGTACACTGCAGCTGCAGTGCCATCATCCTGGATTCTAACCTTATTTAACCCTGTTTTCCCCTCAGGAACACTCCAGAATGAACCAGGACCTGCAAGACCCGGTATAACAGCCTCCCTGCCCTCGGGATTCCCTGTTTCAATGAAGCCAACATCGTACCCCAGTGATATTGCGTAGGGAAGGTACCGATAGTCAATTCGCCTCTCAACACCCGCTGCATTGAGCCCTGCCACCACACCTTCCATCCTTGCAACGGGTGTTGTCCCCTGACCACCTGTAACGTCACCTGCCGCGTAGACGTGTTTTCTTGAGGTCTCCATACGCTCATTAACCTTAACTGCACCGTTTTCTCTGAGCTCAACGAATCCGTCAAGGAACTCTGAGTTTGGCCTCTGACCTGTTGCAAGGAGGGTGAGGCCTTCAATGCGTTCGGCTGATGTTTCGGCACCATCCTCATCTATTGAGGTGGTGGATGTATTTTCAAGGATTCTGACGTCTTTCAGAAGTTTCCTCATAACGTAATCCCTGATGAGGGGGTCAAGTTTGCCAAGGAACTCGCTTCTTGATACCACGGTCACATCTGATCCAAGGGAGGAGAATATGCCTGCAAATTCAGCTGCAATTACACCCCCGCCTATTATCACCAGTTTTTCAGGGATTCTCTCAAGATCCAGCACGTCCCTGTAGGTTATGGCTTTTTCAGCGCCCTCAATCGGGGGGATGCCGGGCCTTGCCCCTGTTGCTATTATGAGCCTGTCATAGGGGAGTTCATCATCCCCTGCGATTACCTTACCCTCTGAAACCTCTGCGTCGGCGTATATTATCTCAACACCGGCATCAAGTGTCTCCCTTTCTGTAACATGCCTTATCCTGCTGAGTGTTTCCCTAACACCAGCCACTATTCTCCTGTAGTCTGCAGAGTATTCAAGGTCAACGACACCGAGATCCCTTAGCTTGCGGGCTTCATCCAGGAATCTCGCAACGTCGTTCAGACCACACACAACCATACATCCCTCATTAAGGCATGTTCCCCCGATGAATTTCCTTTCAAGGATTGTAACATCGTTTTCAAGGGCTGCAAGTTCCATGGCCGCGGCCCTTCCTGCGGGACCTCCCCCTATCACAACACACTTCATAGGACGCACCTGTATTAATTCTGAATGGTTATTTCCCACAAATCTTTATATGTCACAAATCTTTATCTAATTACTGACAGTGTAATTTTTTGACTTTAATCCTATTAATTTGGAGAGGGTTATTGAATGTGTATTGCAGCACCTGCTCAGATTATTGAAATTGACAGTGAGGATAACGTTGCCACCGTCGACTTTGGTGGTGTGAGGCAACAGGTGAAACTTGATCTTGTGGATGACGTTGAGGAGGGCAAGTATGTGCTTGTTCACTCAGGCTACGCCATTGAGGTCATGTCTGACGAGGCGGCCAGGGAGTCCCTGGAGGCCTGGGATGAACTTCTGAAGGCCCTTGAAGAGGAGGATAACCTGGAGATTTAATTTCCAGGATTCCATTTAATTTTAAAGATTCTGGTTTATTTTTTGCCGTCGTTGTGTACTGACGTCCTTCAGTATATCGACACCCTTTTAACACCATCTATTTTCAGGAATTCCCTGAGGAGACTGCCGGGTATCGGTTTTCCTGTTATTATTGTAAGTTTTGGATTTTCATCCAGTTCAGGGTCCCCTGCGTGTGCCTGCCTTATGGTTATACCGCTACCGGATATCAGCTCTGCAGCGGCAGCAAGTATCCCGGGATTACGGGCCTCCGCCTCTATCTCCACAACACCAAAGTCAAGTTCGGCTGCAGCGTCCCTCAGGAGTGCCCCTGCTGGTCTGAGGTTCTGGAATATCCCCCTGAGTTTTTCGTCCTCCAGGATGGTTTCTGCCGTTGCCCTGACTGTTCTCCTGTCAACGCCTATGGCCCTTGCAAGGGCAACGTCATTTATTTCAACGTCATCACAGTAGACCTTTCCATCAGGGTCTATTCTGAGTCCCAGCTCTATGATCTTCCTTGCAACATCCATTCTCGAAGGGTATCTTTCGAATCTGTGCTTTATCTGATTCCACATAACCACACCACATCAATGTACATTATTATACAGGCAAGATTTAAATAGTACTTTCATGTATAAGTACTTTGTGGATTAATTAAGGTGATGGGAATGCATGGGAGTGAATGTTTTTGGCATTATAAACCTGGAAAAACCCAGAAAAGAAAAACTGGAATTCCGAGAACCCTTTGAAGTATTCAAAAGTATCTATTCTGAATATGAGTCTTCATTCCTTCTTGAGTCCATGGAAAGTGACACTGGACTTGCAAGGTACTCCTTCATTGGATTTGAACCTGAGATGATAATAAGGGCCCGTGAAGGGGTCATTGAGATTGATGATGGCGATTCCAGGGAGGAGTTTGATTCAAAAAACCCATTCGAGGACCTCAGGGGATTCCTGAAGATGGAAAAAAACTCCGGAGGATTCTGCGGGGGACTCGTGGGTTACATATCCTATCAGGCCGCAAGGTTCTTTGACACAATCAGGCTCAGTGAAGGTGATTTCCCCGACTTCGAATTTGGACTCTTCCTTGATGGTATCATGTTCAACCACCTGACAGGGGAATGCAGCTACATCAGCCGCCACGGCAACAGACTACCTGATATATCCCCTCTCCTTGGGGATGAGGTCCCCACAGGGACCCTGGGATACAGGAGGGAAAGAACACTCCTCTCAAAGAGGAGGTACATGGACATGGTCCTTGAGGCCAAGGAGAGAATAAGGGAGGGTGAAATATTTCAGGCAGTGCTCTCCAGTGCCACAGATTACAGGCTGAGGGGAGACAGGCTCGCATTCTATGAATCCCTCAGGAGGATAAACCCCTCACCATACATGTACCACCTTAAACTGGGTGAACGGGAGATAACCGGCTCAAGCCCCGAGATGCTTGTCAGGGTTGAAGATAGAAGGATTGAAACATTTCCCATTGCAGGAACACGCCCTCGTGGAAGGACAGAAGAGGAGGACGGGGTGATAGCATCTGATCTTTTATCTGATGAAAAGGAACTTGCAGAGCACCTCATGCTGGTTGACCTGGCCCGGAACGATATAGGGCGGGTATCGGAGTTCGGATCGGTGGAGGTACCTGAATACATGACCATAAAGAGGTTCTCCCATGTGCAGCACATACTCTCCCATGTAACAGGTAAACTGAGGGATGGAATGGACGCAGTTGATGCACTGGGAGCTGTTTTTCCTGCAGGCACAGTGAGCGGCGCACCAAAGATAAGGGCAATGGAGATAATAGAGTCCCTTGAAGGTGTTCCAAGAAATGCCTATGCAGGCGCACTAGGCTACCTCTCACTCAATGGAAACGCGGACTTCGCAATAACCATAAGGTCAATGGTATGCCAGGGGAAAACAGGGAGAATCCAGGCGGGAGCAGGAATAGTGCATGACTCCATCCCTGAGATGGAATATCTGGAGTGCCAGAATAAGGCGAGGGCCCTTCTAAAATCAATGGAGATGGCAGGTGAACAAGTTGATCCTGATAATCGATAACTATGACTCATTCACCCATAACCTCTACCAGATGGCAGGGGAGATCATGATGGAAATGGATTCTGCAGATATAATGGTTGTGAGAAACGATGAGGTGGACATTGATTATGTTAGGGGCCTTGATCCTGAAAGGATAATAATCTCCCCGGGTCCAGGCAACCCCATTAAGAGGGAAGATTTCGGCATATGCAGTGAGGTGATAGGTGAATTCACTGATAGGCCCATACTGGGAGTCTGCCTCGGGCACCAGGGGATATTCCATTACTTTGGGGGGGTGGTTGGTTACGGTGAACCTGTTCATGGAAAGATCAGCGAGGTCTTCCACGACGGATCAGAACTCTTCAGGGGAGTTCCAAATCCCTTCAGGGCCACAAGGTACCATTCACTGAGATGTGAATGCAGTGGGGTGCCTGAGGACATCCTGGTATCTGCATCTGCACCTGACGGCACCATAATGGCCATAAGACACCGGCAGTATCCAGTCTACGGGTTACAGTTTCACCCGGAGTCAGCGGGAACCCCCCATGGGAGGGACATACTTGAAAATTTCCTCAGGATGTGATCACATGTCCATACTCCAGGAGATAATAAGGTCAAGAAAACTTGAGATCAAAAATTTATCCAGAAAAAAGCCCCTTGAGGAGCTCAGGGATGAATTAACATCCCTGGACGAACCATTGAGTTTCACTGATGCCCTCACAGGAAACAGGGTATCACTCATATGCGAATATAAAAGGGCATCCCCCTCATCAGGAAGAACCTATGGGAGAGGCCTCCATGAGATGATGGAGGTGTACAGGGAGGGAGCAGACGCTGTTTCTGTTATCACAGAGAACAGGTACTTCCATGGCTCCATCGAGTTCCTCAGGGAGGCTTCAGAATATGGGATACCCCTCCTCATGAAGGACTTCGTGGTGGACGAGTACCAGATATACCAGGCAAGGGCATCAGGGGCATCATCGGTCCTCATCATAACAGGGGTTTTCCCTGACCTTGAATCAGGAATTGAAACCTGCAGGGAACTCTCAATGGAGCCCCTGGTGGAGTGTCACAGTGCAATCGACATATACAGGGCCATAGAGGCCGGGGCAGAGCTCATAGGAGTTAACAACAGAAACCTGGAAACACTTGAGGTTGACCTTGAGCGCACAAGGGCACTGGCCCCCCTGGTACCGGATGAGCTGCTTCTGGTATCCGAAAGCGGGGTCATGGGACCTGAGGATGCTGAGATCCTTGCAGGCTGCGGGGCAGACGCACTACTCATAGGAACCTCCCTCATGCTGGCCAGTGATCCACGGGAACTCCTTGATGAGATAATGGCAGCTGTTAAATCATGCAAACCTGGCAGAAAGAGGTATTCAGGGGATGAATTCTTTGAACAGTTCGCATGAGCAATCTCGGGGATAGGGATGATTCAGATGAAGATCAAGATCTGTGGGCTCACAAGGGAGGAGGATGTGGTCCTTGCAGATTCACTTGGGGCAGATTTACTGGGATTCATACATGCACGCAGGTCACCAAGGCACCTTGAACTGGGGGATGTGGCGGAGCTCTCCTCCCTCATACCAGATGAAAAGGCGGTTCTTGTCACTGAGACATCAGAAACCAGCAGGATAATGGAGGCCATAGATAAAACAGGTATAGAAAGGATACAGCTTCACTCTGTAAGTCCTGAAACAGCGGGAAAAATCCATGAGTCCCTCCATGCGGAGGGATACAGTCTGGAGCTGACCCTCGCCGTCCCCCCTCTTTCTTCCCACATCTGCGGGCATGAATTTCAGGGAATATCAGGTCTGATCCTTGACTCGGCTTCAGGCGGAAGAACAGGGGGCACAGGGAAGATAATACCCCCCTCAGATGCCCTTGAGTTACTGGCCCTTATAAGGGGAATGGATCCCTCCCTGAGGGTTACACTTGCAGGGGGCCTTACACTGGAATTTGTCAGGAAAAACAGGGAATATGTATCGAAATTCGACTGCCTGGACTTCAACTCAGGGATTGAGACTGGGCCGGGTGTAAAGGACCATGAGATGATGGCTGAACTCATGAATTACATTGAGGGACTCCCCACCAGAAAAGGGGCAATTGAAGAAATATAGGTGTTTATCATGATAATGGATGGTAAATTCGGTAAATATGGGGGAATATTCGTGCCAGAACTCCTCATACCTGCACTTGAGGAGCTTGAGGCGGCATTCCTCCACTACAGTAAGGATAGGAGGTTCAATGAGGACCTGGAACACTACCTGAGGGAATACGCAGGAAGACCAACAGGTTTGTACCACGCCAGGAACCTCTCAGAGAAACTTGGATGCAGGGTCTACCTCAAGAGGGAGGATATGCTGCATACAGGGGCCCATAAAATAAACAATACAATAGGCCAGGCACTCCTTGCAGGGTATATGGGTAAGAGGAGGCTGATAGCAGAGACAGGGGCAGGGCAGCATGGAATAGCAACTGCAGCAGCAGGCGCCCTCTTTGGGATGGATGTTGATGTCTACATGGGAACCGAGGATGTTGAGAGACAGAAACTAAACGTCTTCAGGATGGAAATTTCAGGTGCAAGGGTCATACCTGTTGATTCAGGTTCAAGGACACTTAAGGACGCCATAAACCAGGCCATGAGGGACTGGATAAGCAGCGTGGAGGACACCCACTATCTGATAGGATCCACCATGGGGCCCCACCCATACCCCACCATGGTGAAGCACTTCCAGAGCGTCATAGGAAGGGAGGCCAGAGAACAGATACTTGAAATTGAGGGTGAACTTCCTGACACCATAATAGCCTGTGTTGGTGGCGGTAGCAACGCCATAGGTATATTCTCAGCCTTCCTGGACGATGATGTTGAACTGATAGGTGCAGAGGGAGGGGGTGAAGGTATAGAGTCAGGAAACCATGGGGCAACCCTATCGGCTGGTTCAGAGGGTGTACTGCACGGTTCACTTTCATATGTACTCCAGGATGACGATGGACAGATAAATGAGGCCCATTCGGTTTCGGCGGGCCTTGACTATCCCGGGGTTGGCCCGGAGCACGCATACCTCATGGAGACCGGAAGGGCAATGTATGAGCCCATAACCGACGCCGAGGCCCTCAGGGGCTTCAAACTCCTCTCAAGATGTGAGGGTATAATGCCGGCGCTTGAAAGCGCCCATGCCATAGCATGCCTTGAAAAATACGCCTCAAAACCTGAAAACAGGGGAAAGACTGTCATAGTTAACCTTTCAGGAAGGGGAGACAAGGACATGTTCCTTGCAGCAGGCCTTCTGGGGGTGGATCTATGAATTACGCCAGAGTAACTCAGAACGATGTATGCAGGGCTGGTCTGGAGGTGGATCTATGAATTACGCTGAAATGTTCAGCAGGGTTGAGGGATGCGCCTTTGTTCCATTTGTGGTTGCAGGGGATCCTGACATGGAGACCTCAGTTGAAATCATAAGAACACTTGTGGATGCCGGTGCAGATGCCCTTGAAATAGGTTTCCCATTCTCTGACCCCATAGCAGACGGCACAAGTGTACAGGAGGCTGATCTGAGGGCTTTAAATTCCGGGATGACCACCGATGACTGTTTCAGGTTGATAGAGAGAATAAGGGAATTCACCTCAGTACCGGTGGGTCTTCTCGTATACTACAACCTGATATACCGCATGGGTGCTGATGAATTCTACAGGAGGGCCGCCGAGGCCGGTGTTACAGGTATCCTTGCCGCGGACCTTCCCCCGGAGGAGGCCGGCGATGCCCTCAGGGCGGCTGAAAGATATGGAATTGATCAGATATTCATAGTTGCACCCACAACAGACAATCAGCGCCTCAAAATGATCTCAGAGGTTTCATCAGGGTTCCACTACCTTGTATCGGTTATGGGTGTCACCGGTGCAAGGTCCAGGGTTGAGGAGAGCACACTTGAACTCATAGAGAGGGTTAAGGGGGCAGGAAGCCTTCCTGTGATGGTCGGCTTTGGTGTTTCACAGCCAGAACATGTGAGAATGCTTGCTGACGCAGGTGCCGATGGTGTTATAGTTGGAAGTGCAATCATAGACCTGATATCCAAAAATCTTGATGACAGGGAAAGGATGCTTCAGGAGATATACGAAATGGTCAGAAAAATGAAGACCGCTGCAGGGGGGTCCAGATGAGGTTTGAGGGGATAATGAATGATATAATGGACTTCAGGAACCTCAGTGAGGATGAGGCCCACGATTTAATGGAGATGATAATGGATGGTGAAATGGGGGATGTGCAGATCGCCGCATTACTCACAGCCCTTGCAATGAAGGGGGAGACCGTGGATGAGATCACAGGGTTTGCAAGGGCAATGAGGGAGAGGGCAGTGAAGGTTAAAATCCCTGAATCCATGAGGGTCGTTGATGCATGTGGAACAGGGGGTGACAGGTTCAAATCATACAATGTGAGCACCGCAGCAGCAATAATAGCCGCCGCAGCCGGTGTTAAGGTTGCAAAACACGGCAACAGGGCGGTTACAGGTTCATGCGGCGGTGCAGATATACTTGAGGCCGCGGGTGTCAACATAGAGCTGGGACCTGAAGCTGCATGCAGGTCTCTTGAAACTCTGGGAATAGCCTTCATGTTTGCACCACTCTTTCACAGGGCAACCGCCAGGGTGGCACCCGTAAGGAGGGAACTTGGCTTTAAGACGGTATTCAACATACTGGGGCCCCTAACATCCCCTGCATCAGCAGAGGTACAGCTCCTGGGGGTATTTGATCCCTACCTTGTTGGTCCAGTTGCAGAGGTCCTCAGAAACCTTGGTGTTAAAAGGGCTATGGTTGTCCATGGCTTTGATGGTAACATGAACCCTGCGATGGATGAGATATCCACGGTGGGCCCAACACTTGTGGGTTTCCTTGAGGATGATGAGATAGGGATTAAGAGGCTCATGCCACCGGATTTCGGTGTTGATGTTGGGCAGCTACAGCACCTGAAGGCGGCATCAACTGTTGATGGAAACCTCAGAATGTTCATGGATGTCCTCGCTGGACTTGATGATACTCCTGGGAGGAAATCGCGCCTGGATATCGCCCTTGCAAATGCAGGTGCACTGATATACCTTGCTGAAATGGAGGATACACTTGAAGGTGGAACAGAAGCTGCAAGAGAAACAGTTGAATCTGGAGCTGCACTCCGTTTAATGGAAGATTTCGCATCCTTCACTCAGAACCTGTAAAAGTGAATGGGCCCGCTGGGATTCGAACCCAGGGCCTCACGGTTATCAGCCGTGCGCTCTAACCACCTGAGCCACGGGCCCATGAAGCATTTAAGAATCAGTGGGGTGATTCCAACTTTTGGAATTCATCATATATATGCTTTTCTGTCCGGGAATCCAGCAGTTTTTTCAGCATCAACCCCGTAAAATCCCGAGGTCCTCTGCTGCTTTGATGATCTCAGTGATTTCAGATGCGGTCCTTTCAGGGGTCCTGTTTTCAACCACACTGACAATGGATCCCATGAGGGCTGCGCATACGAACATTGCTGTTCGTAGTAACTCCATGTGCTCCCTCAGGGTTGAGGGATTATCATGCATTCTCCTTTTGGAGTCAGCAATCCTCCTTTTAATTATATCCTGGGGATCCGCTTCGAGGATTATGATGAGATCAGGGGTTATGAACTCCACCGGAAGTGAAACAAGGTAACCGATGGGTGACCTGTCAAGTCCGTGGAGATCCAGGAGCACCCCCTTCATTTCAGATACTCTGTGGGCGGCTTCACGCCAGATGCTGTGCTGCTGATCCATCGGGAGGCTGAAAAGTTCCTCCAGTGTACCTGCAAGGCCTCTCTCCTCTGCAACTTCAAGCATCAGTTCTCCATAATTGATGAAGGTATGATCCAGTTTTTCAGAGAGAATCCTGCATAGGGTGGTCTTTCCTACACCTGGCACGCCCACAATGGCAATGGTTTCAGGAAAACCCGGCATGAGACTGATATCATTTATTTACCATTTCACTTATGGCATCTGCCATCATATGGCCTTCCACTGTGATCTCGGCCCGGTCGATGCCCTCAACCTCTTCAGCAACAGTTCTTGCATCCATTGCCATCCTGGCGGCGCTCATGCATCCAGGGTTTGTGGGCCGGATCGTTATCTTTGCAATGGTTTCACCCTTCTCCTCGATTTCGATGTTTTCAACGAGACCCATCTCCACTATGCTTATACCCATGTGTGGGTCTGCAACCTTTTTGAGAGCTTCCTTAACCTTTTCCAAGAGTTCTTCTGACATTATTATTACCTCAGCTGGTATTTTGATAATCACTGTTGTGATTCTCTATTTTTAAGTTAACCCTATTTAAAGATGTCCATTATCAGCCGCCCTGAAAAAGAATTTTAAGACATCAAATAATTAAATAAAGGCTATTTTAAACTTTTTCTGCGCCTTAACCTAACAGCAACACCACGTTCTGCCTTTACCATCTCCTCGCCACATAAAACAGCCCTTCCAACACCCACGACATCTCCCTCACGGACTATTACAACCTCATCGCCGGGTATTATTCCTCTGTCGGCGTCCACTACACCCGGTGCAAATAGTGTGTTGCTCTCCAGCCTGAAATCTATCTCAACCCATTTCACGCCGAGGCTGTAAATGGATGCCGCGCCCTCAAGGGATGGTGAGATGAGCCCACGGTCCATCATCAGGGTGCCTATCTCTGAACCATCCTGCGTGAGGATCTTCCTGTGGTATCTCCCCCTCACCCTGCAGTCATCGGGGATGATAACGTCTGCACCCTCCCCGAACTGGTATACTGCCACCGAGCGCAGCATATGGAGCATCCTTTTCCGTGCCCCTATCTTTTCATAGCCTTCAAGTTCCCTTCCAAGCCTGTGAATGGCCTCTGGAGAGGCGGGCCTTGAGGTGGTGGCTGTGGGGGTGAAGGCGTCAAGGTACTCCTCGCAGACCTCAAGGTACCCCCCATCAACATGGGCTATAACATCAAGGTCACCCACGTAGTCTCTTAGGAGTTCTCCTGAAAGTTTTTTCTCCTCATGGGACCATTCCCCAGTGGTTGAAACATCATATGATGAGATGGGGTGGGTGTTCTCCATCTCCCGGGGGCATATGCCGAAGGGTGATGTGAGTATGAGTTCCTGGAACCCCCTGGTGACCCTCATGAATTTCCTGTGGGACCTTGAGGTCGAGTAGGGCTTCTTCATGCTGCATGGGAGCACCACCACAACCTCCCCGAGGGGCTTCATCAGTTTCATCCTATCCCGCCACCTCACAGCCTCCGGGCGGTGGAGTGATTCTTCAATTGAACATATAACCTTCATCCTATCAGTTATGATTTTATCATGACTCCTTACTGTGGGTTAGAGACCATTCAACCATCTGAGACCTGTGAGTTCTGCCACATCCTTTTTAAGGGCTACAAGGTCCTCGTGATTCAGTTTTTTAATATCATTCTTTCCGGTTATCCTTGCAAAATCAGCGATTTCGGCTGTTGATACTCTTATATAGTTTTCAAGCCGTTCAGCAGCCTTCTTGGTGTCCAGGTGCTTCACAAGGGCAGGGTCATGGGTGGTTATACCCGTTGGACACATGCCTGTGTGGCATAGCCTGTGCTGCTGGCAGTTCATGGCAATAAGGGCCGCGGTACCTATGTAAACTGCATCTGCACCCAGGGCAAGGCATTTTGCCATATCAGCCCCTGTCCTGAGGCCTCCCCCTGCAATCAGGGATACTCTACCCTCAAGGCCCTCGTTGACAATAACCTTGGCGGCCCTGGGTATGGCTGCAATGAGTGGTATGCCTGTGCTGTCCCTTATATGCGGGTTAACAGCACCTGTACCCCCTCCAAATCCATCGAGAGCTATGAAGTCAACACCGGCATCAAGGAGGGCTTTCACATCGTCCTCAACGTTTCCACATCCGATCTTGGCACCAACAGGAGAACCTCCAGAGAGTTCTCTTAGGTATGATACCTTCTCTCTGAGTTCCTCCTGGTTTCTGATGTCAGGGTGATGTGCGGGAGAATATGAGCCCTCACCTTCTTTAAGCCCACGAACCCTTGCCACGTCATCTGTGATTTTTTCAGGGGGCAGATAACTTCCTTTACCTGGGTATGCCCCCTGACCGAATCTTATTTCTATGGCGGCGGCCCTCTGAAGTATATCCTCTGTGACTCCGAATCTACCTGTTGAATACTGGACTATGAGGTAATCTCCAGCCTTCTCCATCTCATATTCAAGGACGCCCCCCTCACCTGAATTGAAACCTATCCCCAGTTTTGCTGCAGTGGATGCAATGGCCATCCTTGTGTTTTTTGAGACAGCACCATAGCTCATACCGCTTATCATTATGGGGGAGCTCAGTTTCAGGGGTTTGTCTGCCATCTCCCCTATGGTAACACCTGTTTCCACGGGTTCATCTGCGTTTAGGGGTATGGAGGACACCTGTGCCGGTACAAAGTGTATGTCATCAAGTCCAAGCGGCAGCCTCTTTTGAGATCCCATTGACTCCAGGGGCGCTTCACCTGTTGCTGCAGCCTCCTTGATATGGATTATGTTCATGTGGTCACTGTGACTTTCGGAGGGACCTTCCCTCCTCATACGGATGCCATTCAGTGATTCCGTGTTACAGAAATAGAGTTCCCTGAGGCCATATTTCTGATAAACAGGGCATGATGTGCAGAGACATCCCCTTTCATTAACCTCGTATCTGCTGCTCCCGGTGGCACAGAAGAGCATCTCATCGTCCCCGTGGCCGGGATAACTCGGGCAATCCGGGCATAAACATTCCCTGTCCTGTTCCTTCATAACAACCCCTGCTGCAGTTGGCTCTTAGTAAGTTATAACGTCTTTATGTAATTAATAGTGATGGTCTGGCAAACACGTGCGGAGGGGGATGTGTGGCCCGCTGCTCTAGGCCCCCACTATCTTGACATCTCCATGAGTTCTTCATGAAGTTGCCTGAGGCGATCTATTGATGGATGATTCTTTCCAAGACGATCAGACCATTTTTTAATCACAAAATCAATATCAACCTCGTCTGAGCCATTTATGAGGTTATCTGCGTGGGCCACAATCTTCTCTTCAAGGGTCTCTGGCATGTAGTTTCCAGGCGGAAGTCCCAGGGCATCAGCCTCGTCATCAGGTATCCCTGCACCCACATGCCTCTCAACTATCCTGATGACCTCCACAGGGTAACCGAGTTCCCTGAGGATACGGGCCCCCTCAACTGCATGCTCAACTCCACTGGTCCTGCAGCGGCCTATATCATGAAGCAGGGCACCCTCTTCAACAAGTTCTCTGTTAACAGGGAGGTTTTCTGCCAGTTCAAGGGCCTTTTTTCTGACGGCCAGTGAGTGGTCCACCACCCATTCAGGACATCCAGCACTTCGAAGTAGATGGATGCTCAAGAAAACACCCTTTTAATCAAAAATTCGTGAGTTCTAGGAATTCAGAGTATGGGTGTGGGCAGTATCAAAACCGTTGTTTTCGTAGAGGCTCAGCTCATCCTTCAGCTGCTGTATTATTTCAGAGTTGTCCATGAATTCCATTTTAAAGCCGCATTCAGGGCATGGGAAGTTCTCTTCAGCAACTTCATCGAAGGTGAAACGGTAATGGCCGTTTTAACATACAAAGAAAATGGTTGTTCTCCTCAAAGTCCAGGGCTTCCCTGAGTTTTTTTAACTATTTCTCCGTGGTTCCTCTTTATCATTTCTGTAACCTTTTCAGGGTTCAAATTTCCATGTGTAGGTGTACCACTGCGTTTCAGGGTCCTTGCTTCTCTTGTAGCTTGCCACCCCCGCATCATAGAGTTTGTAGAGTATTCTTCTGACTATGTTGAGTTTAAGCTGGGTTTTTTCTGAAATCTCCTCATCTGTTACATTCCCCTTCATGAGGCACTCCAGAACTGGCACTGCCTCATCCTCTTCCTCCTCAGTGATAATCTCATGGATCAACTCTTGTAGCATCTGATCATCAATCAATTGAAATCCTCCAGCTTTGAGAAATAACTGCATACAAGGTATGCTGAATCGATCAAATTTTTTGAGTGCACTCCAATTTATGTGCCTAATCTTATTTAAAATTTTATAAAATCATGAACCCCTCACTTCAGCGGGGGTCTAACAATAACCGCCGGCACATGTTCCAGTGAGGACAGCATTTCAACCGTAACTGTTTCGGGTTCACTTTCAAGTTCACTGGCCATATCATACACGGTTTTTCTGCTACTGTGCCTTTCATGGTACTCCTCGGCTACGGATGCCACCTCAAGGAGCACCTCAGTGGCAGCGGGCCTTGAGGATGCAAGGGGTGTTGGCCATCTTTTCCTGGAAAACCTCCCTGCAATGTAACCCAGGAACCCGGTATCTGAGATTATACCCGGTGCAGCTGTGGGAAGTGATGTGAAATACCTCCCAAGGATTCGGTAGGTTGCGTCGGTGTCAATAACAACCACGGTGACATCGACACCGAATTTACTCAGAATCCCCTCTGCAATGGATTTTGCAGTACCCACAGGGTTTTCAGGAAGAAGTGAAACATATGTGCCGGGGACGTTGCTCAAATCAATTCCGGCCTCTGAGGCCGGTTTGAGGGCATGTTTCAGCCCATAATATCGGAGCACAACCTCCTTATGGTTTCTTGCCTCGGGGGGGAGGTTTCTAAGGTTTTTCAGGGTTCTTTCCTTTATTCCAAAAATGGGTCCGAGAACATGGCCCCAGATGTACTTTGACCAGAGGTCTGCAAGAATGATGGCGGTCCTGGAGGCTTCAAATTCTGATTCATCAACGAGGTTTCCCTGGGCAACCGAGATGGGGGTTTCAGAGACCACAAGGAAATCCCCATCAACTACCAGTTCACCTGCCCTCTCCATGATTTTCCATAAACCCTCACCAGGCTTTATGTAGTCCGTCCTCACAGGTACCGTGGTGTATCCATCTCTGGGCATGTTCTGTCCTCAAAGGCATGCTCCTGTCAATTAAACATTCAGAAATTGATGCAGGTTCATCTGGCCCTCACAGGCGGGGCCCAGACCTTGAGGTCTATGCCCTCTATGATGGCCCTCCTGCCTTCAAGCTGTACCACGACCCCTGAGTGGACCTTCTGCATCATGCAGTGGGCCGGGAGGAATCTCACTGTGTCGCCGATGTTGGGGAGTTCCCCATCGATCATGCCCTCGAAGCCCCCCACCAGGCAGACCCCGATGTCCCTGAACTCAAAGTCCTCGCTGCCAAGGCGGTGACATGGCCCAACGATGTGGACAGTTATGAGTCCGTTGTTTTCATCCAGTATCTCTGCAAAGTGGGTTATGGGGCACCCCAGGGGTCTGTAACGGATTATATCCCCCTTTTTAAGCTCAGCCCTTGAAAATGGAAAGAGTACCTCCCTGCATGAACCCTCCTTAGGGAGGGGCTTCAGTATGAAATCTGCCTCGTACCCGTCAAGGACACCCACAACCTTCTTCTCCTCTGGCAGGAGGTCCTCCTCCTTGAGGATCTCCTGGAGCTTCTGAAGGTTGTCTGTAAAAAGCTCCTGGTACATGAAGTGGCATCTGTCGATCTCTGTCCGCCCCTTGAGGAGTGCGGAGGCATATTCGTCGCACCTTGCATAGCCGCAGATACCGCAGTTGTATCCGGGAAGAAGTTCTGTAACCCTTTCTCTGAGTGATCTGTCTCCTGGCATCTGAAAGACCCTCTTTTCATTCTCCCTCATAGGTCTGGAAGCCGTCTATTCTTCTGAGTATTCCCCTGTGGTGCTTCTTATTGACCCTTGTCTCGCCCACACAGAGGGTGCAGACTGCAAGGGGTGCTGAGTGACGGAGTTCCTCGTTTTCAAGGGAAACCTCTCTGCTCTCTATCATTTCCTCTGCAAGTTCCATGCATCCCTGTCCGCTGAGGCCATTTGCCTCTATTATCTTTGCCGATGGGTTAACCTCCAGTATACGCTCCCTGAATATTTCCCTCTCTGCCTGGGATATCATATCCCCCTTGGTAACAACAGCAATGTCTGCGGTTGAAAGGAAGGGCCCAACCTTCAGGGGGGTGTTGGGGCCGCTTGTAGCGTCTATAACGCAAACACCCAGGCAGTTCTTTGTGTAGGGGGCGCAACGGTGACACAATCCTGCTGTTTCAATGATAAGGAAGTCAGATTCATTCTTCTCGGCCCATTTTATCATGTCATCTATGTTGTAGATGGCGTAGTGGTCCGGGCACATATCCATTGAGAGGCCCACAAGGGTGGGCGCACCTATCTTCTCAAACTTCTTGTCGTCATCGGTGTATAGGCAGTCTATTTTAACCACCGATGAATTGAATCCCCTCGCCTTGAGACTCTTCAGTGTGTGCATGAGGACTGCTGTTTTCCCGGATCCTGGTGTTCCAGCAACTATTACCATTCTCATATCCTTTCCCTTCTGTAACTGGTGCAGCTTTCAGCTTAACCTTTTATTATCTCTGTGAGGTCTATGCTCTCAACCAGCTCTCCCCTCCGCACCTTCTCACGGAGGCTGAGCATGAGTTCATCTATCTTGTTGAGTTCACGGGATATCTTCTTCTCCTGGGCTGTTGTTGTAACTATCTTCTGCATACCACCATGCTTCATCACTATTCTCTTGTCGGTCATGAGTGCAAGCACAGGGTCGTGGGTTACAACCAGAACTATTTTACCGTGTCCTGCCAGCACCTTGAGCGCATCGTGTTTCCTTATACCTGCATTTTCAATTTCATCTATGAGCACTATGGGAGAGTCACTTATTATGGCAACATCTGCAACCATGAGGGCCCTTGACTGCCCCCCGCTGAGTATTGTGAGGTCGTGCTCCTTTTTGATGGGTTCACCGGTGAGGGTGTTTGCAAGTTGGATCACACGGTCCACGCACCTTTCACTGGCACCCCGGCACTTGGCGTGGAGGCTGAGAAACTCTCCCACTGTCATGTCCGCCAGGAAGTTCATGTTCTGGGAAAGCTGTGCCACCATCTTCTTTCGGGGGTTTGTACGGTCCTCGTAACTTGGCTCTTCGTCGTTCACCAGGATTTTTCTCTTGGAGAAGGTGTCCTTCTGGGCCAGCTGTTCGATGTCACCTATAAGTGAGCTTTTACCGCTTCCTGTTGGGCCGACCACACCAAAAATTTCACCTTTTCTTATTTCAACCTTCTCAACCGGTTCCTTCTCTCCGTATTTGTCATAACCGCCAATTACTGTGATTTTCTCTATCATTAAAGATTCACCTTTCCGAGAGTATCTCCCCTCAAGCCTCTTCTTATGGTTTCAAGGGCTGTTATCTCTTCGGGGGGTATGTTTCCAAGGTTAACGTCTGGTCCTATTTTCAGTATGAAGTAAACCTGCTGGTTTTTCTGGGGGGCCTCCCATATTATCCTATCCTGCGGGAGTTCATTGAGGAGGTGGTTGAATTCTTCCTCCTTTACGTTTCCATTCTCATCGTATATACCTATATTATGGCCGCTCTCCCGGGCCTCCATGAGCACCATGCAGGCTCCAGCTTTGAGGTCGGCCCTGACAAGTTCAACCCTATCCTCCGGGCTGAGAAGTCTGTCCCTTACCGGGTCCTTTTTACCAACCTCTGATATGATCTGGAACCCCTCGTTGACCGCTTTCTCTATAAGTTCACATTTTTCATCGGTTTCAATCTCAACGGTTCCATTTGATATTTCCAGTGTTTCAAAACCAAGGCTTCTTGCCTCGTCAAAGTACTCCTGAATTTTATCGTTGAGATAGGCGATCTCAAATAGGGTGCCCCCAGGATAGGCCTCCACATCGAATGAACGGTACATCTCAATTTTTTCCATGACAGCGTCACGTCTGTGGAGGGGGAGGGTTCCCCATCCAAACTTTATGAAATCAACGTAATCTGATGAAATCTCCATGAGGTCACGGGCTGTTTTAATGCCCATTCCCTTATCGAGAACCATGGTTATTCCATTTTTTCTGGGTTTCCCACGCCTTGGAGGTGTGAGAAAGTCAAAGGCGTTCATTTTATCACCTTCTGGATTGAGTCAGAATAAACACCAACGGCATATTAATTTAAATTCATATGTTTACTACCTTTATAAATAATTTTTCTTATAACAGGTTTCATGGGATATCAATCTGAATCCCATCCACTATCGGGGATCTTATCGTAACGGGAGATTCTATAAGTTGAGTCCCATCACTATTTTGGGATCTTATTATATATTAATAGGTGGTGGTACATGTGATGGAGAGTATATGTTACTTTGAAAGACCAGGTAAGGAGAACACTGAAAGGGTCCTTGAACTTGTTAAGGAAAGGGCAGATAAACTGGGGATCAGGGACTTTGTGGTGGCCTCGGTATCCGGTGAAACAGCACTCAGGTTATCTGAGATGGTTGAGGGAAACATTGTTTCTGTAACACACCACGCCGGTTTCAGGGAGAAGGGCAAACTTGAACTTGAACCCGACATGAGGGAGAAACTGATTGAAAGGGGCGTCAGTGTATATGCAGGTTCACATGCACTCAGCGGTGTTGGAAGGGGGATATCAAATAAGTTCGGCGGAGTCACACCTGTTGAGGTGATGGCTGAAACCCTCAGGATGGTTTCACAGGGCTTCAAGGTATGTGTTGAGATATCTATAATGGCAGCTGACGCAGGCCTTATACCTGTTGACAGGGAGGTCATAGCCATAGGCGGCACTGCATGGGGGGCTGACACGGCCCTGGTTCTCACACCGACGCATATGAACAGCGTATTTGACCTGAGAATCCATGAGATCATTGCGATGCCAAGGCCATAGTCCGGCACCTGCATGGTATGGGCGGGTTGCCGGAATTCATGATTTTCATGGCCCGGTGACCATACCATAATTCCATTTTGCCCCAACATTGTACCGGTATTTTCAGAGGTCACAGAAACTGATTTTTAATTTTGATCGGGACCCATGGGGTCATTGGTGCCGCTTTAACGGTTGCTTTTAAATATGTCTTATCACAATAACATATTTCATAGATAAATGTGGGGGTAGTAATTGAAATTCATTAACGATGCCATAAAGGAATCTGAGAAAAGGGAAAAGCCATCTTCCATCTCGATGAACTCAGAAATCGACCAGGAACTTCGGGAAATAATCGAAAATAGCAGGGCGAAGATATACGTTGTTGGGACCGGCGGGGCGGGTAACAACACCGTAACAAGGCTCAGTGAAATAGGAGTTGAGGGTGCTGAGACAATAGCCATTAACACAGATGCCCAGGACCTCTTCTACACGGTTGCTAACCGGAAGCTGCTCATAGGAAGGAATGTATGCGGGGGTCTTGGCGCGGGCGGAGTACCTGAAGTTGGAGAGGAATGTGCCGAGGAAAGTGAGGATGATATCCGCAGGGAGCTTGAAGGGGCTGACATGGTCTTTGTGACCTGCGGTCTTGGGGGAGGCACAGGAACCGGATCGGCACCTGTGATATCCAAGCTGGCCAAAAAGGCCGGTGCACTCACAATAGCAGTCGCAACCATGCCCTTCAGTGCAGAGGGCCTTAAAAGAAGGGAGAATGCTGAGAAGGGTCTTGAGAAACTTCAGAGTGCTGCCGATACCGTGATAGTGATCCCCAATGACAAGCTTCTCGAGGTTGCACCCAACCTTCCCCTCAACAAGGCATTCATGGTTGCAGATGAAATCCTTGGAAGGGCCGTTAAGGGGATAACGGAACTCATAACCAGGCCAGGTCTTGTGAGCCTTGACTTTGCTGATGTTAGGAGCATAATGAAGGGCTCAGGAATGGCAATGATTGGAATGGGTGAAGCCGAGGCAGGTGACAGGGCCCTTGAATCAGTTTACGAGGCTCTTAACAGCCCGCTACTTGATCTGGACATATCCAATGCAAAGGGTGCACTTATCAATATCTCTGGAAGCTCCGACCTGACACTTCAGGAGGCCGAAAGGATAGTTGAGGTTGTTGCCGAGGAACTGGATCCTGATGCAAACATAATATGGGGTGCACAGATTCAGGATGAACTGCAGAATGTTATAAGAACAACGATTGTTGTTGCGGGCGTGAGGTCGCCGTACATATACGGCTCACATGGTTCTGCAGAGAAGGAGTTCTTCGAGGAAAAACAGCGGGAGAAGGACTCTGTGGATGAGTCTGTACTGGAAGAATTTATAGATGGAGTATTCTGATATTTCTTCCACACACCCCCACATCAATGAAAACATTTATAAATCTTGAAGGATAGATTACTCCATCACTCATCCCGATTATCATCCTTGTTTTTAATCATTATAAACTAGCGGGGATAAATCATGAAATACAGGGATTCTGTTCTGAATTTTATCAAGCAGTCAAAGAGGGTATTGAAGGTATCAAAGAAACCCACAAGGGACGAATACCTCAACGTGTCAAAGGTGACAGGTATCGGTATAATATTAATAGGTGTAATAGGATTCATAATAAGTATAATTGCCCAGTTACTGGGTGGCTGATTAACTCTTACTGGAAAGTCACAGTGAATTATATATATGAGGTTGTGTTCTTAATGGAAGATAGTAAAAATTCCATCTATGCCCTTAAGACCTCGGTGGGTCAGGAGAAGAATGTGGCAAGGATGCTGGCCAGGAAGGTAAGGGATAGTGGTATTGAGATAAACGCGATTCTTGTTCCAGAGTCCCTCAGGGGCTACATCCTTGTTGAGTCCTCCTCAAAGATCGACATGAGAAACCCTGCCATAAGGGTTCCCCACTTAAGGGGTGTTGTTGAGGGAAAAACCGAGGGTGAATCAAAGATAGAATTTGAGGAGGTTAAGAGGTTCCTCAAACCTGAACCCATAATATCATCCATTAAGAAGGGTAGCATCGTTGAGCTGATCTCAGGGCCATTCAAGGGTGAAAGGGCAAAGGTTATCCGTATAGATGAATCCAGAGAGGAAGTTGTACTTGAACTCATAGAGGCTGCAGTGCCAATTCCTGTAACAGTTAAAGGTGATCAGATTAGAATAATACAAAAGGAGGCTGATTAATGGCTAAAGAAACCGTTGAAATTCTTATTGATGGTGGAAAAGCCACTCCAGGACCACCACTGGGTCCTGCGATTGGTCCGCTTGGAATTAACATGATGCAGGTTGTTGAGGAGATAAACCGCAAGACCGCGGATTTCGAGGGAATGAAGGTCCCGGTTAAGATCATAGTTGATACCGACACAAGGGACTTTGAGGTTGAGGTTGGTACGCCACCAACAACCGCCCTGATCATGGATGAACTCAAGATCGAGAAGGGTTCACAGGACCCGGGCATGGACAAGATAGCAGACATATCCATGGAGCAGGTGCTGAAGATAGCAAGGATGAAGTTCGACGCCCTCCTCTCAAACGACTACAAACAGGCAGTCAAGGAGATCATGGGTACCTGCGTGAGCATGGGTGTAACAGTGAATGGCAAGGACCCCAGGGAGGTTCAGAGGGAAGTTGATCAGGGAGTCTATGATGACCTCCTCACATCATAAAAATTTATAAATCTTGAGAATCACATAACTAACCCCATCATATGAACTTATTTTTTGAAGTTCATGGAGGATTCAGAAATGCAACAGGAGATTATGGAAGCGGTGAAGAAGGCCAAGGAACTTTCAAGGCCGAGAAACTTCACACAGTCCATGGATGTTATTCTTAACATCAAGGACCTTGACGTCAACAAACCAGAGAACAGGTTTGACGAGGAAGTTTCTCTACCCAACGGCCGCGGTAAGGATGTTAAAATCGCCGTGATCGCCGATGGGGAACTGGCTCTCCAGGCTAAGAACGCTGGAGCCGACCTTGTGATAACCAAGGATGAACTTGAAGAACTTGGCAAAAACCGAAAGGAAGCAAAGAAACTTGCCAACAGCTATGAATTCTTCGTGGCCCAGGCAGACATGATGCCCCTGGTGGGGCGGTTCCTTGGACCGGTTCTTGGACCCAGAAAGAAGATGCCAAAACCGGTGCCAGCAACAATAAACCCGGAGCCCATACTCAAGAAACTCAGGGACACTGTCAAGGTGAGAATCAAGGACCAGCCTGTGGTTCACACCGTGGTTGGCACAGAGGATATGGATGATGAGAAACTTGCCGAGAACATAGAGGCGGTTCTGCAGACAATTGACCGCAAACTTGAGAAGGGCAGAAACCAGCTTAAGTCCATGTACGTTAAAACGACCATGGGCCCGGTAGTGAGGGTGATTTAAATGGCTCACGTGGCTGAATGGAAGAAGAAGGAGGTTCAGGAGCTCCAGGACCTCATCAAAAGTCATGAAGTGGTTGGTATAGCTAACCTTGCAGATATACCTGCAAGACAGCTACAGAAGATGCGCCAGACACTCCGTGACAGTGCACTCATCAGAATGTCAAAGAAGACACTGATCAGCCTTGCCCTGGAAAAAGCTGGCAAAGAACTTGAAAACGTTGATTCCCTCTCTGATTATATGGAGGGCCAGCCTGCACTCATATTCACTGATATGAACCCATTCAAACTCTTCAAGATTCTTGAGGACAGCAAAACCCCTGCCCCTGCCAAGCCAGGCGCCATAGCTCCGGCAGATATAGTTGTCCCCAAGGGGGATACCGGCTTTGCCCCGGGCCCAATCCTGGGGGAGCTTCAGCAGATAGGCATCCCCGCCAAGATCGAGAAGGGAAAGATCGTGGTTTCAAATGACCATGTTGTGGTGAAGGCCGGGGAGGAGATACCCCCCAAGGTGGCAGGAATATTAACAAGACTGGATATACAGCCACTTGAGGTTGGAATAGACCTCAGGGCAGCATATGAAAATCAGACAGTCTACACAGCAGACATCCTGACCATAGATGAGGAAAAAACCTTATCTGACATTCAGAAAGCATTTTCACAGGCATTTAACCTGTCAGTTAACGCAGTCATATACACACGCGAAACAATGCCTGCGATTATCCAGAAGGCTGCTTCGAAGTCATTCAACCTTGCATACAATGCATCAATCCTCACCTCAGAGACAACTGATCTGCTGCTTGCAAAGGCCTATGCCCAGATGCTTGCACTGGCCGCTGCAGCTGCAGAGGTTAACGCTGAAGCAGTTGATGATGAACTGAGGGATAAATTGTCTTCAAGGGCAGCAGCACCCGCCCCTGAAGAGAAAGAGGAAGAGGTTGAAGAAGAAGCTGAAGAGGAAGAAGAAGAGGAAGAAGAGGATGCAGCCGCTGGTCTCGGCGCACTCTTCGGATAAACGCTTTACTGGCATAGTTAACCTAAAAAAATAAAAATTTGAGGTGATCATATGGAATACATATACGCAGCAATGTTACTGCACACAACCGGTAAGGAGATCAACGAAGAAAACGTTAAAAGTGTCCTTGAAGCAGCAGGCGCTGAAGTGGATGATGCAAGGGTCAAGGCTCTAATAGCAGCCCTTGAAGATGTGGACATTGAAGAGGCAATGGAAACAACAGCTGTAGCAGCAGCACCTGCAGCAGCCGCAGCACCTGCAGCAGCAGCCGAAGAGGCTGAAGAAGAAGAGGAAGAAGAAGAGGAAGAAGAGGAAGCTGAAGAGGAAGCAGCAGCCGGTCTCGGCGCACTCTTCGGTTAAACTCTTTTCTATTTTTCCCTGCCATAACAAATGGCAAAAAATTTATTTTTCCTGATTCTGATTCTATTTATAAAAACTGTTTTCAATGATTACCATGTCTCGTCAGCTTGAAGAACTGGGTTACAGAAAATATGAATGCGAGTCCTGTGGGAACACCTTCTGGTCAATAAGGGAACGCAGAACATGTGGAGATGCCCCCTGTGATGAATACGATTTTATAGGAAATCCCGCAACCTCGAGGAGCTATGACCTGTACGAGATACAGGATGAATTCATAGAATTCTTCGCTGAAAGGGGCCATGAGCCCATCAGAAGATATCCGGTACTTGCAAAGCGCTGGCGGGACGACGTGTTTCTTGTTGGAGCATCCATATACAACTTTCAGCCATGGGTGACATCAGGCCTTGTGAAGCCCCCTGCAAACCCCCTGGTGGTTGCACAGCCGTCAATAAGACTCAACGACGTTGATAACGTTGGAAGAACAGGGAGACACCTCACATGCTTCACCATGGGTGGACACCACGCATTCAACTCTGAAGATAACACAGTTTACTGGGAAGAAGAGACAATAAAGTACTGCCACGAATTCCTGACTCACATAGGCATTGATCCATTTGAGATAACATTCATAGAATCCTGGTGGCAGGGCGGCGGAAACGAGGGGCCCTGCTATGAGGTCTGTGTCCGTGGCGTCGAACTGGCGACCCTCGTTTTTATACAGTACCGCACCCTACCAGATGGTGGCAGGGAGGAGATCCCACTTAAAATAGTTGACACCGGGTATGGGCTTGAGAGATTTGCCTGGATATCCCAGGGGACACCAACAGCCTATGACGCATGTTTTGGCCCGGTAATTGAGAAGCTGATTGAACTGACAGGCGTGGAGGTCAACGAGGAGATACTGGCAGAAAATGCCCGTGTGGCCGGGATGATGGATATAGAAACCTATGCTGATCTCAGGGAACTTCGAAAAAGGGTTGCTGATAAACTTGGAATCTCAGCCACTGAACTCGAGCGTGCAGCAGCCCCCATGGAGTCCATTTATGCCATAGCAGACCATACGCGCTGTCTTGCCTTCATGCTTGCAGATGGTGTCATACCCTCAAATGTAAAGGAGGGCTACCTTGCGAGGCTCATAATCCGGAGGACACTTAGGCTCATGAAGGAACTCGGCATGAGGGAGTCCCTGAAGGATATAATGAACATCCAGGTGGAGTTCCTTGAGGGTCATTACCCTGAGATAAGGGAGCACCATGAACACATACTCAGCATCATAGACCTTGAGGAACACAGGTATGCAAAGACCGTGACAAGGGGCCGGAGGATTGTGGAGAAGACCATAAAATACCTCAGGAAGGATAATAAGAGCGAGATGCCCCTTGAAATCCTTATAAAATTATATGACTCCCATGGAATCCCCCCTGAAACCATAAAGGAGATAGCAGAGGAATCAGGGTTCAGTGTTAAAATCCCTGACAACTTCTACACCCTGGTTGCGGAGATGAATGAGGCTGAAACTGAAGCCCCGGAGGAGGACCTTCATCTTGATTACCCCCAGACAGAGCTCCTCTTCTATGAACAACCCGATGGCCTGGAATTCGAAGCCAGTGTGCTGGGGGTATATGAGGACGGTGTCATACTTGATAGAACACTCTTTTACCCTGAGGGAGGAGGTCAGCCATCTGACACTGGATACATTGAGTCAGACGGCTGCAGGATCCGGATAAAGCATGCAGAGAAGATAGGTAATGTGGTACTCCACAGGACAGACGATGAAATCTGCCTCAAACCAGGGGAAACTGTAAGGGGCCGGATTGATTCAGATAGAAGACTTCAGCTTACAAGGAACCACACAGCAACCCACCTGATAGTTGCAGCTGCAAGGAGGGTCCTTGGAGACCACATATGGCAGGCAGGGGCCCAGAAGGGTGTTAAGAGTTCAAGGATAGACTTATCACATTACAGGAGGATAACTCAGGAGGAACTTGATGAGATAGAGAGGCTGGCCAACGAATACGTCATGAGAAACATCCCCCTTGATGTCAGGTGGATGGACAGGGACATTGCAGAGAAAAGGTATGGATTCATACTCTACCAGGGGGGCGTTGTTCCGGGCTCCATGATAAGGGTCGTTGAGATTCCAGGGGTGGATGTGCAGGCATGTGCAGGGACCCATGTTAAGAGAACCGGGGACATAGGCCTCATAATGATCAACCGGACTGAACGCATACAGGATGGTGTTGAGAGGATAGAATTCTCTGCAGGGGCATCGGCCATTGAACTCATGCAGAAAAACCGGGATATACTGAGGGAAAGTGCAGATGTATTCAAGGTAACACCATCACAGCTTCCACGCACCTCTGAGAGATTCTTCACAGAGTGGAAGGCCCTCAGAAATGAGGTTTCACGCCTCAAGGAGGAAATGGCTTCACTCAAAATCCTGGAGGTAAGGGATAGGGTGGAGGACCTCAACGGCCTGAGGGTCATCATAGACACTGTTGAGGCTGACATGGATGAGATGAAGAACATGGCCCTTGAACTCACAGAATCAGCTGATGCAGTTATCCTTGCAAATTCAGAGGGCCAGATAGTTGGGGCGGCCTCTGATGACGCTGTCAAAAGGGGTTTAAGGATAAATGAGGTTATAGCATCAGCTGCAAGGGTCCTTGGAGGTGGAGGTGGTGGAAAGCCACACCTTGCACAGGGAGCAGGTAAAGGAAAGGATAAAATCCATGAGGCTCTTGAGGAGGCAAGATCCTCACTTGAATCCTTTGGGGGATGAATTTGAGGATTGTAAAATAACTGTTCTTGTTGTTTTCTGGTGATTAATTTGAGGAGGACCATCTCAGAAATAAATGAGAGGATACTGGATGGTGAAGCAACCGTTTTAACAGCCGGGGAACTCAAGGAGCTGGTCCTCAACGATGAGGCCCCATCTGCAGATGAGGTTGACGTGGTAACAGCGGCCACCTGCGGTGTAATGTCCGGGACAGCAGCGGTAATGCATTTCAGGGTATCTGAACCTGGTTCATTCAGGAAGGCTGTTTCAGCTGAACTGAATGGCATACCAGCGTATCCTGGCCCATGTCCAAATGAAAACCTGGGTTCAGTGGACCTCTTCATTTATGGGACAGCCAGAAGCGTCAGGGACCCTGAATATGGCGGCGGATTTCTTCTCAGGGACCTTCTCATTGGATCTGAGGTTGATGTGACTGTAAAGTCAGAGGATGGAACTTCCATTGAATCCACAGTTACCCTGAAGGATATTGAAACAGCGAGGATCATAGGAACAAGGATGGCATTCAGAAACTACACAGCAATTGTCAATCCATCAGATAAACCTGTAAGATCCATATTCAATGCATTTGAAATGCCACCCCACTGTGGAGGCCTCTCATTCTCAGGCTGCGGTGACATCAATCCCCTTGAAAATGATCCAGGCATGGAGGCCATCAGGAGGGGAACCAGCGTACTCTTAAATGGTGCCAGGGGCCTCGTGCTGGGTGAGGGTACAAGGAGCAGCCCTGAAAGACCAAATCTCATGCTGAGCGGGGACCTGCATGATATGAAACCTGATTACATTGGGGGATTCAGGACAGCCGCAGGACCCGAGATATTCAACACCATCGCAGTCCCACTGCCCGTGACATCTGAGAGGGTCTTTGAGAGACTGCTGGTTCTTAATTCAGATATAGGGTTACCTGTTGCAGACGTGAGGGATCGATCAAGGATAATCCATGATCTGACATATGCGGATACATGGGCTGGTGACGAGAGACCCACCTATAACCCTGAAAGGTGTGCTGACTGCCTCCCATGCCTGGCAGCGGAGAGGTGCCCAACCCATGCAATAGGGGATGGACTGGACACCGATAGGTGCTTCGGATGCGGTGTATGTGCCTTCTCATGTCCCTACGGGGCGTATGAGATGGATACAGGTGAGGTCAGGATTGGTGATAGGACGGTACCCATCGTATGCAGACAGTCAGACAGGGTGAGGGCATCCAGCCTCGCCCGTGAACTCAAAGAACTCATAGAAAAGGGTAATTTCCTCATAGGGGGGTGTTAGTATTCTTGAATATGATGTTATACTTGTGAGATACGGTGAGGTTGCAATTAAGGGGCCGGCTGTTAGAAGGAGATTTGAAAAAAAACTCCTCAGCAATATAAGGGCTGCTTTCAGCTGCAGAGCAGAAATCAGGCATGGAAGAATATTCGTATTCCCTGATAACATGGATGAGGCCCTTGATAAACTTTCAAGGATCTTTGGGGTGGTATCCTTTTCACCCGCGGTGACTGTGGAAACCGATTTTGATGTTATAGAGGTGGCGCTCCGGGAATATGTGGGTGAACTGAAACTGGAGGGTCTCATCACAGAGAGAACACCCTTTGCCATAAGATGCAGAAGGGTTGGGCAGCATGACTTCACAAGCCAGGAGATGGCAGCCTTTGCAGGTTCAGTTGTGGTCAGGGAGATCGGGGCCCCGGTGGACCTTGGAAACCCTGACCTTGAGATCCACCTTGAAATAAGGGAGAACAGGACATACATCTACCACAGGGTCATCCAGGGTCCTGGCGGCCTGCCTGCCGGTACCCAGGGCAAGGTTGTTGCCCTTTTATCCGGGGGAATAGACTCACCTGTTGCCACATATCTCCTCATGAAGAGGGGATGCCAGGTCGTTGCGGTCCACACCGATAACTCACCATTCACAGCTCCCGAGTCCCTTGATAAGGTTGAGAAAATCGCTTCAAAACTTGAGGAGTATTCTGCTGGAGTTGAATTCAAACTCAGAATTTTCAGGTATGGAAGTTACCTTGAAAAATGCAGGAGAGAAGCCCCTGAGAATATGACTTGCGTCCTATGTAAGGCTGGAATGTACCGCCTCGCCGAGATGGTTGCAGAGGAGGAGGGGGCACTTGCAATAGTGGATGGGAGCAGCCTCGGGCAGGTGGCATCCCAGACCCTTCCAAACATCCTCGCCACAAGGATGGCGGTGAGGATGCCTGTCCTCAGCCCCCTCATAGGCATGGATAAGGTGGAGATAGAGGCCCTTGCAAAGAGGATAGGCACCTATGACATCTCGGTGATACCCGATGGTGGATGCGGTGCTGTACCCCGCCATCCCTCAACGGCAGCGGATACAGCCTCCATCAGGGAACTCTCAGAAAAAATCCAGGTTGAAGATGAAATTGAGAAGATATTCAGATCAGCTTCAGAAACAGAAAGCCCTGAATGATCGTTGCAGATTCTGTGGATAACTTTTTAAATAATCAGATCACATCTTTTATATAAAGAATCCAGTTAATTAACTCACTATCTTCTGGAGGTGTAATGATGAAAACAACCATTAGTGTAATTAAAGCAGACGTTGGAAGCGTAGCAGGTCACGCAGTCGCACATGAGGCATTAAAGAAAAAGTGCGACGAGATACTGGCAGAAGCCAGGGATACAGGAATCCTTGAGGATTATTATATTACCAACTGTGGAGATGACATTGACCTCATAATGACCCACAGAAACGGTGAAGAAAATGAGGAGGTTCACCAGACAGCATGGAACGCCTTCAGGGAAGCCACAGAGGTGGCCAGGGGCTTAAAACTTTACGGTGCAGGGCAGGACCTCCTCTCAGACACATTCTCAGGAAACATCAAGGGTATGGGCCCTGGGTGCGCTGAAATGGAATTTAAGGAGAGGCCAAGCGATCCTGTTATAATTTTCTGCTGCGACAAGACAGAACCTGGAGCGTTTAACCTGCCCCTCTTCAGAATGTTTGCAGACCCATTCAACACCGCGGGCCTTGTTATCGATCCAACACTTCACAACGGATACGAATTCGAGGTCTTTGATGTTGTTGAACACAAAAAGGTTACAATGGCATGCCCTGATGAGATGTACGACCTCCTCGCCCTCCTGGGTTCAATCAGCCGCTACGTGATAAAGAAGATACACAGAAGGGACGACGGTGAAATAGCAGCCTCTGTGAGCACAGAAAGACTGAACCTCATGGCAGGAAAGTACATAGGAAAGGATGACCCGGTCGCAATCGTAAGGGCACAGTCAGGATTCCCTGCAGCAGGAGAAGTCGTTGAACCCTTCGCATTCCCGCACCTTGTGGGTGGCTGGATGAGGGGATCACACAACGGGCCACTGATGCCTGTTGCCCAGAGGGATGCAACACCCGTCAGGTTCGACGGACCTCCAAGGGTAATAGGGCTGGGATTCCAGATCGCAGACTGCAAACTCGTGGGCCCAATTGACATGTTTGATGACCCATCATTTGATCGCTCAAGGCAGCTTGCATCTGAAATTGCAGAGTACATGAGAAGACACGGGCCATTCGAACCCCACAGACTCCCATCAGATGAAATGGAGTACACATCCCTTCCAGGTGTGCTTGAAAAACTCGGGGACAGATTTGAGGACATGGATTAAAGGGGCTTCCACCCACATTTTATTTTTTTCTGAACACTGGATTCTGCCAGGCGTTGATCCTGTACTTCTAAATGATTGGTCTATCCTGTCATTATCCCTTCTTTGGTTTCTTCTTGTTGATTCTCCTGAGTATCTCATGGGGAATGTCAATCACCATCTCCACAGAGTCGATCACAGCACCGTCAGCTGTTGCCACCACACCCCCACTTTTCTTAAGCCTTCTGTCAACGCATGATGAGAGAATAGCACGTCCCTCAAGTTCCCGGGAATCCATGAGTTCCTCGACGATCTGCCTCAGTCTGCCACTGTGGCTGACGTTCCTGTCAAAGTAGAAAAACACCTCTTTAACACCTGAATCTGATAGGAAATCCATTATGGCATTCAGGGCCCTCAGGGTTACTTCACCCATCCTGTAACTCCCTGAAACACTCCTTACATCCCGCAGAAACCCATCCTGGGCAATGAAGAACCCTTCACCCCCAAGAACGCTTTCTGTGCCTATGAGTACATTGTAGCCATCAATGTGGACAGTGGCACCCCTGAGGGAATCTGGACTTACCAGCCGGGAGAGTCTCCTCTTTCTGGTTTCATCTGAGAAGACGTACCTTGCAAGGTAATTTCTTTCCCTCTTCCCGAGAAGATAGTGGTTTGCAACGAAATTAAGCGCAACGCGTTTACGGTAACCCCTGTTGAGGAGGTACTTCAGGTCCTCAACGGCCATTTTAAGGGTCATCAGCCTCTTCTCTTGGCTATTATTATGAGGGCACGGTCAGAAGCATCTTCGGCCCTGTCGGAAATGTTCCCGATCTTCCGGGTGATTTCCTTCATGTCCATGAATTTTATGACACCCATCTCCTTCTCCCTGTAGGCAGAGTAGAGGTCAGTTATGATCTTCCTCTCAATTGCATCCACCTCATCCTCAAGGCCCTCAATTTCATGGACCTTCCTCATGGCCTCCCCGAGGTCCCTTTCAAGGAGTTCCACGCACTCCTTAAGGGCGTGAACAGTCTTTTCTGTGACATCCATCATCCTCTGGAAGTCCTCCCTGAACCCTGAGGGAAAGGAAACCCTTCCAAGGGATACAGTGAATGCGGTTGATTCAATAACGTCAGCAACCTTGTCTATGCTCTCAACGAGCATTATACGGTCCTCCCTGTCGAATGGTAGAAAGGCCCCTTCATAGAATTCAAGCTCCATTTTCCTTCTTATCTCATCGGCCTCATGCTCACTAACCGCTATCTCCCTTGCGAGTCTAGATACACTTCTGCAGTCACCACTGTAAAATGCCTCCATCAGCTCCTCCAGCTTCAGGTAGCATTCCATGACCTTATCAAGGTGCTTGCGCCCATACTTCTCAACTTTACCCTCTTTCATGAAAAACTTCATTTTATCTCCATCATATAATTCCGTGAAGCATTCTTAGGCCATCCAGAAGGCCGTGGGCGTAGGTTATGCACCCGAAGGATGTGATGTAATCCCCCTTCTTTAGGTAGTAGATGGAGTCGTCCCTGTAGTTCAGGGCCCTCTCAATGATGGCCCTCTCCTCCCCTTTGAATTCTATGGATTCCATTTCCATTAAATTTTTCTCAAGAAGATCAAGGTCCTTTTCTATGCGTTCCCTGCATTCCATTTAAACACCTCATCAATCTTTTAATCAGGGACTTTTCCTGAGGCACTATGTTTTCATCTGCCCCCGAACGTACATCATCCTCTGGATCACCGTGAAGTAACCTGCAATTACAAGAATTATCATGGCAGCGTTCATATACCATAAGCCAAGGAAGTATCCGGCAAGGGATCCTCCAATAAGTATTATGAGCCTCTCAGCCCTTTCAGCAACACCCACAGTGCATTCAAGGCCCTCGGACTCGGCCCTTGCCCTCACATAACTGACCATGAGGCTGGAGTGGAGGGCCAGCATACCTGTGAGAAGCCCTGTGAACCCCCCTGCCGTTATACCAATGATGATCAGGCCATCTGAGAGCCTGTCAAGGGTTGAATCCAGGAAACCACCAAATCTGGTGGGGTTGAACCTCCTCCTTGCAACAGCCCCATCAAGGACGTCTATGAATCCGCTTAATGCAAGAAGCAGAGCACCGTTAATAATATTCCCTGTGGCATAGGATGCAGCTGAGGCACATGCAACCAGGAAACCAGTGAACGTTATATAATCTGCTGGTATTGCGATCTTCTCTGCGATAGGGTCTATGAACCTTCTGAGTGCCGGTCTGAACTGATTCAACATGAACTCATTTATATTGATTACAGATATATAAATTGGTCATGGATCTGGTGGTTCAATGATAATCCGGAAAATCAGAAGAGAAAACCCATCACAAAAGGTGATTGATGAGGCGATATCTGTTATGGAGAGGGGCGGGGCGGTGATATACCCCACAGATACCATCTATGGCCTCGGTGTCAATGCACTTGACGGGGAGTCAGTGAGGAAGCTCTTCAGGATAAAGGGAAGGGCCCCTGATAAACCTGTATCCATATGTGTCTCAGGGGTGTCTGAGATACCGAGGTTCTCAAAACCATCAGAGCATGCAATGGAGGTAATCAGGAGGATATTGCCGGGACCATACACTGTTTTACTTGAGAAGAAGGATCTGGTGCCGGATATTCTCACGGGGGGATCATCAAAGGTGGGTGTAAGGGTCCCTGATGATGAGGTATGCAGAAGGATATCAGCAAGGTTTCCTGTGACAGCCACAAGCGCCAATATATCAGGCAAGCAACCATCAGCTAACCCCCATGATATAATGGGGGATCTGGAGGTTGACCTCATGCTTGATGCAGGCGAATGTGATAGCACTGAACCATCCACGGTTGTGGATCTTACAGTTGAACCACCAGCTGTTCTCAGGATGGGTAGGGGGGACCCTGAAGTTATCCACAGGATTTTCAGGTGTATAAGATGAGGACCCTTATGGAGCTCGGTGAAAACGGGAGGCTCCCCACCGGTTCATCCATTGACTCCATCCTTGGAGGGGGTGTTGAGAGGGGGACCATCACACAGTTCTATGGACCCCCAGCTTCTGGCAAAACCAACATCGCAATTAAACTTGCAGTTGAAACTTCAAAGAGAGATAAGAAGACAGTTTTTATAGATACTGAGGGCGGAATTTCTGTTGAAAGAATAAGACAGGTTTCAGGATCTTCATTTGAAAGGGTTGCCGATAATATAATAGTTTTTGAACCATCTAGCTTCACAGAGCAGGGTGAAGCCATTCAAAAAACACTGAATGTCCTCAAAAACCATGGCGATTCAGTGGACCTCATTGTACTTGATTCCGCGGTGGCCCTATACCGTCTAAAGGAGGGTAACGGATCTAATTTCAATGTTGATCTTGGAAGACAGCTTTTCCTTCTTCTGCAGATGGCCAGAAGATTTGACCTTGCGGTGGTTATAACCAACCAGATATATTCCCTGAGGGGAGATGATGGGGTGGAGAGGGTGAGTCCCGTTGGCGGGACCCTCCTGAGGTACTGGTCCAAAACAATTGTTGAACTTGAAATGGGTGATAGGCCAGGTGAAAGAGTTGCTATACTCAGAAGGCACAGAAACAGACCTGAAGGTTTGAGAGCCAGTTTCAGGATAGTTCCTGAGGGTATTGTCTGAGCTTGAGGGATTTTAATTTTTCCAGGATAGGTCTTCTATTATCATCTGGCCGGGCGCCGGGAGGTTAATCTGGGTCCTTAGAGTAGGATATGGGCCCAGAATTTTATTACAGAATCTCTGATGCTGAACAAAGTTTATTAAGTGGTTTGTTTAATATGATATAGAACACGGTAATAGTGTGGCCTATGGTTGAGGTTCAGCCTCGGGTAGATAAGAGAAGCCTTCTTCTCTTTCATTAGGATACTCTGGTGCTGATGTGATAAAATGATTTCTCCTAAAAAATATGCTAAAGCCGCAAAAGTGCCGCCAAACGGCTTTAAAACTTCAAATGAGTTTTTTAACTACGTCTTCAAGGACAAAGAAATGATATGGATGGGTCAGAACACCAACCATCTTCATGATCACTCTGAAATAGCGGAAGCCATGATTGATTGCATAAATGAGGGTAGTTACTGTAAGTATCCTCCTCCTGAGGGATTCCCGGAACTCAAGGAACTTGTACTGAAGGATCTGGGACTGGGGGATGGCTTTGAGGCCCTCATAACCGCCGGAGGTACAGAGTCCCTGTATCTCTGCATGAATGATATTCTCAACCCTGAGGACAATGCCATAACATGTGATCCAGGGTACCTGATAATTGACAACTTTGCAAGCAGATTCGCATGCAGTGTCACATCGGTCCCAATATACAGCAGTGAATGTGGGTATAAACTGACACCTGACCTTGTGCTTGAGAATATGGACAGTAACACCCGCCTGATTTCACTCATTGACCCCCTGAATCCACTGGGGTCATCATATACACTGGATGAGATAAAGGCATTTGCAGACATTGCAGTGGACCATGATGTTTACCTTCTGCACGATATAACCTACAGGGACTTTGCACAGGAACACCACCTTGCAGCTGATTACGCCCCCGACCATACAGTTACAGTGTACAGCTTTTCCAAGATATGCGGGATGGCAGGTCTCAGGATAGGTGCGATTGTTGCAACTGCAGACATTGTTGAGTCAGTGAAGAGCATCGTCATAAATGACCTCGGTACAAATGTTGTATCCCAGGCAGGTGCAATTGCAGCCCTCAAATCAAAGGACAGGTGGGTTGACAGGATACGGGATGTGACCTTCAAAAACCAGAGGATCATCAGGGACGCTGTTGAAGAGGTTGAAGGGGCATTTCTCCCGGTTTACCCATCAAATGGAAACATGATGGCCATAGATATACATGAAACCGGTGTGAACCCCGTTGACCTTACAGACTACCTTCTTAAGAGGAAGATCTTTGTAAGGCAGGGTGCATACACCAGCAAGATATTCGGGGACAGGTACATACGTCTCAGCTTCTCCATACCAACTGAGCAGGTCGAGATATTCGCTGAGAACTTTGTGGATGTGATGGAGTTCCTTAGGCCATCATAATTTCACAATTTTTAGTTTTTTTAATCTGAAAATGCTTTTTTGGGCTAATTTGCAGATAATCTAGATAATCTGCTAGTTGTAATTTTTATTTTTTAGGATCTGTTTTTTGAGGCTTTTTTGCAGATAATTCGCTATTCTCTCCTTCAATTAACGCAGATTATGAGTGCATAAGTGGTTCCTTGGAAAAATAAAGGGGAGGTGTTCTGGTGGATATCTTAGGGAGTTTTTGAAAAGAAGGTTGTGTGTTCATTCATATTATTCTGTTTTCAGGTAGTAGTATTCCCCCATCTCCTTCTGCTGCCTGTCAAGGAAACTTCCAGGCTTGTTAACACGCGGCCTTTTTGTTTCCTTATCCCTCCTGAAGGTTATCCCTGTTTCACTGAGGAATGTGTTCATAGCTTCCCTGAGTTCGGTGGGGCTTCCAGCGCGTCCCTCAACTCCAGGTTTACCACTGAAGACCATGGCTCTGTCGGATATGTAGTCAATGAAGATTATGTCATGGTCAATTATCATGGCAGACGCATTCCTGCTTTCAATTATCCTTCTTATGGCCTTGGCTGCAAGCAGACGCTGTTCAACGTCAAGGAATGCTGTTGGTTCGTCCAGAACATAAAGTTCCGCATCCCTGGAGAGAGCAACTGCAACTGCAAGGCGCTGCAGCTCACCGCCACTCAGCTCATTAACTGCCTTGTCAAGTATCTCCTCAAGATTGAATGGCCTCATGATCTCGCTTTTGAACAGGTTCGATCCATATGAAGGGGCGTTTGCATACAGGAATTCCTCCACGGTACCGGCATAATCCGATGAAAGGTACTGGGGCTTGTAGGATATCTTTATCTTCCTTTTGACATTCCCTTCATCGGGCTTTTCAACACCTGCAAGGATCCTTGCAAAGGTTGTTTTACCTATACCGTTTGGTCCGAAGGCAGTAACAACCTCGTTGAGGTATACTGTGCCCTCCTCAACATTAAGGCTGAATGCTGCATGGGACTTTATCATCTTTGAGTACTCCACAAGGACCTCACCCTCTTCCTCGGCTCTTGGGGGTTTTACCTTGAATTCTATTTCATGATCGCGAAATCTCACGTTCTCCTCCCTGAGGAAACCCCTGATGTAGGTGTTGATCCCCACCCGGACACCGCGGCGGTTGGATACAACCCCGTATCCACCTGGCTTACCGTAGAGTATGTGGACGTAGTCTGACATTGCATCAAGGGCGGCCATGTCGTGTTCTATCACCATAACGGATTTTCCTGCCTCTGCAAGGGACCTTATGACCCTTATTGCATTGAGCCTCTGCCTCACATCCAGCCATGAGGTTGGCTCATCAAAGTAATAGAAATCTGCTTCACGTAGAGCTGCAGCTGCGATTGCCACGCTCTGGAGTTCACCCCCGCTGAGGTTTGATATCTCACGACCCATTATCTCCCCAATCTCGAGGGTTTCAACTACTTCATCTGTTCTCTTTGAATCTATACTCAGAAGCAGATCCTCAACCTTTCCCTTAACGTATTTCGGGATCTTATCCACCATCTGGGGTTTGTGCACAACGGTTACCTTTCCTTCACTGAGGTTCTGGAAGTAATTCTGCAGCTGGGATCCCCTGAAATGGTTTATAACCTCATCCCAACCTGGTGGGTCCTGGAAGTTGCCGAGGTTTGGCCTGAGTTCCCCCGACAGTATCCTTATGATTGTTGACTTCCCGATACCGTTTGGACCTATCAGCCCAATCACATCCCCCTCTGTCACGGTGGGGAGACCGAAGAGTTCAAACATGTTCTGACCGTACCTGTGAACCGGGTCTTCAAGGGCCTCGGGAAGATTTATAACACTTATGGCCTTGAATGGACACCTTTTTGTGCATATACCACAACCGGAACACAGTTCCTCGGATATGAGGGGCTTCTTTGTTTTCTCATCAATTGTTATGGTGTCCTCATCCATTCTAACTCCAGGACAGTACTCTATGCAGACGTAGTTGCATTTCTTTGGCTGGCATCTATCATGATCGAGTATTGAGATTCTGGTCAATTCTATCACCATTAGTATGAGGATGAAAATTCAGTTTCGGTTGATTATGGTATGTGGGGTGGTAAATAAATTCATTCTCAGAAATTCAGGCCCCCTTTGAATTATTGTTGCCGGGGGAATAAATAGTCAACAGTCCCGAAGGATACTGAAGTATGACACTTAAAATTCAGTCATTTCCAAACCCACCGGCCATTGACCTGACGGGGATACAGAAGTATGAAACTTAAAATAAAAATAGAAATGGCCATTTATAGCTTTTTAACGGCCAGTTCTATGTCTGATGCTTTAACAGTTTTTCTGCCGGCGTGTTTTGCTAGTTTAACAGCTTCTGCTGCTATTTCTTCGCCTTTGTCTTCCAGAATTTTTGCAAGTGTTTCCCTTGCGTCGTCGCTTATTCTCTGGGCACCGGCATTTTTTATTATTCTCCCAACTGGTGCTATGGGTAATTCGGCCATAATATCACCTCAATTCTATATTTAACCAAATACTATTTAAATTTATCGATTTTTCGGCACTCTTTTCCATCCATATCATGATTCTATACTTCCCCGCCTTGCAGATTGTCACTGTAACACTGGCACCAACCTTCTGGTTTGGAGGGGCACCTCTGGTTGAGGTGTGCATGAGATGAGCACTGATGACTTTTCATTTTTTCGCGCTGGAAACAGTTATTAGTATCAACCAATATAGACCCGGATGGTGGGAAAATGAAACAGGTCATAATAGTGAGGTCTGATCTGAAGATGGGAAAGGGTAAAATAGCAGCCCAGGCCTGTCATGCTTCTATTGGTTCATTCAAAAAAACAGATCCTGATAAAATCAGAAGATGGGAAATTGATGGTTCAAAGAAGGTTATAGTTTCAGTTAAGAGCCTTGATGAGCTCCTGGAGATATACGAATCTGTGAAGGATTCGGGGATCTCATACTATCTTGTGAGGGACGCCGGCCATACCCAGATACCTGCAGGCACCATCACATGTCTGGGCATAGGGCCCGATGAGGATGAGAAGATAGATAAAATAACAGGCGACCTCAAACTTCTCTGAGGCTGGAATATGGTGATATTATGGACTGGCTTGTTAAGATAGGGGGTAGCCTATTCCCTGAAAATGCTGCAGAACTTCTTAAAAGCCTTGAAGGAACAGGGGTTGCTGTTGTTTGTGGTGGTGGGGATTTTGCAGATAGAGTGAGGTACTACGACAGGATTTCGGGATTTTCTGAAAGCGCGGCCCATGATTCGGCCATACTCTGCATGGATATTACTGGAAGACTGCTTTCTGACCTTTGTGAATCTGCTGTTCCAGTGAGGACACTTGGGGAGTGCAGGGAGGTAGTCGGGAGTGGTCTGACACCTGTGATACTGCCATCTGAACTCCTGCGTTTTACTGATCCCGTGGAACACTCATGGAGGGTGACCTCGGATTCCCTCTCACTCATAATAGCACACATGCTCGGGGCGAAACTTTTAATAGCAACAGATGTAGATGGTATATATACTGAGAGGCCACCTGCCAGTGATGCTAAACTTATAAATGAGATAAGTGCTAAAAACTTACTATCTTTTGGTGAGACATCAGTGGACGAAGCACTACCTGAACTTCTCATTAAACTGAAAACTGATTGTTATGTTGCAAACGGGAAGTTTCCCGAGAGGGTGCTGTCCATTTTAAGGGCAGGTGCTTCAGAAGTTATATGTACAGTTATAAGAGGTGATTAGATGACAAAGATGGAATGCACATCCTGTAAGCAGGAGATACCTCTGGTTGAAACCTATGTGAAATTTGAATGCCCCATGTGTGGCGAGATGATCTACAGGTGCCAGAAGTGCAGGACCTTCGGACACACCTACAGGTGCAGCTGTGGATTCGAGGGACCATAGGAAAAATATATAAATTAGTATTACTCAAGATTCTGTGTGGAGGTATTTCATGGGAGATGTAGTAGCTACCATAAGGGTTATGCCTGAAAGTCCAGAGGTTGACCTTGAGGCACTCAAGAAGGAAATTGAATCAAGGATACCCGAGGGTACTGAGCTTCACAAAATAGAGGAGGAGCCAATAGCATTTGGCCTCGTTGCACTAAATGTGATGGTTGTTGTGGGCGATGCCGAGGGCGGAACCGAAGCCGCTGAGGAGAGCCTCGCGGGTATTGATGGTGTCAGCAACATAGAGGTAACCGATGTGAGAAGGTTAATGTAGCTCCCCTTTCCGGGTGATTGGGATAACAGATATCCTTTTTGCCTGCTTTCTTGGGATCATCACTGGCATATTAACGGGCCTGATTCCAGGTATCCATGTTAATACTGTGGGAGCATTCATTTTCGCATCGTCAACCCACCTTCATGTATCTGAGGAATTCCTCGCTGTTTTTTTATTATCACTTTCAGTGGCACACGCCCTTCTTGAGTTCATACCCTCAGCGCTTCTTGGGGTGCCCGATGAGGGAACAGCCATCTCTGTCCTCCCCTCTCACCGGATGGTGCTGGAAGGTAAGGCCGGGGAGGCCATAAGGGCGGCCACGGTTGGTGGTGTTGGAGGGATCCTCATCACAATAATTCTCCTACCATCGCTCTTTCTGATTTTACCACCACTGTACAATTTTCTCAGACCCCATATATGGTTGATTCTGATTCTGGTATCTTTTTACATGATAATAAAACTCAGCAGAAATTTTGAGGCCGTTATCTGGGCTTCGGTGCTTTTTCTCTTCTCAGGTGCGATGGGGTGGCTCATGTTTCAGACGCCCATATCACCGGGTCTTGGGCTCATGACACTTTTTACAGGGTTTTTTGGACTCAGCACCCTCCTTTACAGTTTAAATTCAGCATCAGATATTCCTGAACAGAGCAGGGTTCAGTTCACAGAGTTCAACATGAACACCCTGAGGTCGGTATCTGCAGGTGGCCTGGCATCTGTTTTACTGGGGTTTCTCCCGGGATTTGGACCGGCCCAGGGCGGGATGATAGCAGCCTCACTCACAGGTTCAGGTGGTGAGGATGCACCTGAGGATTTCATCATGGCAATTTCAGGTCTGAACACATCAGACGCACTCTTCTCGCTCCTCACACTCTATCTCATAGGAAACCCCAGAAGCGGCATTGCGGTCTACATTTCAGAGATTGTTCAGGATGTCAGCATGGCCCATCTCATGCTCTTCATATCAGCGTCTATCCTTGCTGTCTCTGCAGCTGCAGTAGCCTCCATAAAACTGGGCGATCATCTTGCATCCAGCCTCTCAGGTATCAACTATAGAAGGGTATCGGCCTGCGTAATGCTCTTTATGATGGCATCCATCTTCTTTTTCGCCATCATGGAGGGTGCAAGCCTGCTGTTCATTGCAGTGGCGCTCCTGACATCCACTGCCTTTGGGATCATCCCCCACTGTGCAGGTATAAGCAAGTCACATCTCATGGGGGTCCTTGTGCTTCCTGCGGTGGTTATTTACATGGGAATTTAAGTTTCAATCATCTGAGAATATCAGTTAAAAATGGGCCTAAAAACAACCAGATTCTGGAGGTTCCATGTCTGGGGGTCACTGAATCAGCAGGATCCTTTCTGCCAGTTTTCCTGCAGCATCAAGGAACTCTTTTACTTCCACACCTGGGAATGGATCCACAATACATAGCTCAAATTTCTCATCTAGGATTTCAGGCAGTTCTCTGATGTCCTCAGAGTATATTCTGAACCTTTCCTTCCTGAAGCCATTGATCTGAAGGTTAAGGCGCGTCATCTCACATGCATCCCTCCAGATGTCATTGAAGACAACCCTATCTGCACCTGCCATCAGCGCAAATATTCCCAGGGTACCCGGGCCGCAGGTGGCGTCAAGAACAGTCTCTGGACGAATTGATAGGATTTCCCTGGCAGCTGCTTCTATTTTTTTGTTTTTACCCCCTGAAAATTCTATGTGAAGCCTGCTCTGCCTCCGGTATATGGACATTGAACCTGCAGGAGTCTCTATGATGTCACACCTCATATCACAGCCTTCAAGAAGATCATAAACATGGGGGGTCATTGATGAATCCATAACCCCTGGTGTCACTGAGGGATCGCCCCTTATGACACCCTTAACCTCAGGCACATCAGTTATTATCATCTCCGCAGTTTTCCCAGTGATGGCAGGTGTTAGAAGAACAAGCGAATCCTCTGCCAGGAAGGGGGCCGATTTGAGGGGAAATGCAGGAGTTATGAGCGGAACACCGGCGTCCCTCAACCTGGCATTTTTTGGAATGACCCCATTCTCTATAAGGATCATGGATACCTGTGCCATTACAGAATCAAGGTGCCTCCTGCCACATTCACATTCTTCAAGTGCCGATTCAGTCACCTGTTCCATTATGGGCCTGAACTTCCTGAAGCCGGGGTTTATACAGCCCTCACAGGGATCGTAATAACCCCACAGTTCATGCTTGTTATGTGCACAAAGAACCTCCCCACAGACGGGACACCTTGCTGACATACACTTAAATATTATCCTCCACATATTAAAAGATGAGTAACATGAGGGACAAGAGGAAGGAGATTCTGAGGGAAATTCTCGGAGAATTCGCAGCGGATGAGGAAGCGACTCCAAGGGAAGAAAAAAGGGAAAGGCCTGCGGAATCGGAATTCAAGGTTGAAAAGGTGCTTGAAAAGCCATCACCGAAGCCCGCCCCCCGCGGTCCCGATATAAAGGATGTTGAAATCATCGAGGGCGACCTCATACCCAAATACAAGGTGTCCCTTCCAAAGTTCTCTGAGAAGGAAAGGGAACTCCTAAACGAGATCCGTGAAAAACTTGTTGAGGTTGCAGTATCCAAGGGTGAGGATTTCAGGATAGACGAATCCACCTTCATGTCGGAGGTTAAGGAATTTCTCAAGATGAAGGGGGTTCGCAATGTCGATAAACTCGCCAAGCAGATCTCCCAGGAGATGCTGGGATACGGGGAACTTGACCCACTCATCAAGGATGATGACCTCGAGGAGATAATGGTAATCGGTGTCAACAAACCCGTCTTTGTCTACCACAGGAAGATGGGTATGATGATAACCAACGTGGTCTTCAAGGACGATGACGATATAAAGGCCATCATTGACCTCATTGCAAGGCAGGTGAACAGGCGTATAGACCAGCAGACACCCATACTGGATGCAAGGCTGCCTGACGGCTCAAGGATCAATGCAACAATACCACCTGTATCTCCGGACGGGTCGACACTCACCATACGAAAATTCAGGAAGGATCCCTTCACTGTAGTGGATCTCATCAACTTCAAGACCATGTCCTCCCATCTTGCGGCTTTCCTCTGGGTCTGCACTGATGGGCTCGGGGTGAAGCCATGCAACGCCATAGTTGCAGGGGGTACTGGTTCAGGTAAAACAACAACCCTCAACACAATATCGGCCTTTGTACCCCCAACCGAGCGTATCATAACAATTGAGGATACACTGGAACTTCAGCTGCCCCACACCCACGTCCTGAGGATGGAGACAAGGCCACCAAACATAGAGGGTAAGGGGGAACTGGACATGGACACCCTGGTTAAGAACTCCCTCCGTCAGAGACCCGACAGGGTGATCGTCGGGGAGGTCAGGGGTGGAGAGGCAATAACACTCTTCACAGCCCTCAACACAGGGCACAGTGGTTTTGGAACGCTTCACGCAAACACCGCCAGGGAAACAATAACCCGTCTCATAAACCCTCCCATGAACGTGCCAAGGATAATGATACCCGCCCTTGACTTTATAATAATGCAGAACAGGATGTACCGCCCCGAAGGGGGTTCCATAAGGAGGATAACAGAGGTTGCCGAGGTTGTGGGTATGGAGGAGGGCAATGTTCAGCTCAACAGGGTCTTTGAATGGAACAGCGTAACAGATAAGGTGGAATACGTTGGAATAGCCAGCCAGACCCTCAGGGAGATAGCTGAACTCAGGGCCATAAGCATAAATGAGATAGAGGAGGAAATCGAAAGGAGAAGACTCGTCCTTGAATACCTGGCCGATGAGAACGTAAGGTCCATAGATGAGGTTGGACACTACATAAATGAGTACTACAGGGACCCGGACGGTGTTCTTGACAGCATACTCTGAGGACAGATACAATGGTCTCAATCAGGGATATATTCGATAAACTCGGGGGACTCACCCTGACATCCACGAAGAAGGTGGGTGAGGGCGTTCAGAAGCCCGTTAAGAAGATAGGTGAGATAAAGCCAAAGGCTCCCCCAATTGGAAAACCAGGGGGAATCCTGAAGAGGGAATCTAAGAAACCAAAGCCAGGGTTTCTCTCAAGGAGGGGGTCAGCGAGGGTTATAAGCAGGATGAAGATGACCCCTGAGGAGATAGAAGTTTTCAAGGGCCTTATAGAGGCAGATAAGAGACTTGAAGAGAGGGGAGAGGATAGCGCAACCCGTGAAAGCTTTCAGAGGGCGTCCCTTGAGGAGATCCTGAAGGAGGAGGAGAAGGAGCAGCTCGACCCCAAACTCATAATGATACTTGGCGGGGGCTCAGGGGCGGTGCTGCTGATTGTGATGGTCGTCCTTGGCTTCGGGATCGAGATAGGCCTTGCAATGATGCTGGCTGTCCTCTTCATGGCCATAATCATCATATTCCTCCCGAACCTTCAGAAGGGCAAACGTTCAAGTGAGGCTTCCAGGGAACTGCCCTTTGCACTCCGTCAGATGGCCACTGAACTGAAATCAGGCCTTGGACTCCATGACAGTATGCGTTCAGTTGCAATGTCTGGCTATGGGGCCCTTTCTGAGGAGTTTGCGAGGACCCTTGAGGAGATCAAGTATGGTGAGACCACTGAGAGCGCCCTCATTGAGATGAGTAACCGCATAGAATCGGATGGCCTCAAGAGGGCCGTCTACCAGATCACAAGGACCCTCAACAGTGGTGGGGATCTCTCCAAGACACTCAATGTTATTGCGGATGATATTGCCTATGAGATGAGGATGAAGCTCAAGGATTATTCCCAGAAGCTCAACTCCTTCACCATGATCTACATGTTCCTTGCGATTCTGGGACCCGTCATATTCCTTGTAATGCTCCTAGCAGCATCCACTGTTATGGGGTCGGTCCTGCCACCCATAGCCATTATACTGATATACCTGTTCCTCTTCCCAATGCTGGTGGGGTTCATGGCCTTCATGATCAAGAGGCTTGAGCCAAAACTTTAGATATATTGTGATACGGCATTCATCGCTCCCGAAGCACATGTAGAAGTTCATGGTACTTCTCATCCCCGAGAAGGTGCATGAGTTTATGCTGTCTTTTTTCACCCAGAAAGTGAAGGAGCCTGTGGTATGCTTCTGCCCCAAGAAGGTGCAGGAGTTCATGGTATGCTTCCTCCACCGTTAGTTTAACATCAACATCAAAGCCCGCCATTCTGAGGCGGTTCATGAGTTCAGCGGTCCTGGGAAGTCTTAAACTGGCTTTTCTTATTATTTCAGGCTCTCCAAAGATTTCACCGGCTGTTCCCTCGGCTATGAGTTCGCCGCTGTTTAGAACAAAGATCCTTTCAGCGAACTGGCTGAGGATTTCAACGTCGTGGGAAGATATTATAACTGTTATGCCCTCACTGCTCAGTTCAAGGAGTATCTCGATTATCTCATCGGCAGTTTCAGGGTCCAGTCCTGTTGTGGGCTCGTCAAGGACCATTATTTCAGGCTTCATTGCCAGGATTCCTGCAATGGCCACCCTCTTCTTCTCACCACCGCTCAGATGGTGTGGCGCCCTTTCTTCATAGCCGGACATACCCACCCTTTCAAGTGACTCCCTGACCCTTTCCTCGACCTCATCTTCACTGAGTCCAAGGTTCATGGGGCCAAAGGCAACATCATCCCTCACTGTTGGGGAGAAGAGCTGATCATCGGGGTTCTGGAAAACTATACCCACCTTTTGCCTTATCCTGATAAGTTCAGATTTGCTGTAATTGATTTTCTCTCCATCGATTATTATCTCACCGGCTGATGGCCTGAGTATTCCGTTGAGGTGCAGAAAGAGTGTTGACTTACCGGCCCCGTTGGGACCTATGACGGCAACCCGTTCACCTCTCCCTATTTCCATGTTAATGTTTCTAAGGGCTGTGGTGCCATCTGGGTAGGTGTAGGTGAGGTTCTTCACCTGAATCATTTCATCACCGGAAGCGACGTCTGCATGACGTGAAGAACCGCAAGTATCATGATATTCGCAGCCACAAACAGCACTTCCCTTCTTCCTATCTTGGAGGCTGCTGTGTACATCCTGCTTTCAGGTGTGTAACCGCGGCTAAGCATGCTGAGATACACCCTTTCCCCTTGTTCATATGCCCGAAGGAACATCATGGCAATGGTTTCACCCACCTTCCTCAGCCTCCACCGGTAGGGCACATTTTTGTTCCAGATATCAAAGCAGCGGGTTTTCTGGGCATTCCTTATTCTTTCAAGTTCGTCATAGAAGAAGAAGAGGTACCTGACGGTGAGGTTTAAGAGCATCGCAAAGTCGGAGGGGACACCGATTCTCCTTGCTGAGCCGACAAGTTCCTGCATTGACGTTGTTGAGGAGAGAAGTATCACTGCGGTCACACTCACAGTTACCTTCCCGAGAAGCAGCGCCCCGAAGATGATGCCCTGAAGGGTTATGTCAAATCCAAACGGCCCTGCCCAGATCACGTCCCCGGGCCTTATGAATGGCTGGAAGAGTGCTATGAATCCACCGAATGGGAGTATGAGAATGAGCCTTTTAATGGCATAGGATGGTGATACATTTGAGAGGAAGATCAATAAGATAAGGTAAATCTCCATGAGGATGAGTGTTGTAATACTCTGCGTGGCAACCGCAAAGACGATTATGATAAATGTTATTATGAGCTTGACACGCCCATCAAGGCTGTGTATTGAACTCTCCTTAAGGCTTTCCCTCTCTATGTTTATGAGGTCTTCCATTCAGCTTCCCCACAAGTTTAATGAGGGGTTATTTCCCCTCATCAGGTTCTGTTTCCCTTTTACGTAGTATTACTCCAACGCCATAGGCGAGGCCCAGCACAATGGCAGTGCCCAGCACCATTGCTATGGAACCGCCAACCTTGCTTTCACCAAATATCGGGAGGGTGTAGTCTGGCAGCGGTGATTCAACCACAGGTTCAGTTTCAGGGTTGGGCATCACCTTCTTGGCTGTGCTTTCAAGTCCGTCAGGGTTTTCTGATGCAAGGAATGGTGCCAGAATGGCTATTATGAGGGCAATCAGGATGCCCCCTGCCATGAATTTTTTATCACGGGCATTCATTTTGATGCAACCCCCTTCTTTTCACCCCATTCACTGAACTTGAAGAGATCGGGGCGGCTGTTTTCAATTGCAAGGACAACAACCACTGTTATTGCAGCTTCGATGAGACCTATTACCGCGTGGTAGAGCCCCATCATCCAGAGTCCCTCCACAAGAGGGAAGGTACCTGCTATCCACATCTCTATGGCGCAGGCAATGGCGGCAAGGAATATTGAGGCCCATGATGCCACGGCGACTGCAGGAATTTCACCGGCTGATCTGAGTGCCCTGAACAGGTAGTAACCTGTGAATCCTCCGATTATACCCATGTTGAAGATATTCGCACCAAGCGCAGTTAGACCACCATCACCGAATATGAGTCCCTGAAGTATCAGTACAATTGAGAGTAAAAGGACAGCTGCCCATGGACTTGCAAAGACTATTGCAACGAGGGCCGCTCCAACCATGTGACCGCTGGTACCCCAGGGTATCGGTATGTTCATTGCCTGTATTGCGAATATTCCAGCTGCAAGAACTGCAAACAGGGGTATCTGTCTTTCTTTAAGGTCCCTTCTGGCCCACTGCATGCTGAAGTAGAGGGCTACAAGGGCTATGACCCAGTACACGACGTACTGTGGGAATGGTATGAAACCATCTGGGATATGCAAGATTCTTCGCCTCCTTATTATTTATATTAATTCCGTCATTATATCAAGGCCTTATATAATATAAAGATTGGTGTGGGTATTACAATCTTCCTGTTTCATTTATATTGTGGTAATAATACACTTCGATTTCCAAACCCCATAAAATGGGTTTTATAATGAGAGGACAGTTTCTTGAGTACAGCGTGAAATTGAGCTCAGAGTAGCTTTAATCATCGAGATCAGCTTTATTAAAAATGTCCTTGTTTTTATGTGCCACGGCCAAATACACAAAATTTATATATTGATTTCATAAAATGAAAACCATCATTATAAATCATTAATAATTGTCAGTCTACATTTAGTAATACTGGTGATGGATGTGGCACCCGAATCAAAAAAAGCCAAGAACCTTAAAGGGGATTTCTGGGACCTTAAAAATATCCAGATATCCATAGGAGAAATTATAACTGAGGAAAAACCTCAGGAGGAAGAGGCTAGGGGTCCAAAACCCCGCCCCCATGTTACCGACCTCAGGTCATGGGACATGAAGCTCCTTGAAAGATACGAACCATTCTATGCACCTTTCTGTGACATGTGCTGCCTCTGCACCTACGGTAAATGCGACCTCCTCGGTAAGAAGGGAGCATGTGGTATAGACGCAGCCACCCAGCAGGCACGCATAGTACTTCTCGCATGTCTCATAGGGACCGCCGCCCATGCGGGACACGCAAGGCACCTTGTGGACCACCTCATAGAGAAACTGGGAGAGGACTATGAAATAGACTTGGGCATGAATGTGGATATAGAGGCACCCATAACAAGGACCGTTATGGGAAGGAGGCCGCGGACCCTGGGCGACCTCATGGAGGTTATGGACTACGCCGAGGAACAGATGTCACACCTCCTCTCGGCATGCCACACGGGACAGGAGGGCGACAGCAGGGACTTTGAATCGAAGGCATTCCATGCTGGACTCATGGATGACCTCACGAGGGAGGTTGCGGATATCGCCCAGATAGTTGCCCTGGATCTCCCTAAGGGTGATGAGGACGCACCCCTCGTTGAACTGGGATTCGGTACAATAGACAACACCAAACCCGTGATACTCTGCATAGGCCACAACGTCCTCCCTGGAGCGGATATAGTGGACTACGTCACCGAGAGGGAACTCGAAGACGAAGTTGAGGTATGCGGCATATGCTGTGCAGCAATAGATGTTACAAGGTACAGCGAGGCTGCCAAGGTCGTCGGGCCCCTCTCAAAGCAGCTCAGATTCATAAGAAGTGGCGTGGCCGATGTGATAGTGGTGGACGAGCAGTGCGTGAGGACAGACGTGCTGGAGGAGGCCCTCAAAAACAGGTCAGCGGTGATTGCAACAACCGATAAGATGTGCCTGGGACTACCTGATGTGACAGATGAGGACCCCGACAAAATCGTGAATGACCTCATAAACGGTAACATAGAGGGGGCACTAATCCTTGACCCCCATAAGGTTGGTGAGGTGGCAGTTAAAACTGCAATAAAACTGGCACCAATCAGGAAATCCCTCAAAAAATTGCCAGAGGTTGATGAGATAATCCGGATGGCATCAGAGTGCACAGATTGCGGCTGGTGCCAGAGGGTCTGCCCCAACAGCCTCCCTGTCATGGATGCAGTTAAGAGCGCGGCCGAGGGTGATCTGAGCAAACTTGAGGAGATGGCACTTGAGGAGCTCTGCTACACCTGTGGACGCTGCGAACAGGAGTGTGAAAGGGACATACCTATAGTATCCATGGTGACAAAGGCAGGTGAAAGGCGCGTAAAGGACGAAAAATACAAGATAAGGGCTGGCCGTGGCCCTGCCCAGGATGTGGAGATAAGGAGGGTCGGCGCACCCATACCCCTCGGGGACATACCCGGTGTCATAGCCTTTGTGGGTTGCTCAAACTACCCTGAGGGTGGAAAGGATGTTGCCCTCATGGCAAAGGAGTTCCTTGAGAGAAACTACATCGTGGTCACAACGGGATGCGGTGCAATGTCCATCGGGGAATACAGGGACGAGGATGGAAAGACACTCTATGAAAAATACGGTGGACAGTTCGATGCAAAGGGACTTGTTAACATGGGCTCCTGCGTATCAAACGCCCATATATCAGGTGCCGCCATAAAGATAGCCAACATATTCGCACAGAAACCACTCGAGGGGAACTTTGAGGAGATAGCGGATTACATACTTAACCGTGTAGGGGCATGTGGTGTCGCATGGGGTGCCTACTCCCAGAAGGCGGCGGCCATAGCAACCGGTGTGAACCGGTGGGGAATACCCGTCGTCCTGGGACCCCACGGATCGAAGTACCGCAGACTGTTCCTTGGAAGGGCAGATGACCCAGAGAAGTGGAAACTGAACGACCTCAGAACAGGTGAGGTCATCGATGGGGAGCCAGCTCCAGAACACCTTCTCTATGCAGCGGAGAACCGGGAGGAAGCAACGGTGATGGTGGCCAAACTCTGCATAAGGCCAACAGACACACCCAAGGGTCGCCAGATGAAACTCAGCAACTACATAGACCTCCACAAAAAATACTTTGGCACAATTCCAGATGACATCGACAGGTTCATAAGGACAGAGAAGGACATCCCCATAGTCTACAAGAGGGATATCCTGAAGATACTGGAGGAGAAGAACTGGAAGCCAAGGAAGCTTCCAAAGGAACCCTCACTCCTTGAGAGGTGATCGGTGTGAATGACCGTATAATACCATGGCAGCCAACAGTTATAGCAGGCCCGAAACAGGCGATGCTCGTAACACCAGAAACCGCAGTTATGATGATAAAAAAGGCCAAGAGACCATTGATGGTTGTGGGGCCCCTTGCAAAGCGCCAGCCAGTGCTTGAACACACAGTTAAAATCATCAGGCACTGGGACCTTCCTGTGGTATCCACAGCCGATACCTACAGGGTGCTGAAGGATGCGGGTGTAGATTCAGAGCCTCACGGGATAGTGGAGATAACCAACCTCCTGAAGGACCCAGACTGGGAGGGTCTCAGGGGTGAGGGTCAGCATGACCTCGTCATATTCATAGGGTGCATCTATTACATAGCATCCCAGGGCCTATCAACCCTGAAGCACTTCGCACCACATATAAGGACACTCACAATATGCAAGACATTCCACTCAAATGCAGATGCATCATTCCCCAACATGGATGATGATGAATGGTTCAGGTACCTTGAGAAGATGTATACTGACTGATGATAATGGAGGAATTCAATGTTTGAAGACATACCCGTTGATGTAAGTCCCATGCACGAGGGGGAGCGGATAAGATCAGCAAACATGTTCGTTGAACTTGCCGGGCCCAAATCCATCGGAGCCGAACTGGTCCAGGTTAAGGATAGCGTTGAGGATGGAAAGGTGGAGGTCATAGGGCCCGAGATAAGTGAGATGGAACAGGGCCAGATCTATCCATTCGCCATAAACGTGGAGATAGCAGGAAGCGAACTCGAGGAGGAACTTGAAAGCGTTATAGAGCGGAGACTCCATGAACTCTGCAACTACGTCCAGGGTTTCATGCACCTCAACCAGAGGGACCAGATATGGTGCCGTGTAAGCACAGAGGCAAGGGACGCAGGATTCATGCTTGAACACCTTGGAAAGGCACTATCAGTCCTCTTCAGGGAGGAGTTCCCAATAATCGAATCAATATCAGTGACAATCATGACCGATGAGGACGCTGTTAAAGAATTCCTTGAAACAGCCAGGGAAAAGTATGAGATAAGGGATTCAAGGGCAAGGGAACTCTCAGACGAGGACGTTGACGTATTCTACGGGTGCCTCATGTGCCAGTCATTCGCCCCAACACATGTATGCATCGTCACACCAGACCGGACAGCCCTATGTGGTGCCATAAACTGGTTCGACTGCCGCGCAGCCTATAAGATGGACCCCGACGGTCCAATATTCGAAATTCAAAAGGGAGATGTAATTGACCCGGAGAAGGGAGAATATGAGAATGTTAACGCTGCGGTGGCAGAGAACTCACAGGGTACAACAGAGAGGGTTTACCTCCACAGCGTGTTCGGGTATCCACACACATCATGTGGCTGCTTCGAGGCAGTGGCATTCTACATACCAGAACTGGATGGCATAGGCATCGTGAACAGGGACTTCAGGGGCGAAACACCCCTTGGAATACCATTCTCTGCAATGGCAGGGCAGTGCTCAGGCGGAAAACAGGTTGAAGGGTTTTCAGGTCTCAGCCTTGAGTACATGAGGTCACCCAAGTTCCTGCAGGCAGATGGTGGGTACTCAAGGATAATCTGGATGCCAAAGGATCTGAAGGAATCTGTCATTGACTTCATCCCTGAAGACCTGAGGGATAAGATAGCCACAGAGGTGGATGCAACATCAATAAAGGAACTCAGAAGGTTCCTTAGGGAGAAGGAGCACCCTGTCCTTGAAAGGGCACCAGCAGAAGTTGAGGAAGCTGAAGTCGTTGAGGAAGAGGAAACCCATGCTGAGGAGGCCCCCGTCACTGAGGGAATACCTGTAATGGCGTCCCCAGAGATCAGCCTTCCAGCAGCTGGCGGATTCAGGATAATTCTCAAGAACGCAAAGATCTACGCTGAGAAGGTAATAATAAAGCGTAAATAATCAACCTGAGTGGTCATGTGATAATAGCAGTAAGCGGCAAGGGCGGAACAGGAAAGACCATGGTTTCAGCGTCACTTGTGAGGATACTCGCAGCTACCGGTGCGGATGTCCTCGCAATAGACGCTGACCCTGATTCAAACCTTCCAGAGGCCCTCGGTGTTTCCGTAAGTGGAACGGTTGGTGAGGTGAGGGAACAGCTTAAGAGGGACACAGCAGCGGGTAGAATCCCCCCATCAGCCAACAAGTGGGATATCCTTGACTACAGGATAATGGAGTCAATAACCGAGACAGATGACTTCGATCTGCTCGTCATGGGCCGCCCGGAGGGGAGCGGATGCTACTGCGCAGTTAACACAATGTTGAGGCGGATAATCGAGAATATAGCAGAGAACTACGACTACATAGTGATAGATACCGAGGCGGGCCTTGAGCACCTCAGCAGGAGGACAACCCAGAACGTTGACGTTATGATGGTTGTAACCGACCCCTCAAAAAGGGGGATTCTAACAGCAAGAAGGATACTTGAACTATCAAGGGAACTTGAGATAAAATTCAGGAAGGTATTCCTGGTTCTTAACAGGGTCCATGAAGGGGACCTTGAGAAACTTGAAATAGACGAGGACCTTGAGGTCATAGGCGTTATACCCGAGGATCCCCTTGTTTCCAGGTATGACATGGAGGGCAGGTCGCTATATGAGCTGCCTGAAGACTCAGCAGCATTCAGGGCCATAAAAAAGGTTGCCGGGAAAATTTTAAGTCTATAGAGGTGTGCTTATGGATAAATTAACGGAACTTCTGAAATTACTTCAGAACACGGAATCCATCGAAATAAATGAGTTCAGGATTGATGTTGACGAACTTGAACTCTACCTGATGCCTGTGGTTCAGCAGGCCATCCAGAAAACAGTTGAGGTTAGGGAGGCAGTTGAGGCACTCCCTGAGGAGGAATTTGAACCACCGGTAAAGACATACCCTGGTGAGGTTGCCCAGGTGAAACTGGGTGAGGGTACAAGGAAACCTGTTTACCTTGGCGGTCAGAAGGCCCTCTACAGATTTGAGGAACCCCAGCCAAACCCACCGGTGGTTACATTCGACGTCTTTGACATACCCATGCCGGGTCTCCCAAGGCCGATAAGGGAGCACTTCAGCGACGTCATGGAGGACCCTGGCGACTGGGCCAGGAAGGCGGTAAAGGAGTATGGTGCCAACATGGTCACAATACACCTCATCGGAACAGGACCCAAGGTAATGGACAAGTCACCGAGGGAGGCTGCAAATGACATTGAGGAGGTCCTCCAGGCCGTTGATGTCCCCCTGGTAATCGGGGGCTCAGGGGACCCTGAAAAGGATCCACTGGTTCTTGAAAAGGCTGCCGAGGCCGCCGAGGGCGAAAGGTGTCTCCTGGCATCAGCAAACCTGGACCTTGACTACAGAAAGGTTGCAAGGGCAGCCCTTGACCACAACCACGCGGTCCTATCATGGGCCATAACAGACGTCAACATGCAGAAAACCCTCAACCGTTACCTCATGAAGGAGGGCCTTAGTAGAGAGGACATAGTGATGGACCCAACAACCTGTGCACTGGGTTACGGTATAGAATTTTCAATAGACGTCATCACAAGGACAAGGCTCGCGGCCCTCAAGGGTGATGCAGACCTTCAGATGCCAATGTCCTCTGGAACAACCAACGCGTGGGGTTCAAGGGAGGCCTGGATGAAGAAGGATGAATGGGGACCCACAGACTACAGGGGCCCTCTATGGGAGATAGTAACCGGACTTACAATGATGCTCTCAGGTGTGGATATATTCATGATGCTCCACCCAACATCTGTGAGGCTTCTGCGGGAGATAGGGGAAACCTTCACAAGGGAATACATGACGACCGAAACACCTGATCTCCGGGAATGGATAACTGAACTTGAATATTGAGGAGGGGTTTAAATTGCAGGTAACTGCCATGGATGTATACCGATTACTTCCAAAAACAAACTGTGGTAAATGTGACGAGTCATCATGCATGGCCTTCGCCACAAAACTCATAGAAAAGGAACTCACACTGGATGACTGCCCGCAGCTCAGTGGGGATGAAAGACAGAAGCTCGAGGACCTCCTTGCGCCGGCTGTGAGGGAAATCACCTTCGGCCCAGAAAAGAACCAGGTGGTGGTTGGGGGTGATGAGGTCCTCTACAGGTTTGAACTCACATACTATAACCCCACAGCCCTCGTGGTTGATCTTCCAGATGACCTACCATCAGAGGAGATCAGGAAGAGGGCCAGTGATATCATGAATCTTAAATTCGAGCGTACCGGTGAGGAACTGACCCTGGATGCCATAGCGCTCAGGAACAAATCAGGAAGCCCTGAAAAATTTGCAGAGGCAGCAGGGACCCTGGCTGAACTTAACTTCCCTGTTGTTCTATGCACATTCGATCCAGAGGCAATGAGGGCTGCCCTCGAGGTCCTGGGGGATCAGAGGCCCCTCATGTATGCGGCTACAAAGGACAACCTCCAGGAGATGGCTGATCTTTCCATTTCATACGGCTGCCCCCTGGTGCTCTTCTCACCGGGGGACCTTGAGGAGATGAAGAACCTCACAAGAAGACTGCGGGCAATGGGCCTTACTGAAATTATCCTGGACCCCGGAACATTCACAGGTGAGGGAATAGGCGACACCATAGACAACTTTGTCATGATAAGGCGCCTTGCAGTTGAGGAAAGGGATGAGGACTTCCGCTTCCCCATCATGGGCATACCAGCACTCTCAAGGCTTTCAGGAGGGGATCCAGTTGAGGATAACATAAAGGAGGCCACTGTTGCAGCCACACTCATGAACCGCTACGCCGACATTCTTATACTCGGAGGAACAGATATCTGGGAACTTATGCCCATACTCACCCTCAGACAGGGCCTCTACACTGATCCAAGGAAGCCACAGACTGTTGATCCGGGAATATATGAGTTTGGAGACGTTGATGAGAACTCCCCTGTGATACTCACAACCAACTTCTCACTCACATACTACACAGTGGAGGGTGACCTCAAGGCAGGTGATGTTACGGCATATCTCCTTGTGCTTGACACAGAGGGAAGGGCTGTGGACGTTTCACTGGCTGGAGGACAGCTCACGGGAACCGCAGTGGCTGACCTTATAAAGGATAGTGGTATAGAGGATAGGGTAAAGGATAGGGTTCTCATCATTCCTGGACTTGCGGCACCTGCTAGTGGTGAAATAGAAGATGATACTGGATGGAAGGTGCTTGTGGGGCCAAGGGATTCCTCAGGGATACCTGACTACCTTGAAAAACTGGCATCGGAGTAGAGGGGTGGTCCATTGAAGATGCTGATGGTAATTGACCCTGCAAGGTGCAGTGGCTGCGATGACTGCATAAATGCATGCAAAAAGACTCATGGTGTTGCAAGGGTCAGGAAGGCCGACAGGATGCCTGTATTCTGTCTTCAGTGCCACCCTGAGAAGGCCCCCTGCGCAAGGATATGTCCTGTTGGCGCCATAAGGGAGGTTGATGGGGCGCTTGTGATTGATGAGGACGCATGCATACTCTGCAAGCTGTGTATGGTTGCCTGCCCCGCAGGAATGATAGTTCTTGATTCTGAAAAGAAATCAGCAGAAAAGTGTACGCTCTGTATGGATGCCGACTGTCTGCTGCCTGCATGTGTGGATGCATGTAAGGAGAATGTCCTTAAACTGGTATCTGTGGATGACCTTGCTGATCTCAGGGATCGCATGGAGTTCAGTGAGGTCCTTGAGGAGGCAATGAAGATCTACAGGGGCAAGGTTAACTAGATTTCCACGTGAAGGGTGTTTATCAACACCCTAATATATTTGTAGGACTCAGTAATGTTTTCAACTGGCCCTTTGAAGTATATGTAATATATGTAGCCCTTCTTTTTGAAGATGAATGCCACTATCCTGTATTTCTTTGTTTCACCGGTTACCATGCATCCATGTTCGCTGTCCACGGTAACGGATCCCCGCGTGATGTTAAAAAGACCCCTCATGCTCAGAACGTCAATCAAGATATCTGAAAATTCTTCAGCAGTCACTCCGACGGCTTCCTTTCTCTTAACGGATATTTTAAGCCCATGTTCCTTACATGAAGCTTTAATAAGTTTTTCACCATCCTTAACCTCCAGGAGGTCCCAGAAAATGGGGTACCTGAAGCTTATCTCCCCATTATCGAATCTCTCCAGGTATGGTTCCACATCGATCAGGTCTATCGCTGCGCGGGCCTTTCTTCTAACAAAAAGGTACGGATCATTGAGGGCCTCTATGAGTGATTCAAGGGCATCGGGGTCCCCTATAAGCCCCAGGGCCTCTGCCACCTTTCCACGAACATAGCGGTTTTTGTCCCTTTTTCTGCCTGAGACCATCCTTTTGAGGTAGGGAACAGCCCTTTTTGACCCTATCTCCCCAAGAGCTTCAACAAGGACGGCCCTTGTCTGCCATGAGGGATCAGAAAGTTTTTCAAGAAGGGGTTCAACTGCTGTTTCACCAAGATTCACAACTGCAAGGACAATCTGGCGCCGGACCTCCATGTCAGGGTCGTTGAGTTTATCAGTAAGGACCTCAAGACACCTCTCATCACCCAGATTTCTGATGACCCTTGCAGCGGCCTTTCTCACAACCCATGACCTGTCGTTAAGCGCAGCCAGTGCCTTTTTGAGTCCCCTCTTAGGGTCCAGTTCTGCAAGGGTGATGAGGGCATTTTTTCTTACATCCTCAATGGGGTCATTTAAATATCCTTCAACAGCATCAACTGACCTTTTATCCCCGAACCTAGAAAGAGATTTCAGTACACTGATTCTGACATCAATATCAGGGTCCTCAAGGGAACCTATCAGCGGTTCAATCGCGCTTGGATCACCTATATTCCCCAGTGCCCTAGCTGCTGCGGCCCTAACACCCCCAAGTATTGGGTAGTCCCTCTGCCATTCTTCATATCTGAGGGCATCAATCAGGGCCGTGACTGATCGCTCATCTGCAAGCTCTTCAAGGGCAAGGGCGGCATCCAGTCTTACGGTGTAATCATCACTTTCAAGAGCCTCCATGAGACTTTGAACATCCCCCTCTTTCAGAAGCTTCTCGATGTCTAGGAATATAAAAAACCCCCCATAATGTATGCTATCCCTGATTAAAGCATACATTTGAGCATCTTTAAGATCCCGGGATAATCCCTCAGAATCTTAAGGAGTGATATTTTTGAGATGGAATTTAAAGCTTTTCCCTCAAAGGATCTTATGAGTGAATCGAGTTCATCATCACTTAAACCATCAAGTACCTTCCTAAATTTAAGTGATCTCTCAAGATTTTTACCTATCCGCTCATGCCATGTGCTCTCATACTTTGAGAGGAAGCCTGAATCGGTTCTCTGTGATTCAACCGCTTCAGTAGCCACATCTGCGGCTATCATCGCACACTTCGCTGCAACGTGTATACCACCACCCGTGAGGGGATCAACCTGACCCGCTGCGTCACCAACTACAAGCAGGCTGTCTGTGTATGTCTTCCTGATGGGGCCGGCAATGGGTACAGCACCTGCGTTGAACTCCAGCCTGCTGCAGCCTGCCCTGGAGATGAACTGGTTAAGATAATGTAGCGGACTATTATCAGAGCATGTTGTTCTCCTTATGCCCACACCAACATTTGCCCTCCCATCACCCTTTGGGAAGACCCAGAGGTAACCTGATGGAGCAAAGGTACTCCCGAAGTAGAATTCCATGGTCTCATCGTCCACATCGAAACCTGCGACCTCATACTGGGCACAGGAGCACAGTTCTCCCGGCCTGAAACGTGTATCGAGCCCCGCCATACGGCCAATACCTGACTGAATGCCGTCCGCTGCAATTACAATACTTGATTCAACCTCATGGGTTCCATCGGGACCCCTGAATTTAACACCGGAGACGGATCCATCGTGGAATATTAGGTCATTCACGCGGGACCCTGCAAGCACATCCGCCCCGGCTTCAGTAGCGCGCAAAGCGAGGTATTTATCAAAAATCTTTCTTTCAATGATGTAACCCTTTATAATTGGGTTTCTGGTTGTTATGCTTGCACCATATGGTCCGTTGATCGTAGCAGAATTTATTCTTGTACATGTGAACTCGGGAAGGGGTTTTATACCTGTTGATTTGAAGAAGCTGTCGCTCACTCCCCCGGCGCACTGTACAGGAGTTCCTATCTCAGGGTTTCCTTCGAGCATGAGGACATGCAGACCATTTTTTGCTGCATGGTATGCTGCTATGGAACCTGCCACACGACCCCCGACAACAACAAGATCATACTTCATCCTGACACTCCATTGCATCCACAGGGCAGACTGCAGCACAGGCAAGACACTCCAGGCACCCATCCCCCATGAGGAGGGTGTCCTCCAGTTCCAGGGCACCTGATGGACAGACATTCACACAGGCACCGCAGCGCATACACCTTGATGGATCGTGTTTCAATGAACCACCCACTAGATTTATGGACACCAGCTTTAATAATATTAGTGATATGATAATGACCACCGTTAAATTAATATATGACTTTTTACTACTATCAATTACCATGCAGGGGTGCCCGAGCGGCCAAAGGGGGAGGACTTAAGATCCTCTGGCGCAGGCCTTCGAGGGTTCGAATCCCTTCCCCTGCACTAGAGTTTTACCTGTTCTGAAATTAAAATTGTTTGCCTTAGTGGCTCAGGTGGTAGAGCGATGCCTTGGTAAGGCATAGGTCGGGGGTTCGAATCCCCCCTAAGGCTTTTTCATTGATTTTAAGGTGTTTTAATGGAGAAGAAAATTGCTCAGATTTCAGACATACATTTCGGTGAAAAGAATTTCTCCAGCAAGCTCAGGGAGAATCTTCTGGGACAGCTTCAGGATGAAAATCCTGACCTCATAGTTGTTTCGGGTGACCTCACCACAGAGGGCTATGCTCATGAGTATGAACTTGCGGCTGAATTTGCAGATGAACTGCGGTCAATCACAGCAACATATATAATTCCAGGCAACCACGATGCAAGGAACGTTGGGCTGGTGCACTTTGAAAAGATGATAGGTAAGAGGAAGTTTGTCCATCATGACTCAGAATTTGCTGTTATAGGTCTTGATTCATCTGAACCTGACATAAATGACGGTCAGATAGGGATGGATCAGCTTGAATGGCTTGCAAGGGAACTTGAAAGGGTTCCTGATCACCTATGCAAGATAGTTACATTTCACCACCATCTGCTACCCATACCAAACACCGGACGTGAGAGGAACATACTGCTGGATTCAGGCGATCTCCTCAGACTCCTCAATTCATATGGTGTTGATTTCGTGCTCAATGGACATAAGCATGTGCCCAATGTCTGGATGATTGAAGGGATGGTTACACTGAATTCAGGCACAGCCACAACAAGGAAGCTTAGGGGTGAGACTTTCCCTTCCCATAACCAACTGAGGATAGATGAGGATAGGATCTCTGTTGACCTTATAAACACCGAGAATGGTTCTAAAAGGGAAATGGCCAGTTATTCTGTTAAGGTTGAGGATGAAGAATACATGATATGTTCATATGTACATCCAGAAGGCCCCCTTTAACCCTTAATTTGATTTTCATATAAAAACATTAATATATCATCACACATAATGTTCTCTAATAGGGAAAATAAATATGCATAATATGATCTTAATTTCATCATTAAGAATCTGCAGGTGGCAGCGTTGACCAAGGCATTTGATATACTTATGGCCGGGATAATCTCAGGAATAGTGGCATTCACAACCTCAAAGCTGGGAGTGGGCGGAACTGTCATGGGTGCTGTTCTTGGTTCAATGCTATATCAGCTTCTCTCCCACTACCTCAGGGAGCCACTCAAGAATGTTAAGACAGAGAGGGTTGAGAGCAGGGTGGTATTTGCAATACCCCTCATTATAATAGTTGTAATTGAGGCAATATACCTCCTTGGAAATTTCCAGTGGAAACCCCAGCATATATTTTACCTACTTGAGGAGGCAACCGACTGGAACCTCTTCAGGTCAATAGGGGTGGGGCTCATGGTGATGGGGATCTACCCCCTCCTGCAACCTGAGACCATAAAGAAATCATATGGACATGTCCTATTACTCATGGGCCTCATTGTCCTCCTGAGGGGACTTGTGGATGTTCAGTCCCCCGTGGTAATGGTTTACAGGTCGATTTTTTATGAGTTCGACATCCTGATAACCGTGCTGGTCATAGTCACACTCCTCTACATGATCGTATCCATACTCAGGGAATCTGTTGTCATTGTAATGGAAGATGAGGTGTCTTTGGAGAATGAAAAATAAAACAAAAAATGCAACACTCAAGTCAATCATAGATGTTATACTCTATGAGAACCCATCCACACAGGATGAGATTGCAGAAAGGCTTGGAATAACAAGGCGGTATGTTACCAAACTCCTCCAGCCCTTAATAAAGGAGGGTGTTGTGAGAAGGGCCTACATTGTGGATATAAAGAAATTTGAGGAATTCCCGGAGCTTTTTGGAGAGGAGGTTACATCCCGGGAATACGCCGGAAGCTTTTTTATCAAGGAGATACTCAGAGACATGGCACAGCATGTCTGCAAACAGCTCAGGAAGTCATTCAGGTCCCTTGAGGAATACGACGAGGACCTTGCAAATGAGGCCCTGAAGATGGACTACATAACAAACACCATGCACGAGAAGGTGAGGTCCTCTGTTGATACAGCCATAGCAATGAACCCCTACTCAGAGTTCAGCAAGACAATGGCATTCACAGAGATTGCCTATGACCTTGAAAGGATAGGTGATCACTCTGCAATAATAGCCAACTTCGCAGTTAAGGAGTCCTATGAGGTTGACCCTGCGATGATGGAGTACCTCCGGGAGATGTTTTCAATTGCTGTTGAGATGGTGAATACAGCAATGGACGCATTCCTCAACGAGAAACTTGAACTCAAGGCAAAACTCATGTCCCTTGAGGACGATATTCATAGGGTCCAGAAGAACGCCCTTAACTGTGTGGCCACACAGATGGCCGAAACACCATTTGAGGATAAGGAACGCTCAACCTATTACATATCCCTTTCAAGGGTTGTGAAGACCTTTGAGAGAATAGCGGATATTTCAATTGAGATATTCGATACTGCAGGGGAATATTACAGGAACATACCGAGAACAACAACACCTGAGCGCTTCAGGAGGCGTGAGAGGGAGGGCACGTAATTTATTTCTTTTTCTTCTCCAGCTATTCCTTTATTTTCTCTCTTCCCATTCCTTACCAAGAAGCCTGTCGCCAATAAAGACGCCGAATGCGTGCCATATGACTCCTATTCCCCAGAAGGCTGTTATCCAGTAGAATCACAATATGCCCGGGCTTGAAAGAAGGTTTATGAGGAAAAGGGTGAAGTTAACTATTACAAAAACAGATAGGTGTATGTAAAATCCCTTAAGTTCATCTACTCTCTTCCGGGCTCTTTCGTATTCATCGTCCTGCATAGTTCTGCCCCTTCAAGGGATCTGTAATCTGTCTCTAATATTCTTTTCTCCTCGCCGTCGTAGTGTATTTCTTCGATGTCGAAGAATTTTCTGAAGGCTGGTTCACGCACCTTTTCCTCGTATACGTGGGATATGAGTCCTGGAAGCCGTCCTATCATGAACACCCCTGCACCTGTGCGCCAGTCAAAACCCATATCTGAGAGTATTCCGGCGTTGGCACCGTCAACGTTCATCCTGACACCCTTACGCTCAAGGAGTATGTTCTGAACCTCAACCGCAAGCCTTGTATGGGGGCCGACACAGTCGTACTCCTCTGCAAGGTCCAGGAGCCGCACAGCCCGGGGATCCGCATTATGATACCTGTGCCCGAAACCAGGCACCTTCCGGTTCCTCCGCAGATGATCATCCACCAGCCTAAGAGCAGCCTCAGGAATCTCATCCTCAGACTCACACCCTGAAACCGTCTCCTGGAAAAGCTTCATGGACCTCTCAATAGCCCCGGCATGATTCTTACCAAAGGCCAGAAGACCACCAGCAATACACGCATGCACCGGAGAACCAGCAGAGGCAATCATACGGGCAGCCTGCGTACTGGGCGGAGTCACACCATGATCACAGAAAGACACCAGGACAGCCTCCAGCATCCTCGCAACATTACCAGGAGGAAGCTCACCCCTAATCAACAGGTAAACCATCTCAGAAAAAGAAACACCACCAATCAAATCCTCCTGAGAATAACCCCTGGTAACAATCCGATTAGGCTCAACCCTCGTAATGGAAGTCCTCCACTTCGGATTTTTTACCTTCAGTATATCATTAATTATTCCTTCAGATATCATGTCTTTCCCTATCTGAGTTTGAGTATTTAAATTTTAATGCATTTGGTGCACCCATATTCACTTTATGTGAATTAAATTTTTCCTCCTCCGAAATTTAGTTCACTAAATGAGTAATAAAGTACACTAAAATAGTAAATTTTAAATACTCCCACAACAAGGTAAAGTTTGAGGTGATAAAATGGACACCAAACTGATCATAGGAATAGTCGTAGCAATTGTAATTATTGCTGGCGCAGTCCTGGCACTTGGAGGAGGCGGACAGCAGGAAAAGATCGACATTGTTGGTTCAACTTCTGTTCAGCCGGTTGCCGAAAAACTTGCAGCTGAATACATGAAAAAGCACCCCAACGTTAAGATAAACGTCCAGGGCGGAGGATCCAGTGTGGGAATCAAGAGCGCCCAGGATGGTACCGCAGACATCGGAACAAGTTCAAAGGAACTTAAACCCGATGAGAAGAAAGGTCTGACAGAGTACATGATAGGTAAGGACGGTATTGCAGTAATTGTAAACAGCAAGAACACGGTCTCAGACCTCTCAAAGGACCAGGTGAAGGACATTTTCAGTGGAAAGATAACCAACTGGAAAGAGGTCGGAGGACCAGATGCAAAGATAACAGTGATAACACGTGAAGACGGTTCTGGAACCCGAAAGGCCTTCGAAGAAATTGTGATGGGTAAGGAAACCAAGATAAAGAAGGACGCCATAGTTGAAAGTTCAACAGAGGCTGTTAAGCAGGCTGTTAAGCAGGATGCAAACGCCATAGGTTTCATATCACTTGCAAACCTCGACGAAACAGTGAAGGCCCTAAAGATTGATGGTGTGACCCCATCTGAACAGACAGTTGCAGATGGATCATACAAGATACAGAGGCCATTCCTCTTCCTGGTCAAGGGCAGCGCACAGGGAGCAGTCAAGGACTTCATTGACTGGGTCCTCAGCCCAGAAGGACAGGCAATAGTCAAATCAGAAAAGGTGGTCCCAGCAAAGGCCTAGTGGTTTTTAATTAAAACCACAATTTTTTCTTTCCGTCACCTTCAGTGAACTTTATTAACCAATAGGTGAAATCGATAACTGAAGGTGATGGAGATGGATGTAAAACCACGAAACATTCTCATACTAATCATTATCATCGCACTCGCATACTTCATGATCAAACCTGGTTCAGATTATGAGAGAATTGAAATTGCAGGCTCAACCTCTGTACAGCCAGTTGCTGAAAAACTCGCCGAGGAATACATGAAGGACCACCCAAATGTCAGGATAAACGTCCAGGGCGGGGGTTCTGGGATGGGTATAAGGACAGTACAGCAGGGGGTTGTTGATATAGGAACAAGTTCAAAGGCCCTCAAATCCGATGAGAAGGATGGGCTTAAGGAATATGTTATAGGGAAGGATGGCATAGTTATAGCTGTCAACCACCAGAACCCTGTCGATGACCTCACAACAGAACAGCTGAGAGATATCTTCAGCGGGAAGATCCGTAACTGGAAAGAGGTTGGAGGCCCAGATGCCGAGATACATGTTATAGTACGTGAGGAGGGCTCAGGAACCAGAAGCTCATTCAAATCACTTGTAATGAAGGATGAAAAGATAAGGTCAGATGCAATTGTCCAGGGGTCCACGGAATCCGTTAAACAGGCGATAAAGAGTGACCCCTATGCTGTGGGTTTTGTCTCAATGGCCCATATGAGTTCAGATGTAAAGGCACTTGAGGTGAACGGAATAACCCCCTCTGAGACCACAGTGGCCGATGGTTCCTATCCCCTTGTTGTTCCATTTGAATTCATAACCAGGGGGGAACCTGTGGGGGTTGTGAAGGACTTCATTGACTGGGTCTTTTCACCGGAGGGACAGGCGATTGTCAGGAGCCAGAAGGTTGTCCCTGCAATAGCAAATGTCTCAGATGATACCTAGGAGGTAAAAAATGATCAGCAAGACAAGGGAAAATCTCATTGAGAAGGGTCTTTTTGTAACGGCGATCTTCTCAATAATCGCTATACTGCTCATAATAACCTTCATATTCCGTGAGGGAATCCCGATATTCCAGGACTATGGTGTGATAAATTTCATATTCGGAATGGACTGGGCACCGTCTGATGGTAAGTACGGCGTCTTCACGATGATAGTTGGATCCCTTTGCATCACTCTCCTCTCACTTGCAATAGCGGTTCCACTATCAATCCTATGCGCTATATTCATGGCAGAGGTGGCCCCTGAGATAATGCGTAAAATCCTTAAACCCGTGATAGAGACCCTTGCAGCAATACCCTCTGTGGTATACGGATTCTTTGGTCTCATAGTTCTGGTACCCTATGTGAGGGCCAACATAGGGGGCACGGGTTTTGGAATGCTCACAGCAGCACTCATACTCACGGTCATGATCATGCCCACAATCATAAGTGTATCAGAGGACGCCATAAGGTCAGTACCCCTCGAGTACAAGGAGGCATCCCTTGCACTGGGAGCAACCCACTGGCAGACCATACGCAGGGTCATTTTCCCCGCAGCAATTCCCGGTATAATAACATCCATCATACTGGGTATGGGCCGTGCCATAGGTGAGACCCTGGCCGTTATAATGGTTGCAGGAAACGTTACACAGATACCATCATCCATCCTGGACCCTGTAAGGGCCCTCACATCCAACATAGCACTTGAAATGGGATATGCAACGGGACTTCACTACAGCGCCCTTTTCGGAACAGCCATCATACTCTTCGTGCTGATAATGATCCTGCTGGTTGTTGCAAACTACTTCCATTACAAGAAAAAGATCGTTATAGGTGGAGGATACCTCTAGGAGGCTCAAAATGTCTTTCAGGATAATATCACCAAAAACCAGTCAGAAGATCATGACAGGAGTGCTGTGGGCATCAGGTCTTGTAACAATACTCATCCTGATTGTTATAATAGGATACATAATACTCAAGGGCCTTCCAGCACTGACCCCAGAATTCCTGCTGTCTGAACCCATTGACTCGGGAAGGGCAGGCGGGATAGCTCCGATGATCGTATCAAGCATATACGTTACCCTCATCGCAGGAATAATCGCAACTCCACTTGGTGTCGGTGCGGCTGTTTACATGGCTGAATACGCCACAGAGGAAAGGATAGTGAAGCTCATAAAGTTCGGTGCAGAGACACTGGCCTCCATACCATCAATAGTATTCGGTCTCTTTGGCCTGGCATTCTTCGTTGTATTCCTGGGTCTCGGATGGTCAATCCTTTCAGGGGGCCTTGTACTGGCACTCATGGCCCTTCCAACAATCTTCCAGGTTTCCCAGGTGTCCATTGAGACCGTCCCACAGTCATACAGGGAGGGGAGCCTGGCACTGGGTGCCACAAAATGGGAGACCATCTACCGTGTCGTTGTACCTGCAGCACTGCCAGGTATAACCACAGGAGTTATACTTGGAATGGCAAGGGCGATATCAGAGGCGGCAGCGGTAATGTTTGTTGTTGGATCGGCGCTTGCAATGCCCATCTCCATATTTGACCCTGGAAGACCCCTACCACTCCACCTCTATATAATAGCCACAGAGGGGCTTTCACTCAAAAATGCATATGGAACCGCAGCGGTCCTCGTAATAATCGTGCTCCTCATCACGGTTCTCACGAACACTCTTGTTGATAGATACAGAAGGAAGATGATGGGAAGATAGGTGATCTTATGTACAGAATTGAAGTTGAAGACCTCAACGTTTACTTTGACGAGGCACACATCCTCAAGGATGTGAACCTGAAGATTCCAAAAAACACCGTCACGGCCCTGATAGGGCCCTCAGGTTGTGGGAAGTCCACATTCATCAGGACACTCAACAGGATGAACGACGTCATCCCGGGGTTCAGACACGAGGGACATGTATACCTTGATGGCGTGGACATCTATGACCCCCAGATGGACGTTGTGGAGCTCAGGAAGAAGGTTGGCATGGTCTTTCAGAAGCCCAACCCCTTCCCAAAGTCAATATTTGAGAACGTGGCCTACGGACTCAGAGTTCACGGCTACGATGACAGGGACTTCATAGAGGAAAGAGTGGAGGAGAGCCTCAAGGCAGCGGCACTCTGGGACGAGGTTAAGGATAAGCTTGATAAGTCCGCCCTTGGTCTTTCAGGTGGTCAGCAGCAGAGACTCTGCATCGCAAGGACCATAGCAATAGAGCCAGAGGTCATACTGATGGACGAACCATGCTCAGCCCTTGACCCGATATCCACCACCAAGATAGAGGACCTCATTCACAAGCTGAAGAGGGATTACACAATAATCATAGTCACCCATAACATGCAGCAGGCAACAAGGGTCTCAAAGTACACGGCGTTCTTCCTGCACGGTGAAATAGTTGAGAGCGGGCTTACTGAGGAGATATTCATAGAACCCCGGGATAAGAGGACCGAGGACTACATTACAGGAAGGTTCGGATGAAAAGCTTGAGTGGTGAAGTAATTGATTGGTGTTATCCTTGAAAACAAACTTTCAAAGGTGCTGAATGAGGCTGTTGAATATGGTAATGTGACATCTGAGAGGGTCAGGAACGCTGTAGCCAGCTATATTAGGAAGGATGTTGAAACCGCTGAAAGGATAATAGAGGAAACATCAGCTGTTAATGAGGAGAGCTACAGAATAGAGGATGACTGTCTCAAAATCATTGGGCTCCACCAGCCTGTAGCAAAGGACCTCAGACTCGCCTCTGCCATACTGAGAACATCAATTGAACTTGAAAGGATAAACATACTCTCAGCCTACATTGCAAGGTATGCCATTGACAGCACCGACACCGTCATACCACCCCACATTGAGTTCATGTCACAGACCATCCAGGACATGATAAATGACGCCCTTGGAGCCCTCATGAACAGGGACATACAGCTACTCAAGAGGTCCACCAAGAATTATCTTCAGCTGCAGGAATTCTATAACCAGCTCCATGATTCGCAGGGGGAGTTCATGGAGTCAGGTAACCTGGTTCTGGTTGCAAGGAACCTTCTCAGTATGGGGCACCATGTCATGGGGATGGATGACAGGATAGCATACCTTATAGTGGGTAAGAGGGTTATACATCACAAGGTATTCTACAGCGTACTCATGAAATAGTTTGGGGGGGGATTTAATGTGGCTGCCATTTGATAACCCTAAAAAAATGGATTACAGGGCCCTCAGGAGTTCATCAATCCCTGAGTTTTCTTATATCAGGATTTTAAGCGGTGAAAGTGAGGCCATAGTCTTCATAATGAAGGGGATGATAGTGGGGGCCTGGCACCTCAACCTCAACACACTTGAGGAGTCACACAGCCACAAGGCAATGGAGAAAATAGAAATAGGTGATGATTCAATCATTGAGGTTTATGAGGCTGATGGGGACCTCTTCAGCACACTCATTGAACTCAACGATGAATCAAAACTTTCAATACCCCTTGAGGCAGATATAATAATCAATGAGATGTTCATGGATGTCTCCTCAAGGGATGAGCTCCTTGAAAGGTACAGGATAAGGGTTCCAAGTGATGATTCAATTGAAAGACTTATCAATGACTATAAATCCAAGGAGGACTTTTAGATGGAGAAGAAATATCCGCGGATACTCTTCCGCAAAAAGCTTAAGGACCTCAGAAAGGACATGGAGGAAGTTTCCCAGAAAACCCTGAAGACGCATAAGATTGCAGTCGACCTCCTGATGGAATACGATGATGATAAGAAGGAGAAGGTCATCAAAAACAGTAAGATAATTGATGAAATGGTTTTCCACCTTGAAAGAAAATCAATAAGTTTAATAGCATCTGAACAGCCAGTTGCACGTGATCTCAGATTCATAGAGGCATGTATCAAGGTCGGAAGCCACCTTAAGAGGATAGGTTACCTCGCAGCAAATATCGCAGAGGCAGCTGAGAAACTTAAGGATGAGGAGATACCCCGAAAACCTCTGGAGGACCTCAAACACATGTCTGACTTTGTCCAGATGATGCTATCCAAGGGAATCTATGCATTTCTGGACCAGAACATGGACATGGCAAGGGAACTTCGGCACGACGATGATAAGGTGGATGACCTCTTTGACCAGACACTGGAGCATGTAACAGCGAGCATGTTTGAGGATAAGGAGGCAATATCCTACCTTGTTAACCTTCTGTTCATAGCAAGATTCCTTGAGAGGGTTGGTGACAGGGCTGTTAGCATTGCAGATAGAACAATTTTCATGATAACCTGTGAAAAGCCATGATCACATCCAGACGGTTATTCCATTCATAATCTTCTCTTTGTTTCTAGCACTGGCACTTTTTCTATTTTCATGACAGCCAGCCCATTTTATCTTTTCAATTTTCTCTACATAGGCTCTATGGTGTCTGCTGGAATTTATATTATGGGCGCAGAGTTTCAGCACGGCAGGTTCGGTCCCAGCCGGGCGCGGAACCTGCATGCTGCTCTACCCTGGAATTTTAAGAGCTGAAAACATGCGGGTACTGCGGGAATTGACCTCACCCTTGCAGCTGGTGACAGCAGGGCCTTCTTAGGGCATCATCTACTTTCAGTTCTGAGGGTTAAGTTGATGAAAAGAAATGCAAAGATCGCATGAAATGCCTTGCAGAATGTCAATGGATATGGTGGAAGGAGAGCCAATGGAACAGATTCTGCATGAAGTGCCGATCTGCCAGTAAAAGGCCCTTCATCTGTGATCAATCGTCCCTGATGGTGGCTGTGGCTCTCCTCGCGGCCCAGCACTGTATGCAGACACCCACCGGCAGCCCGGCGGTGTGTGTATGGGCGGTCCTTATCTTAACATCGAGTGCCGTTGTTTTACCACCCATACCCATTGGGCCACAGCCTGCTTCATTTACCGAGTCAAGTATGCTCTCTTCAAGGGATGCGAGTTCTTTTACAGGGTTTCTCTCCCCCACCCTTCCAAGCAGGGCCTTCTTTGCAAGTTTCATTGCAAGGTCTGATGAGCCGCCGATTCCCACACCCACAATCACGGGTGGGCAGGGTTTTCCACCGGCTCTGAGGACGGTCTCAACAACAAAGTCCCTGACACCTTCAGCACCATCACCTGGAAGCCCCATTAGGAGCGCATTGTTGTTCTCTGATCCGAAACCCTTGGGGAATACCGTTATTTCAAGTCCATCAAGGTCCTCTGCAATTTCAACATCCACCTGTGGAATCAGATGCCCTGTGTTTGTCCCGGTATTCTCCCTTGTGAGTGGGTCAACAACGTTTGGTCTGAGGGGGACCTCCTGTGTGGCCCTCTCAACCCCTGCAACTATACCCCCGTAGAGGTTTTCAACCTCAACGTTCCCCATCCTCACAAACACTATGGGGAGCCCTGTATCCTGACATACAGGTACCTCCATCTTCCTTGCAAGTTCAATGTTATCAAGGATGGCCTTGAGGTTCAGGAGGGCTATCTCGTCCTCCTCGTTGAGGTAGGCCTTTTTCAGTGCAAGGGTGACATCATCAGGGATTCTGATAACGGCCTCCCTGAACAGACGGCACACTGTCTCCTCAACCATCTCCTGCCTGATCATGGAATCACCCAAAAAATAGTTTGGTCAGTATCTCATGAGATTTTTGAGACGTTTGAATTCCCCTGTTATCTTATCCCTCTTGGCAGCCATAATATCCTCTGAACTCTCACTGAGGGCCTTCTTGGGGCATACCATGACGCAGAGGGGTTTCTCACGATCAACACAGAGGTCACATTTCACTGCAACACCCCTCTCATTGATGGTTATGGCACCAATGGGGCACGCGTCCCGGCAGAGACCGCATCCAATGCATTTATCCTCAAGGATAACAACTGCACCATCCACCTCAACTATGGCATCCTCCGGGCATATGTTGAGGCAGGGGGCCCTTTCAGGTGCGCAGTGCATGCAGAATATGGGGACACCATCAATGACCCGTATGGCGTTCCTGGGGCATATCCTCTCACACTTCATGCACTCATCGCACAGTTCCGGATTTGAAACCAGTTCTCTCATGGAATTCCACCTATTCAAGCTTCTGCCGGGCCTTCCTCTTCGCTGTCAGTATGCTGAGGATATCAGTCCCTTTCTGGCCCTTCCCTATACCTGACATTCTGGATACGAACTCCTTCTGCCTTTCAAGTTTCAGTTTCTCGGTGTCCACGACGCTCAGAGCCCGTCTTGAGCAGGCCTTAACACATGCCGGCGTGTCAAGGTCAGGGCACTGGCTGCATTTCTGGGCCTTCCGATCCTCCATGACAACAGCTCCAAAGGGGCATACCAGCATGCAAAGTCCGCAGCCAATGCACCTCTCAGGGTCAACCTCGTCCTGGATGGCATCTGTTGGGCACACTGTCCTGCAGGGGGCGTCCTCGCACTGCTGGCATATGATGGGGTAATAGAGGCCCTCAAGTTCCCTTATCATTATCCTTGAGGCGCCGTAGAGTTTCTTACAGGCCTCCTCACAGTCCCCGCAGCCGTCACAGAGTTCCGGTTGAATGATGATCTTCTGCAATTCAATCCCCCGTTATATCCTGAGCTCCTGGCACACGCTGTCAACGTATTCCTGGATCTTTGCCTTCTGTTCCTCTGTGAGGTGCCTGAACCTTTTCTGGGCGTTCAGGTACTCTTCAACGGGTTTTCTCTGAACTGGCCTGTAGGTTACGCGGAAGTCACCGTCCTCTATCTCGTAGAGTATCCAGGAACCGGTTTCAACAGCGAGTCTTCCGAGTTCCACCGTCTTTGAGGGATCAAAGCCCCACCCTGTTGTGCATGGCTGATGCAGGTGTATGTAGGCTGGACCCTCAATGTCCCTTGCCTTTCTCACCTTCTCCATGAAGTCCTCGGGGTATGATATTGATGCTGTTGCAACGTAGGGGACACCATGAGCCGCCATTATGAGGGGCATGTTTTTCTTGGGTCTGTCCTCACCGAAACTCTCCTTTCCATGTGGTGATGTGGTGGTGGATGCACCGTAGGGTGTTGACGCACTCCTCTGTATACCTGTGTTCATGTAGGCCTCGTTGTCATAGCAGATGTATATTATGTTGTGACCCCTCTCCATTGCACCTGATAGAGACTGAAGTCCGATATCTGCTGTCCCACCATCACCGGCGAATGCCACAACGTTAACTTCACCCCTGCCCCTGGCCCTGAGGGCCCTCTCAACGCCTGATGCAACCGCGGCAGCGTTTTCAAATGCAACATGGATCCATGGTATCTCCCAGGCTGTTTCAGGGTAGGGGGTTGTGATAACCTCAAGGCATCCTGTTGATGAGACCGCAACGGTGTTTTTTCCGAGAACCTTGAGAGCAAGTCTGACACCCACTGTAGCACCGCATCCTGCACATCCACGGTGTCCAGGGGCCAGGAATTCTTCTTCAGGTATTTTCATTGTGATTCCTCCTTAAGTCCGATCCAGCTGACAGTCCTTTCAGGGTTTTCTGTCTTTCTGACGATTTCCATGATGTGTTCAGGTGTTATGTCCCTTCCACCGAGGCCCACAATGAACCCGTAAACCTCCTTGTCGGGTAGCAGGGCCTTTAATTCGGTGTGGAGAGCACCACCAACACTGAAAGTTATATTTTTATCCAGAACAGCAATCTTATGGGCATTACTGACTGCCTTTTTAATCTCCTCAGCAGGGAATGGCCTGTGTATCCTCACCTTCAGGAGCCCCACGGGTTTGCCTTCATCCCTCATATCATCAATAACCTCTCTCAGGGTGCTGCAGACTGAGCCCATGGCCACCAGGATTATTTCAGCATCTTCGCAGCGGTAATCCTCAACGAATCCGTATTCTCGCCTGAACATTTCACTGAATTCCTGACAGGCCTTTGCAATAACCTTTCTTGACCTCTCCATTGCCCTTTCTACCTCATAGCGTGCCTCCATGTAATAGTTTGGATCGGTGAATGTACCGAGTGACATTGGTTCGTCAGGGTCAAGTACTGCCTGTGGCTGGAATTCTGGCAGGAATGTGTCAACCTCATCCTGTGATGGGATGTCCACGGGTTCCACGGTGTGTGTCAGTATGAAACCATCCAGACAGACCATGCTTGGAAGGAGAACGTCCCTGTCCTCTGAAACCCTGTAGGACAGCAGAACTGAGTCAAGGGCTTCCTGCCCACTTTCTGCGTATATCTGCATCCATCCAGAGTCCCTTTCAGCTATCGAATCCTGTTGGTCATTCCATATACTGAGTGGGGCTGATAGGGCACGGTTGGCATTTGCCATGACAATGGGGTTCCTGAGTCCGGCTGCAGCATATACTATCTCATGCATGAGTGCAAGGCCCTGGGATGATGTTGCTGTGAAAACCCTCACACCTGCACCTGATGCACCCACGCATGCGCTCATGGCGCTGTGCTCTGACTCGACCCTTATGTACTCGGCATCGAGTTCACCATCAGCCACATATTTTGCAAGGTACTCTGATATTGAGGTCTGGGGTGTTATCGGGTAAACAGGGATGACCTTTGGCTTTGCAAGTTTTGCTGCTTCTGCAACGGCCTGATTTGCGGATATAACCTTAAGAACCATTTAGAGTCTCTCCTATTTTTCTCTCTCCATCTTAATTGCCTTAACAGGGCATTCCTCTGCGCATATCCCGCATCCCTTACAGTAATCGTAGTCAATCTCATGCTCCTTATCTATGCAGCCTTCGGGACAGAAAAGGATGCAGTTATCACAGTCTATACATTTATCCTTATCAAGGAATGGTTTGAATGTTCTCCAGCTCCCCGTCTTGTTTTTACGGGTGCTTCCTGGTTCTTTGACGGTTGCTCCAAGTGATTCCATTATATTCACCCTGAGTGTTTCATTTTTTCATAGGCTATCCTTGCAGCCTCTGCGTTTTTATCCCCAATCTTCCCGGGGAATGTTTCTTTGATAATCTTTATGAGTGAATCTATGCTTACAAGACCGGTTACACCTGCAAATGCCCCGAGCATTACGGTGTTAACGATTGGTCTTCCAAGGTTCTCAAGGGCTATGCCTGTGGCGTCAATGGTGTGGATCTTGGCGTTCTCTGAGGTGAAGGTGCCTGCAGTATTGAGTAAAACCACACCATCCTCCTTTAAGCCTGAAAATACGTCAACCACATCAACAAGTCCCTCATCGAGAACAACAACATAATCGGGATTGTAAACTTGATACCTTCTCCTGATGGGCTCATCATTAATTCGTGTGAAAGCCATAACTGGAGCGCCTCTACGCTCAACACCGAAGAATGGAAAGGCCTGTGAGTATTTACCGTCTTCAAAGGCAGCTTTAGCTAGAATCTCTGCCGCTGTAACAGCGCCCTGGCCACCGCGTCCATGAAAGCGAATTTCGATCATAGTCTACCTCCATTTCTCATTGTTAATCATTATAAATTTTTAATATATATACATGTTGGTCAATTAAAATTAATAGGGGTAATGAAATGAAAGTCCTTATAATCACAGGAAAACTTGCATCAGGGATTGTGAGGGAGGCAGTGTCAGCTTCAAGCCATGAGATTCATGTTCACGTGGTTAACACTCCCATAGCGGCCTTTTTAACACCACGCAGGATAATATCTGAAATCCAGAAGATTAAGTTTTCGGATGGGGCACCCGACATGATAATCATACCTGGCCTCATACCCAAGGACGTGAATGTGGTAGGGGAAGAAACAGGCATACCTGCCTATAAGGGACCCACAGACGCTGCTGACCTCCCCATAGTTCTTGATATGCTTGATGAACTTGAACTCTCCACAATGAAACCAGCCGACAGGCTCATTGAGGAGGAGCAGATGCGTAGGGCCCTTCAGTTCATAGAGGACTTTGAGAATGATACCAGAAGTAGAGAGGCGCTGCTGGAGAGGGATGAAAACATACTCATAGGTAACCTTCCAACGGGCAGGGACTTCCCAATGAGGGTCCTTGCAGAGGTTGCCAATGCTCCCATCCTCCTGAAAGAAGGTAAACTCAGGGAAAGGATTGAATACTTTATGAGAAGTGGCGCAGACATGATTGACCTGGGAATGCTGGCTGGCGAGGACAACTCAGAGCTGCTCCCTGAAATAATCGAAACTGCACGCTCAGCTGCCCCTAACGCACCCCTCAGCGTGGATAGTCTCAACCCCACTGAAATTGAGTCTGCAGTAGATTGCGGTGTCGACATGATCCTGAGCCTGGATCTTGGAAACTACAGGGAAGTTCTACAGTCACTCAGAAAAAAAGGTGTACCTGCAGTGATCCTTCCAACAGACTACAGTGAGGGATGGGTTCCTGAAACGGTTGAGGAGAGGGTTGAGGCCCTGGAGAAACTCAAAAGAAAATGCAGGGGTATAGATGTCATAGCTGACCCTGTGCTTGATCCGGTGAACAGCAGGAGCATAGTCGAATCTGTGATGGCATGCAGAATGTACGCCGCGAGAAACCCCGACCCTCTGTTCTTTGGTGTTGGAAACGTAACTGAACTCATCGACGCTGACTCCACAGGTGTGAATGCACTTCTCGCCGGTTTTGGAATGGAACTTGGTGTGGGCATACTCTTCACTCCAGAGGAGAGCGGAAAAGCACTTGGAAGTGTTTATGAACTCTCAGTGGCATCAAAGATGATGTTCCTGGCTAAACACAGGGGTTCTGTACCCAAGGACCTTGGAATAAACCTTGTACTATTCAAGGATAAGAGAAAGCCCGGCGGCATAGTTGAGGAAATCAGCGTACCCACCATTGAGGCTGAAGGGGGCATGAAGTTCGTAAGAGATAGGTGCGGCAGCTTCAAGATCATGGTTGATGATGGCAGGATAAAGGCCGTACTCTATGATAGAACAGAGCCGGTAATTGCCTTCACATCAGATAGCGCCAAAAGGTTATATGAGGAGATTATAAATAGAAAACTTGTAAGCAGACTTGAACATGCAGCCTACCTTGGAGCAGAATTACAGAAGGCAGAGATAGCCCTGAGAACAGGTAAAGGCTATGTTCAGGATTTTGAACTCTTTGAGAGGGCGGCGCTATTTGAAAATGGTCAGCGTTAATTAAATGAGTTATAACTTATTTTTACACATAAGGGAGAGTTTAGATGCAGTGCACCAGATGTGGATCAGAAAGGGTCATAATAAACAGAAAATACTCTGGACAGATGCTCTGCGGTGAATGCTTCATAGAGACCACCAGAAAGAAGGTGATGAAGGATATAAGGAAGTATGGTCTTATAGAAAGGGGCGACAGGGTCCTTGTGGGGCTTTCAGGCGGAAAGGACAGTGTCATGGTCACCGACATCCTCGATGAACTCAGGAACAGAAACATAATAGAACTTGAGGCTGTAACCATCGATGAGGGAATATCAGGTTACAGGGAGGATGGAATCAGGGCTGCAGGGAGGTTCTGTGCCGAGAGGGGCATACCCCACAGGGTTGTAAAGTTGAAGGATTATGCAGGTATAACACTGGATGAGATCATGAAAAACCCCTCAAGGGGGGCATGCACATACTGTGGAGTTTTCAGACGCTGGATACTTAACAGGGAGGCCAGGAAGAGTGGGGCAACAAAGATAGCAACAGGCCACAACCTGGACGACGAGTGCCAGGCAATAGTCATGAATTATCTTGAGGGGAACCTTGAAAACCTCACAAGGATAGGTCCCGTGACATCAACCGCAGGCGGAAGGTTCATACCAAAGATCAAACCCCTCAGGGAGATACCTGAAAGGGAGGTTGGACTGTACGTCCTTGCAAGGGGCCTTGACGTCCACCTTGCAGGCTGCCCCTACGCATCGGGCTCATTCCGAAGGGAAATAGGTGACTTCCTGAAGCAGATATCTGTGAAACGTCCCACTATAATGTACTCCACCCTCAGGGGCTTTGATAAAATAAAGGAGAGCCTTATAAAGGATATGCATGGTGGCAGGAAATCAGGGACGTGTTTAATCTGCGGTGAGCCCTCATCAGGCAGGTTATGTAAGGCATGCACATTTATAAACGAATTAGGGGTGAATGAAGGTGAAGTTCACAGTGATTACAGATGATGGGAAAAGGGTAATGGAATCTGAAGAAACAAAGAAGATTAAGGACATCCTCCAAGAACTCCAGATCCCACTGGAGACCGCCGTTGTTAAAAGGAACAGCGAGATAGTGATAGAGGAAGAGGAAATATCTGATGGGGATATTATTGAGATAATACGTGTGATCTATGGGGGTTAGGCGAGGGTTTGGAGATGAAGGTATACTATGAATGCGCGCCGTGCTTCCTGCGGCAGGCAAGGGAGGCCCTTGACCTTGCAACAGATGACGAGGACCTCAAACTCCAGGTGATGGTGAAGGTAGTTGAACTCCTTAATGAAAGATTCAGGAAGGGCCAGGTATCAAATGAACTCGGAACAGCAATTCACAGACTCATAAAGGATATGACAGGTTCTGAGGACCCCTACCACATGGAGAAGAGGCGGTGCAATGAGATCGCATCCAGATTCCTGCCGCTTGTTGAGGAGTACCTCCAGAAACACGGCGACCTGGAAAGCCATGTTAAGGTTGCAATAACAGGAAACATAATAGACTTCGGCGCCCTTGGACTTGACTTCAACCATGATCAGGGGATTGAGGATTCACTGAAGGCCCCGCTCAGAATAAATCATGTGCCCTTACTTGAGAAAAAACTTGAGGATGCCTCAGAGGTCCTTTATCTCCTGGATAATACCGGTGAGATACTCTTTGACAGGCCCCTCATTGAAAAGATTGGGGAGTATGGGGCTGATGTGAAGGTTGCAGTTAAGGGCAAGCCCATCCTCAACGACGCATGCATGGAGGATGCCATTGAAGCGGGCCTCCATGAGGTGGCTGAGATCGTAACAACAGGCACGGACTCCGTTGGAATGGTCCAAAGTGACGTATCAGAGGACTTCCGGAGGATCTTTGAGGGGGCCGGGGTTGTGATAGCCAAGGGTATGGGTAACTATGAGGGCCTTACAGAGATAGATACCCAAGGAAAAGTTTTCTGTCTTCTAAATGCGAAGTGTCATGCAATTGCAAGGGACCTTGGTGTTGATAAGGGTGATAACGCGGCTGTGAAACTCTGATCTTTATGTTTAGGCGGTACGATGCCGTAAGTGGATGTAATTAACTCTTACATTTGATAAGATGCTGGTGGTAGGATGGATGTGATTAGGAAATGGGTCATTTCTGGTGTTCTGCTGGGGCTGATGGTGGTGCTTCTGATCTACTCAACCCAGCCGCATAACACCCCACAGAAAAATGAGGCCCAGAACAGGGAGTTCCGGTGGTATAAAAGTCCTCAGGAAGCCATAGATGAGGCTTCAAAGCAGAATAAGAGGGTAATTCTTATATTCTCTGCATCATGGTGTCCATCCTGCAGTAAACTTGAAGAGGAAACCCTGCAGAACCAGGATGTTCTAGGAAAAATTTCAGAGAACTACATTGCAGCAAAGATTGATGTGGACTCCGATCCATCGGCTGCATCAAGTTATGGAGTCTATGTTGTTCCAACCACAATCATACTGGATTCCTCAGGAGGCGAGATAGGAAGAAGGGAGGGATACATGTCCCCTGAGGAGTTCATCTCATATCTGGGGTAAGGTCATGCATGAATATATCCTATCATTTGCTGCAGGGATATTTTCAGCCCTATCCCCATGCATAATCCCTGTAGTACCAGTACTGTTCTTTGAGGCAGTTATGGGGGATAAAAAACAGATTTCACTTTTTTCAGCCGGTTTTGCCACAGTATTTCTCTCTGTGATACTGTTAACAGCCGTATTCACAGCAGCCGTAAACCATTACCTCCTCTATCTGCGCATACCCGCATCCATTGTGATAATACTCATGGGCGTCTGGCTTCTATCTGAGAAACCCCTCTTTTCATTCAGGGTTCCATCCACCGAAAATCACCTTCTTCTTGGTTTCCTCACAGCCCTTGCCTGGTCACCATGCTACAGCCCATACCTGGTAACGGTTATAGCATACTCTGCCCTGGAAACAGGAAGGTTTATTCTTAACATGCTTCTATACACTGCAGGTTTATCAGCAGTACTTATCGCCCTGGTTTTAATGGCAGAGCAGCCATTTAAAAGATTCATGGAAAGGACAGGGGATCTGAGAAAATTTGGAGGTTCAATGATAATAGCTGCAGGCATCTACATGCTTTACCAGCTGATTGGATGAAAAATGCGCAGTTACAGTATAGGAATCTCAGGTGATAATCATGAGGGTAGGATTCATAGGTTTTGGGGAGGTGGCGTATACCCTCGCCTCCAGGCTCAGGGAGGAGGGTGTTGATGTTGTAACCTCCCTTGAGGGCAGGAGCACAAGGACTGTGAAACTTGCAGGGGAAGCGGGTGTGGGTGATGTACCCCCGGAAGAGGTCTATTCTGCAGATATTGTCATATCGGCTGTCACCCCTGCGGTGGCCGTTGAGGCGGCAAAGGAGGCAGGAGAACATGTAAGGGGGGTTTTCGTTGATATGAACAACATCGCACCCGGGACGGTAAGGAAAGCCAGCTCATTCATAAAAAATGGCAGATTCGCTGACGCCGCCATAATGGGGAGTGTCCGGAGGAAGGGAGCAGGTGTGCTTATAATAGCTGCGGGTGAAGGCGCGGAGGATTTCATGAAACTTAACAGGTATGGATTGAACATTGAAGTCCGTGGCCAGAGGCCCGGTGATGCATCGGCAATCAAGATGCTGAGGAGCAGCTACACGAAGGGTGTTTCAGCGCTTATCTGGGAGACACTCCTTTCAGCACACATAATGGGCCTTGAAGAGGATGTCATTGAGGTGTTTGAGTACACTGAGGGTGCTGATTTCAGGCAATCCACGATTTCGAGGTTGAGGAGTTCCATAATCCATGCAGGAAGGAGATATGAGGAGATGAAGGAGGTTCAGAGCATGCTCGAGGAGGTTATTGAACCTGCGATGCCATCATGTACCATGAGGGTATTTGAAAGGCTCAATGAAATTGATGTCCCATCTGATGCTGATTACAGGAACCTCCTTAGACTGGCGGCAGGGAAATATCAGCCACCACGTGACGATGCAGATATAAACAGGTAGAAATATAATATCCAAATGGTGGGGAAATGAACTCAGACCTTGAAAGCGAATGTGCCGCAAACCTCATGGAACTTGTCGGGAAAAGGGTTGTTGATGTGGAATTCAGTACCTATGATGATAAATGCTGGAGAATCTACATAACCACGGATTCAGGGATAATAGTGATGACATTCTGCAGGGACTGGAAATGCCCTGTTGTTGAGAGGAGAGATAAAGTTAAAGATATCCCAGGATTGGAAGGTTAATTGATTTTCGCAGTGATTACGCACTGAATCGATATGTATCTGTGGAAGGTTAATTGATTTTCACAAGGGCTCTGAATCCCTTCTTCCTTTTTCTTATCGTCGCATGGAACGGTATTATATGTGAGTCTATTACGAGTCTAAGATAGGTTGCCATCTGGGCTGAAAGGTGAAGTGGACTTTTTATCTTGATACCGTTCCTTATCTGGCAGGATAGAATATCGTTCTGGTCAACGTAGATGTGGGCATCCATTCCGTCCCTTATGCTCCTGACCTCATGCTTTCTCAGACTCAGCCCTGCCTCAAAGGATGAGGGGGCATTCACTTCAGGCCTGCCCCTGAGGAACATTTCATTTGCCCTTACTGAACTCATACCCTCAATGACCTTCTCTGAGACAAACCAGGCCCTATCAATCAGGTTACCCACCCGCTGATCCGGTGGAATCCACCCCTTCCTGGTGTAGTGTTCAATGAGGTCCCTTACCTCCTCCCTCCTTACATTCATCTCTATTGAACTCATGGCAAGTCTCGTCAACACGGGACCATAGCCGGCCTTTCGGAAGGCGGCCCATATCTGGCCTTCCCTGTAATATTTCCTGTTTCTCACGATGGAGTTGATGGCGTCTGCATTGAGGTAGGCTATTTTCATCAGTTCCCCGCGGGACAGGTTATTCATTCTTTCCATTATGGCAGCAAGGTTTCTCCTGCCGGGTACATTGCCCTTTTCTATTTCCCTTTCAAGAATTCTAATGGTTGATTCTGGCAGAACCCTCTGGACACTGGGGGGTATCTCCATATTGTTATCAATTATTTCCTGCCGTATCTCCCTTCCGGAAATTTTTGAGCCATCAACGGTAAGTTCCGGGATTATATGGAACTTCATTTTCCGTCTGTACTTGCTGTAGAGGAATTCATTAACCGCAAACCACCGTATTACGTTCCTGTTTGGGAGTTCACGGGGTATACCACTGAACACACCCCTTGATGCAAATTCCCTCGCCTTTTTGATTATGAGGTCAGGTGAGACATTTGCAGCATCAACATAGTCAACCACACCATCCTCTATCATCATGGCTATCCTTATTGGTACCGTATATGCAAGGGTCAGGCGGTAGTGGAGTCCCTCAATAGGAACAACTCTGTCAGCCCCTGCTTCAAGGGCCATTTCCTTCCTTGCTTCGTAGGGAACAAAAAATGGGGCGTGGTTTGCACTGAAATCCCTGTTCAGGTAAATTACAACCTCATCACCGGTTTCATCCGCTATTTCCCGGCCCTTATCTATGAGTCGCACATGGCCTAGGTGCACGGGATCAAAATCAGCGCTTATGCCAATCATTGCTCATCAGTCCATGATTTTTAGCTGTATTCACTGTATTTTATATCTGTGGATGCTGTGGTCTCTGAAAACTTCAACTCAGCCAGCCAGCGTGATCTGCATTCGCATTCATAGGGGGGTACCAGAGTCTGATCCAGGTTTGCTCTTATTATGAACTTCTTAAGGTCCCTGTTGCATTTTTTGCAGTTGTAGGGCCCTCTGGATGTCCCGAAACCGGATGTATCCATTATGGCAGGTACTGAAACCTTTTCTCTTGTCCTGTTGATTATTTCAATGAGACTCCATATCCATGGGGGTCTGTATGAGCCATTTCTCCAGAGATCCTCCATAAGGGTCCCCCTGTGCACTGTTGATGGGCAGAAAGATAGGCGGTCAACACCGACCTTTTCAGCATAAATGGCGGTGGAAACGGCTTCCTCCACAGCCCTTTTTTCTGAGACCAGAATCGGTTTTACGAGGATGTATGCCTTTGATCTGACGTTAAAATCTCTTTTAAGGTCACTGATGGTGTTAACTGCCATTTCAAAGTCACTGTTACTGAAACCCTTGTTTATCTTAATCATCCTTGTCTTTTCATTGCAGGTTTCAAGACCAATGCTTATCTCAACTATCTTATCACCTGCAAGTTCACAGCATCTTCGAA